>JBAWAV010000256.1:0-3198 GCA_049589475.1 Mycobacterium sp.
ACGTCCGCGACCCGGATTCGGTCGAGTCCGCGGTGGCCAAGGCCGTCGAGCAGTTCGGCGGAATCGACATCGTGGTCAACAACGCGTCGGCGATCAACCTGGGGTCCATCACCGAGGTGCCGATGAAGCGCTTCGACCTGATGAACGGCATCCAGGTGCGCGGCACCTACGCGGTGTCGCGGGCCTGTATCCCGCATATGAAGGGCCGGGAGAACCCGCACATCTTGACGCTGTCGCCGCCGGTGTTGCTCGGCAAGGAATGGCTGAAGCCGACGGCGTACATGATGGCCAAGTTCGGTATGACGCTGTGCGCGCTGGGAATCGCCGAAGAGCTGCGCGACCAGGGCATCGCCTCGAACACGTTGTGGCCGCGCACACTGGTGGCCACCGCCGCGGTGCAGAACCTGCTCGGCGGTGACGAGGCGATGGGCCGCGCCCGCAAGCCGGAGGTCTACTCCGACGCCGCCTACGTCATCCTCAACAAGCCGTCCAAGGAGTACACCGGCAATACCTTGCTGTGCGAGGACGTGCTGGTGGACTCGGGGATCTCTGACTTGTCGGTGTATGACTGCATCCCGGGTTCCCAACTGGGCGTTGACTTCTGGGTCGACGGCGTCAACCCGCCGGGGTATACCGCCTCGTAGCCGTGGCGGCGGCGACTCCGGCGCTCGCGGCGCTGGCCGAGGCGGGAGTGCCGCACGAGGTGGTGAAATTCTCCCACGATCCGCGGGAACACTCGTTCGGGGATGAGGCCGTGCGAGCGCTGACCTCCTCAGGCGCCGTATCGCCGGCGCAGATCCTCAAGACGCTGATCATCGCGATTCCCGACGGGTTGGCCGTCGCGATAGTGCCTGTGCCGGCGCGACTGTCGCTGAAGGCGGCCGCCTCGGCACTGGGTGTCGGCAAAGCCGCCATGGCCGATCAGCGCGCAGCCGAGCGGGCCACCGGCTACGTGCTGGGAGCGGTGTCGCCGTTCGGCCAGCGCACCCGGCTGCCGACCGTCGTCGACTCCGGCGCGCTGGCATTCGAGCGGGTGTACTGCAGCGCGGGCCGACGCGGCTGGGACGTCGCCGTGGCGCCCGCGGACTTGGTCAGGCTCACCGGCGCGGTCACCGCGGATATTCAGTCCTGAGATCGGGCCAGCATCGCCTGCACGCTGTCGGCGAACGCGGCGGTGGTGAAGCAGGTGGGCTCGGCGAATTCCTCCATGGTCAGCGACTCGTGCCAGCCGGCGTCGGCGACCGCCCGCAGCAGCGGCTTGGTCATCGCGACGGCATGAGTGGGCATTGCGGCGACGCGGGCACACCATTCGTCGGCGGCGGCGAGCAGCTCGTCGTGTGCGACGACCTGGTGCACGAGGCCGAGCCGCTGCGCTTCGTGGGCGTCGATGTGCTCGCCGCGCAGGTAGTACGCGAGCGCACCCTGGTAGCCCAGCCGGCGGGTCAGCGCCCAGCTGGTGCCGACCTCGGGTAGCAGGCCGAGCCGGCCGAACGCGGGCACGATCACGGCGCGCTCGCTGGCGATGGCGAGATCGCAGCTCAACGCCCAGGCCAGACCGACGCCGGCGGCGGGCCCGTTGATCGCCGCGACGAAGATCGTGTCCGACCCGGCGATGAGCCGGGCGATGCCGCCGAATTCGCGACGGATCCAGCGCCAGACATCGGCGACACCTTCTGGTTGACCTAGATTCCCGGTGGCCATGCGCATCATCTTCAAGTCGCCGCCCGCGCTGAAGCCCGGGTCGCGGCCGGTGAGCACCACGCTGCGGACGTCAGCGTCGGCATCGAGATCCTCGATCGCGCAACGCAATTGCCGCACCAACGGCGCGGACAGCACGTTGAGCCGATCGGGTTCGTCAAGGGTCACGATCGCCCGGTCGCCGCGGCGTTCGACGGTCACCCGTCGTGGCGCCTCGGGGTCATCGCCGTCGGCAACCAGCCCGCGATACAGCGATTCTGCTGTGCTCGTCATTCGTCCTCCTCAATAGTGTTGGCCCGCAAGGCGATCCACGCCGCATCGGCGAAGGTCTTGACCACGCTGCGCGGCATTCTCAATTCGTCGCCGTCGATCCAGTAACGACTGAAGTCCTGCGCCGGGCCGAACCACAGCGCGGCGGTGACGCCCGCCTGCATCGGCCGCAGCACTCCGTAGCTGTGGTGCGGCCGCCACCAGTCCCGCACCGCGGCGAAGAACATCCGGTTGGACTCGCGCAGCGCCGGGCTGTCCAGCCGGTCCCCCAGCAGCAACGCCGCCTCGCTGCGGTTGGCGGCGACCCACCGCAGATGATGCGCGACGCCGCCGCGGATACCCGCTTCGGCGGTGTCGTGACGGCGGAGCATCGCCGTGAAACCCGCCTGGTATTCGCTCATCACCTCGGCGTAGACCGCCGCCGCCAGCGTGGGCTTGTCCGGGAAGTGGTGGTAGAGCGCGCCGACGCTGACATCGGCGTCGCGCCGGATCTCGTCGAGCGTCGGGGCCAGGGCCCCGTCGGCCGCGAACCGGCGGCGGGCCGTCAGCAGCAGTCGGCCTCGCGCATTACGGGCAGCGGATCGCGGCACGAGGAATACTCTATCCCGACAGAGGAATCCTCGGCCGGCTGATCAGGCGAATGCGCTCTGACCGGTGATGTGCCGGCCGACGATGAGGGACTGGATTTCCGCAGTTCCTTCGTAGGTGACCAGGGCTTCCATATCGCACAGGTGGCGCATGACATGGAAGTCGAGCAAGATACCGTTGCCCCCTAACACGTCGCGGGCCAGTCGGCACACGTTGCGGCCTTTGACCGTGCAGTAGTACTTGGCGAGTGCAGCCATCGTTTCTTCGGCCTTGCCGTCATCGATGAGCCGGGCCATTCGGATGGCGTACAACTGCATCGAGGTGAGATCGCCGAGCATCTCTACCAGCATTGACTGGATGACCTGGGTTCTGGCGATTGGCCTGCCGAATTGCTTTCGGCGCAGCGCATAGTTCAGCGCGATGTCGTAGGCCGCGACTGCGTGTCCGGCCGACCCCCACGCGACGGAATTGCGGGTGCCCGCAAGCACTTTCCCCACATCTTTGAAGCTGTTGCAGTTCTGCAGTCGGGCGTCTTCGGACACTCGGCAGTCGGTGAGGGTGATGTCCGCGTTCTGAACCATCCGCAGCGACATCTTGCCGCCGATCTTGGTCGCCGCGTAGCCGGGATTGTCCTTCTCCACG
>JBAWAV010000257.1:0-18255 GCA_049589475.1 Mycobacterium sp.
CAACTCGGTCGTCGAATAGCGACGGTGAGCTATCCGATCGAGCAGCGCACGAAAAAGGTGCAGTACTGGTCAGCGCGGAGCGTCGTCGGCGGCAGTTTCGCTCCGAACAATGAGGTCGACGACCTCGTCTGGCTGGCGGTCCCTGCCGCCCTCAAGAAGGTGTCCTACGCCTACGACCGAAAGATATTGCGGCGGTGGGCCAAGCATCCGGCAGACACCCAGTCGGTTCTGATAGTCCGGCACGGCACAGCAGGCAGCAAGTCCCGATTCTCCGGCGACGACAAGATTCGACCGTTGGACAAGAAGGGCAGGGCGCAGGCTGAGGCCCTCGTCGCGCAACTGTCGACTTTCGGTCCCACCGATGTGTACGCCGCCGACCGCCTGCGATGCCACCAGACCGTGGAACCGCTCGCCGAAGAGTTGGGCGCGATCATCGGCAACGAGCCGACGCTGACCGAAGAGGCCTACGCGGACAACCCGAAGCGCGCTCGACGGCGGGTGCTGCAGATTGCCGAGGCGCATCGCACGCCCGTGATCTGCACGCAGGGCAAGGTGATTCCGGATCTCATCGCATGGTGGTGCGAACGCGACGGGGTGCGTCCGGACAAGTCCCGTAACCGCAAGGGCAGCACCTGGGTGCTGTCGCTCGTGGACGGCCACCTCATCGCGGCCGACCACATCGGCAGCGCGCTGGCCGCCAACGTAACGCCATAGCACGCAAATTCGCCGCGGAGGGCTCGTGAGAGCCGGCTCCGCGGCGAATTCAGTTTGCGATGTGTCGAACGCCTACCGGCGACCGCGACGGGCGGTGGCCTTCTTGGCCGGAGCCTTCTTGGCCGGAGCCCGCTTGGTTGCGGCCTTCTTGGCGGGAGCCTTCTTCACGGCGGCTTTGGTGACCCGCTTGGTCGTGGTCTTCTTGGCAGCCGGAGCCTTCTTCACCACGGCCTTCTTGACCGGAGCCTTCTTGACGACCTTCTTGACGACTGCCTTCTTGACCGGAGCCTTCTTCACAGCGGTCTTCTTCGCAGCGGTCTTCTTGGCAGGCGCCTTCTTGGCCGCCTTCTTCGCACCACCGCTTGCGACAACACCACGCTTCACTGCTGGTCCTTCCGCCGGGAGACGCTGCGCGCCAGAGACAACCGCTTTGAATTGTGCGCCGGGCCGAAAGGCCGGCACGGAGGTCGGCTTGACCTTCACCGTCTCGCCGGTGCGCGGGTTGCGGGCTACGCGAGCCGCGCGACGCCGCTGTTCGAAAACGCCGAACCCGGTAATGGTGACGCTCTCGCCCTTGTGCACTGCCCGCACAATCGTGTCGACAACATTCTCGACGGCGGCGGTTGCCGACCGACGATCCGAGCCCAATTTATCTGTCAGTGCATCAATGAGCTCTGCTTTGTTCATGCAAATCCTCCGAAGCTAGTGGTCCTCGTTTGGACCGACTAGAGGACACGGTAAACCCTCAGGTGCCTGATTTCCAAGAGCCACGCGCAATTTCAATGGTTCTTGGCGAACTTTTTAGGAATCCGCTTGCCGCGCTTGGGAGGTGGCGCCGCCGCCAAATACGGCCCTGTGGCGCCCGCAATTCGGGCTCGTTCGAGTCGTTACGAAGTGGGCATCGTCGTCGGCTTCCAAGCCGCCCGAGCCGCCTCGAAGGTTTTGATCTCGTCGCGTTTGCGCAGCGTGAGGGCTATATCGTCAAGCCCCTCCTGCAAACGCCAAGCGGTGTAATCGTCAATCTTGAACGGCACCACCACCGTTCCCGCCGTGACATTCCGATCTTGAAGATTGACAGTGATTTCCAGCCCCGGGCTGCCTTCGATCAGCTTCCATAAAAGTTCGACATCATCCTGAGCAACTTCGGCCGCCAGCAGCCCGGCCTTCCCCGCATTGCCGCGAAAAATGTCACCGAAGCGCGACGAGATCACCACTCGGAAGCCGTAGTCCATCAGTGCCCACACCGCGTGCTCGCGTGAGGATCCGGTGCCGAAATCGGGTCCGGCGACCAGTACTGAACCCCTGTCGAATGGGCTGAGATTGAGCACAAAGG
This sequence comes from Mycobacterium sp., assembly GCA_049589475.1. GTDB lineage: Bacteria > Actinomycetota > Actinomycetes > Mycobacteriales > Mycobacteriaceae > Mycobacterium. The sequence goes on from JBAWAV010000257.1 coordinate 2,048, forward strand.
ACGGATCGGCCCGCCAAGACGCGAACAATCCGTCCTCGAAACCCGTTCGGGTCACACGTTTCAAATAGACCGCGGGAATGATCTGATCGGTGTCGACATTGGACCGCCGCAGCGGCACTCCGATACCCGTGTGGGTGTGGAAAGCGTCCATTCGATTTCTCCCTACAGTCAGTTCAGGTCGGCCGGGGCGGAGAGTGTGCCGCGCACCGCGGTGGCCGCGGCGACTGCCGGCGACACCAAATGCGTACGGCCGCCCTTGCCCTGGCGCCCTTCGAAGTTTCGGTTTGACGTTGCAGCGCAGCGCTCCCCCGGCGCGAGTTGATCGGGATTCATCCCCAGGCACATCGAGCATCCGGCCTGACGCCATTCGGCACCCGCGGCGGTGAAGACCTCGCCCAGCCCTTCACTTTCGGCCTCCGCGCGTACCCGCATCGATCCGGGCACGACCAGCATCCGTACACCGTCGGCCACCTTGCGCCCCCGCAGGATGTCGGCCACCGCGCGCAGATCCTCGATGCGGCCGTTGGTGCAGGATCCGACGAAAACCGTGTCCACTGCGATCTCGCGCATTGGCATTCCGGGCCGAAGGTCCATGTACGCCAGCGCTTTCTCGGCCGACTGTCGCTCGTTGTCGTCGCTCATCAGCTCGGGGTCCGGCACGGCGTCGCTCAGCGGCACGCCCTGGCCCGGATTGGTGCCCCACGTCACGAACGGGGTCAACGAGGCGGCGTCCAGATGGACTTCGGTGTCGAATTCGGCGCCGTCGTCGGTGCGCAACTGGTCCCAGTACGCCTGCGCCGCATCCCACTGCGCGCCGGTCGGCGCAAGCGGACGGCCGCGCAGGAACTCGTAGGTGGTGGCATCGGGTGCCACCATTCCCGCCCGGGCCCCAGCCTCGATGCTCATGTTGCAGATCGTCATCCGGGCCTCCATCGACAGCGATTCGATGGCGCTGCCGCGATATTCGATGACATGGCCCTGTCCGCCACCGGTGCCGATCTTGGCGATGACCGCAAGAATGACGTCCTTGGCGGTGACCCCGGCCGGCAGTCGACCGTCGACGTTGACGGCCATGGTCTTAAACGGCCGCAGTGGAAGCGTCTGCGTGGCGAGCACGTGCTCGACCTCCGACGTCCCGATGCCCATCGCCAATGCGCCGAACGCGCCGTGCGTCGAGGTGTGACTGTCGCCGCACACAACCGTCATTCCCGGTTGAGTCAGACCCAGCTGAGGACCGACCACATGCACGATGCCCTGCTCGATATCGCCCATCGGGTAAAGGCGGACACCGAATTCGGCACAGTTGCTCCGCAGAGTCTCGACCTGTTTGCGTGACACCGGATCGGCGATCGGCTTGTCGATGTCGATCGTCGGCACGTTGTGGTCTTCGGTGGCGATGGTCAGGTCCGGGCGCCGCACCGGTCGACCGGCCAGGCGCAGACCGTCGAAGGCCTGCGGGCTGGTGACCTCATGCACCAAATGCAGATCGATGTAGATCAGGTCAGGTTCGGTGCCGCCGCCGGAGGTCACCACGTGGTCGTCCCACACCTTCTCCGCCAGCGTGCGCGGACGCCCGGCTTCGTTGTCTGCTGAAGTTTTTGTCACGACGTCATCCCAATTCGTAGATCTCACTATGCGAGACGCTAATATCTCTCTGTGAGACAGGATAGCGGCATCGGCGTGCTCGACAAAGCCGTGGGGGTACTGCACACGATCGCGGAATCACCGTGCGGATTGGCCGAATTATGCGATCGCACTGGCCTGCCGAGAGCCACCGCGCATCGCTTGGCGGCCGGCTTGGAAGTCCATCGGCTGCTGGCCCGCGACGGCGAGGGCCGCTGGCATCTGGGTCCGGCGGTCAGCGAACTGGCCGCACACGTCAACGACCCGTTACTGGCGGCCGGCGCCACTGTTCTGCCTCGACTGCGCGAGATCACCGGGGAGAGCGTGCAGCTGTACCGGCGCGAAGGCAGCTCCCGGATTTGCATCGCCGCGTTGGAACCGCCTGCGGGCCTTCGCGATACCGTCCCGGTGGGTACCCGTTTGCCGATGACGGCCGGTTCTGGCGCGAAGGTCCTACTGGCCTACAGTGACGACGCCACCCGGGCAGCGGTGCTGGCCGCCGCGAAGTTCAGCGACCGCACACTGACCGAGGTGCGCCGCCGCGGCTGGGCGCAGAGCGCCGCCGAGCGCGAGCCGGGAGTGGCCAGCGTATCGGCGCCGGTGCGCGACTCCAATGGTGCCGTGATCGCCGCGATCTCGGTCTCGGGCCCGATCGACCGGATGGGCCGCCGTCCGGGTGAACGCTGGGCGGCCGATCTGCTCGCCGCCGCGGATGCACTCACTCGCCGGATGTGATTCGCACCGCATCGCCTAGCGCCGCAACGTGACCTGACACACTGTCGCCATGGGAACGAACCAGCGTGCGCAGATCGTCATGTCCGAGGCGGAGATCGCCGATTTCGTCAACAGCAGCCGTACCGGAACGCTGGCCACCATCGGGCCGGACGGACAGCCGCATTTGACCGCGATGTGGTACGGCGTGGTCGACGGCGAGATCTGGCTGGAGACCAAAGCCAAGTCACAGAAGGCGGTCAACCTCAAGCGCGACCCGCGAGTCAGCTTCCTGCTCGAAGACGGCGCGACCTACGACACGCTTCGCGGTGTGTCGTTCGAAGGGGTGGCGGAGATCGTCGAGGATCCGGACGCGATCTTCCGCGTCGGCGTGAGTGTGTGGGAGCGCTACACCGGGCCCTACACCGACGAGATGAAACCGGCCGTCGACATGATGATGAACAAGCGGGTGGCGGTTCGAATCGTCAGCAATCGCACTCGTTCGTGGGATCACCGCAAGCTGGGAATGCCGCATATGCCGGTCGGCGGTACAACGGCGCCTGCCGCCGGCTGAGTGCGGTGGTGTGACGCCTGAAGGATGAGTAGCCCCGATGGGATTCGAACCCACGCTACCGCCGTGAGAGGGCGGCGTCCTAGGCCGCTAGACGACGGGGCCGGAACCGATCCGAGGAGCCAGCATAGCTCACTGTCTCCACGCCTACCTAATCGCTAGGGGGTGGAACGACTTTGGAAAAATACTGCTGGGGTACCAGGACTCGAACCTAGAATGGCTGAACCAGAATCAGCTGTGTTGCCAATTACACCATACCCCATTGGCTGCCTAAAACTGCTGGTCAGAACGCTTTCCGCGAGTTGTGCACGGTCATGCGGCGCTGCTGCCGGTCGTTATGGGCCGTCGAGCAGACTACCAAACAAACGGGTCGCGTCTCACGTGCGCCCGACCCGCGTAGGGCGCCGGTCCGCGAGACGGATGGCGGGCCGACCGCTCGAGCGTGAGTCCTATTTCCGGACAACGGGATTTGACAACGTTCCGATGCCGGAGATGGTGATGTTGACGACGTCGCCGTCCTCGATCGGTCCCACGCCTGCGGGCGTCCCGGTCAAGATGAGGTCGCCGGGCAGCAGCGTCATCACCGCGGAGATCCACTCCACGATCGCGCCGACGTCATGGATCATCAGCGAAGTGCGGCTGTCCTGCTTGACCTCGCCGCTGACCTCGGTGCGCAGTTCCAGGTCGGCCGGGTCGACATCGGTGGAGATCCACGGGCCGACGGGGCAGAACGTGTCGTGCCCCTTTGCCCGCGTCCACTGACCGTCCGCCTTTTGTTGATCGCGGGCCGACACGTCGTTGGCGATGGTGTAGCCGAGGATGCTTTCGGCCGCGCGATCAGCCATGACGTCCTTGCACGGCCGCCCGATGACCACAGCCAGCTCACCCTCGAAGTGCACCGGCGATGCGTTGGCCGGCAGGCGAATCGGCACGTTGGGTCCGCAGATCGCGGTGTTGGGTTTGAGGAAGATCACCGGATCCGCCGGCGCGGGACCCGTCGTGCCGCCCATCTCGGCGATGTGATCGGCGTAGTTCTTGCCGACGCACACCACCTTGCTGGCCAAGATCGGCGACAACAGGCGTACGTCGGCCAGTGGCCAGGAGCGACCGGTGTATGTCGGGGTGCCGAAGGGATGTTCGGCGATTTCGCGGACGATCAGCTCATCGGGGTCGCCGTCGATGGTGACAAACGCGACCCCGTCGGGACTGGCAATTCGGCCAAGGCGCATTCGCCTGAGCCTACTAACGAGATCGGGGTCCGCGCGGGCGGGCCAGTGTCGCTTTAGCCACAGCGCTCACATCGCTGTGCGAGCATGGTTCGATGCCGACGGATTCGACCGGCACGGTCGGGCCCAGCAAAGTCCGACGCTGGTCGATCGTCGTCGTCTCCTTGGTCGTGACGGCGAGCGCCTTCGTCTTCATCAACGGCGTCGCGTTTCTGATCCCCGCCCTCGAGGAGGATCAGGGCACGCCGCTGGCCGAGGCCGGTTTGCTGTCGTCCATGCCGAGCTTCGGCATGGTCGCGACGCTGATCCTGTGGGGCTGGCTGCTCGACCGGGTCGGCGAACGCGTCGTGTTGACGGTCGGCAGTGCGCTGACGGCGGCGGCGGCGTACGGGGCGACAACCGCGCACTCGATGGTCGCCTTCGCGGCGTGGCTGTTCGTCGGCGGCATGGCAGCGGCCAGTTGCAACTCGGCAGGCGGCAGGCTGGTCTCCGGATGGTTCCCGCCGGAACAACGCGGGCTCGCGATGGGTGTCCGTCAGACCGCACAGCCACTCGGAATTGCCTTGGGCGCGTTGGTGATTCCCCTACTCGCCGAGCATGCCCGATCGGCGACGTGGGGCTTGATATTCCCGGCCGTGCTGTGCGCGGCGGCGGCGGTACTCAGCGCGGTAGCCATCAAGGACCCGCCGCGCAAGGAACGGGCTGACGCCACGCAACAAGAATTGGCGAACCCGTACCGCGGCTCGATGGTGCTACGCCGAATCCACATGGTCTCCGCGCTGTTGATGGTTCCCCAGACGCTGACCGTGACGTTCATGCTGATCTGGCTGATCGCGAACTACCGGTGTTCGATCGTGGCGGCGGGATGTGTCGTCACGGTGTCGCAGGTGCTCGGGGCGATCGGCCGGATCGCGGTCGGCAGGTGGTCGGACCGGATCGGCTCGAGGTTGCGCCCGGTCCGCATCATGGCCGTCGCGGGGGTCCTGACCCTGGTCGGGTTGGCTGTTGCCGATCATCTGCGCTTGTTCGTCGCCGTGCCGCTGATGGTCGCGGTGGCCGTCGTCGCGGTGCTCGACAACGGCCTGGAGTCCACCGCGATCACCGAGTACGCCGGACCGTTCTGGAGCGGACGCTCGCTGGGCCTGCAGAACACCTACCAGCGTCTGATGGCGGCGGGCACGCCGCCGGTGCTCGGCGACCTGATCGCCGGTTCGGGTTATCCCCTGGCATTCGCGATCTGTGGACTCTTCCCGTTACTGGCGGTGCCGATCGTGCCGGCTCGAACACTGCCGCCCGGGCTGGAGACTAGATCGCGGACGCTATCCTTTCGCCGATTTCGGCGGTGGATAGCCTTTCAGTCGGGCGACTGGCCAGATGGGACGCCACGGCCTGGTCCACTCGCGCGGCGGCAGCGTCTTCGCCGACGTGGGAAAGCAGCAGCGCCACCGACATAACCGCGGCGGTCGGATCGGCAATGCCCTGCCCGGCGATGTCGGGTGCGCTGCCGTGCACCGGCTCGAACATCGACGGGTTGGTGCGAGTGGCGTCGATATTTCCACTGGCCGCCAGCCCGATACCGCCGCAGACGGCGGCGGCCAGGTCGGTGATGATGTCGCCGAAGAGGTTGTCGGTGACGATCACGTCGAAGCGTCCCGGATCGGTCACCAGGTGGATCGTCGCGGCGTCGACGTGCTGATAGGCGACCTCGACATCAGGGTATTTTTCACCGATCTCCTGCACGGTTCGCGACCACAGTGATCCCGCGAACGTCAGCACATTGGTCTTGTGCACCAGAGTCAGATGCTTGCGACGGTGCTGAGCGCGCTCGAAAGCGTCTGCCACGACACGTCGAACGCCGAATGCGGTGTTGATGCTGACCTCGGTGGCCACCTCGTGCGGGGTGCCGACCCGGATCGCGCCGCCTGTGCCGGTGTAGGGGCCCTCAGTGCCTTCGCGGATCACCAAGAAATCGATCTTGGGGTCGCCGGCCAGTGGGCTACGCACACCCGGGTACAGCCGGCCCGGCCGCAGGTTGACGTGGTGGTCCAACTCGAAGCGCAGCCGCAGCAACAGACCTCGCTCGAGCACGCCACTGGGCACCGATGGATCGCCGATGGCGCCCAACAGGATCGCATCATGCGTACGCAATTCGGGAACCACCGAGTCCGGCAGCACTTCGCCGGTCGCGTGGAATCGCCTGGCTCCCAAGTCGTATTCGGTCTTCTCGATCCCGGGTAGCACCGTGTCGAGAATCTTGACCGCTTCGGCGATGACCTCGGGCCCGATTCCGTCGCCCGGGATGACAGCGAGTTTCACGACAGGTCGACCACTTCGAGTTTGTTGGCCGACACCGCGGACCTTATCTCGGCGCGGACGTCGGCAGGGATGTCGCGGTCCACGCGCAGCAGGATGGTCGCACTGGGACCCTCGGCGTCCTCGGAGAGTTGAGCGGCCTGGATGTTCACCCCGGCGGTGCCGAGCACCGTCCCGATCTTGCCCAGTGCCCCAGGCTGATCGGCGTAGTTGATGACGAGATAGATGCCGTGAGCGCGCAGGTCGAAGTTGCGACCGTTGATCTGCACGATCTTCTCCACCTGCTGCGGGCCGGACAACGCTCCGGCCACATTCACGACCGAACCGTCGGCGGCGACGGCGCGCACGTCGACGACGCTGCGGTGGTTGGGGCTTTCGGTGGCGGTGCTGATGTCGGCGGCAACGCCGCGTTCTTCGGCGATCGCCGCGGCGTTGACGAACGTCACCTGGTCCTCGATCACCGCCGAGAACAGACCCCGCAACGCCGAAAGCCGCAGCACCTCAACGTCTTCGCCAGCCAGCTCGCCACGCACTTGCACCGACAGCGACGTCGGCAGTTCCTCGCTGAGCGCTCCGGCCAGCAGACCGAGCTTGCGGACCAGGTCCAGCCATGGTGCTACCTCTTCGTTGACAACACCGCCGCCGACATTGACCGCGTCGGGAACGAATTCGCCTGCCAGCGCCAGCTTCACACTGGCCGCGACGTCGGTGCCGGCGCGGTCCTGGGCCTCTTCGGTCGAGGCTCCGAGGTGCGGCGTGGCGACCACCTGCGACAGCTCGAACAGCGGGCTGTCGGTGCACGGCTCCTTGGAGTAGACGTCAACACCGGCGGCGCGAACATGTCCGCTGGAGATGGCATCGGCCAGCGCCGCCTCGTCGATCAGCCCGCCGCGTGCGGCGTTGACGATGATCACACCTGGCTTGGTCTTGGCCAGCGCGTCTTTGTCGATCAGGCCCGCGGTCTCCGGCGTCTTGGGCAGGTGCACCGAGATGAAGTCGGCCCGTCCCAGCAGTTCGTCGAGGGTCAGCAACTCGATGCCCAACTGCGCAGCGCGCGCGGCCGACACGTACGGGTCGTACGCGACGATGTGGGCCTCGAACGCGGCCAGCCGCTGGGCTACCAGCTGCCCGATGCGGCCCAGGCCGACGACTCCGACGGTCTTGCCGAAGATCTCGGTGCCGGAGAACGACGACCGCTTCCACGCATGCTCGCGCAGGGTGGCGTCCGCGGCGGGAATCTGGCGGGCAGCAGAGAGCAGCAGTGCCACGGCGTGTTCGGCTGCGCTGTGGATGTTCGACGTCGGCGCGTTGACGACAAGCACACCGCGCTCGGTGGCGGCGTCCACATCGACGTTGTCCAGGCCGACACCGGCGCGGGCGACGATCTTGAGCTTGGGTGCGGCACTCAGCACCTCGGCGTCGACGGTCGTGGCCGAGCGAACCAGCAGCGCGTCGGCTTCGGGCACAGCGGCCAGCAGCTTCTCGCGGTCAGGGCCGTCGACCCAGCGCACCTCAACCTGGTCACCCAGGGCCTCGACGGTGGATTGGGCAAGTTTGTCGGCGATCAAAACAACAGGCAGGCTCACCCGGCCAGCCTAATGGTCGCGGTTGAAGCGATGAACGCCACGGTCGCCGATGCCTACGATGACGCCGTGACGAAACTCGCGATCATCTATTACTCTGCAACCGGCCACGGATCATCGATGGCGAAACACGTCGCTGCGGCGGCCCAATCAGCCGGTGCGGAAGTCCGGCTGCGGCATGTCGCCGAAACCAACGACCCGAAATCATTCGCCCACAATCCGGCCTGGACAGCGAACTACGAAGCCACCAAGGACCTTCCCGCAGCCAGCGGCGACGACATCGTCTGGGCGGATGCGGTGATCTTCGGAACGCCTACGCGATTCGGCTCTCCCGCAGCGCAACTCCGCACCTTCATCGACTCGCTGGGCGGATTGTGGGCCGACGGCAAACTGTCGGACAAGGTGTACGCCGGCTTCACGTCGTCGAACACCTTGCACGGCGGCCAAGAAACCACCCTGCTGTCGCTTTACATCACGCTGATCCACTGGGGCGGCATCATCGTGGCGCCGGGATACACCGACCCGTCGAAGTTCGTCGACGGCAACCCCTACGGCGCAAGCCTGGTCGCCACCCACGACAACATCGACGAGTTCGACGACACGACGGGCCAGGCGCTCGCACACCTGGCCCGTCGAGTGGTGTCGTTGGCGGGGCGGCTGGCCACCTGACTTCCAACGCCGCGACATCGACGTTAGCGTGACGACACGCCGAAACTCGGCTCGCTAACCTCGATCTCGGCAGAGCTGCGTAGTCAGGCGGTCTCGGTGATCGGGCGGTCGACCCAGCTCATCAGGTCGCGCAGCTTCTTTCCGGTGACCTCGATGGGGTGCTCGGCGTTTTCCTTGCGCAGCTGCTCGAGCTGCTTGTTGCCGCCTTCGACGTTGGCGACGAGCTTCTTGGTGAAGCTGCCGTCCTGGATGTCGCGCAGGATCCCGCGCATCCGCTCCTTGGTGTCGGCGTCGATGACACGGGGACCCGACAGGTAACCGCCGAATTCGGCGGTGTCGGAGACCGAGTAGTTCATCCGCGCGATGCCGCCCTCGTACATCAGGTCGACGATCAGCTTGAGCTCGTGCAGCACCTCGAAGTAGGCCATCTCCGGCGGGTAGCCGGCCTCGACCATGACATCGAAACCGGTCTTCACCAATTCCTCTGTGCCACCGCACAACACAGCCTGCTCGCCGAACAGGTCGGTCTCGGTCTCGTCCTTGAAGGTGGTCTTGATGACGCCGGCGCGGGTGCCGCCGATGGCCTTCGCGTACGACAGGGCGAGCGCCTCACCCGTGCCGGTCGGGTCCTGGTCGACGGCGATCAGCGCCGGGACGCCCTTGCCGTCGACGAACTGACGGCGCACCAGGTGGCCGGGCCCCTTCGGGGCGACCATGGCGACAGTGACGTTGCCGGGCGGCTTGATCAGGTCGAAATGAATGTTGAGGCCGTGGCCGAAGAACAGCGCGTCGCCGTCTTTCAGGTTGGGCTCGATGTCGCCTGCGAAGATGTCGGCCTGCGCGGTGTCGGGCGCCAGCAGCATGATCACGTCGGCCCACTTGGCGACCTCGGCCGGGGTGTCGACGGTCAGGCCCTGCTCCTCGACTTTGCCCCGCGACTTCGAGCCTTCCTTCAGCCCGACGCGGACCTCAACTCCGGAGTCGCGCAGGCTCAGCGAGTGCGCATGCCCCTGGCTGCCGTATCCGATGACGCCGACCTTGCGGCCCTGGATGATCGACAGGTCGGCATCATCGTCGTAAAACATCTCCAAAGCCACGTGAATCTCTCCTTCTTTCTTGGCTTTTCGAACTAGGTTGGTTATTTGGCGGTACCGATACCGCGGGGGCCCCGCGCGAGCGACACCACACCGGATTGCGCTATTTCGCGGATGCCGAACGGTTCGAGCACCTTCAGCAGCGCTTCGAGTTTGCCGCGGTCACCGGTGGCCTCGATGGTCAGCGATTCTGGTGATACGTCGATCACCTTGCCGCGGAACAGGTTCACGGCTTCGATCACCTGACTGCGAGTGCCGGCGTCGGCGCGAACTTTGATCAGCGCCAGCTCACGGGACACCGAGTTGTCGTCGTTCTGCTCGATGATCTTGATGACGTTGATGAGCTTGTTGAGCTGTTTGGTGATCTGCTCGAGCGGAGTGCTTTCCGCGGAGACCACGATGGTCATCCGCGACATGTCCTTCTGCTCGGTGGCGCCCACGGCCAGCGACTCGATGTTGAATCCGCGTCGGGAGAACAGCGCCGCCACACGTGCCAGCACACCGGGCTTGTCTTCGACCAGCACCGATAACGTGTGCGTCCTGGTTGTCGACCCGGTCATCACGCGTGCCCTTCGGTCTCGTCGTCGAACAGCGGACGGATGCCGCGGGCAGCCTGGATCTCGTCGTTCGAGGTGCCGGCGGCGACCATCGGCCACACCTGCGCGTCGGCGCCGACGATGAAGTCGATCACCACCGGGCGGTCGTTGATCGCCCGGGCCTGGTTGATCACGTCGACGACGTCTTCCTCACGCTCGCAACGCAATCCGACGCAGCCCAGCGCCTCGGCCAGCTTGACGAAGTCCGGGATGCGGCGCGAGTGCGTGGCCAGGTCGGTCTGCGAGTACCGCTCCTCGTAAAACAGTGTCTGCCACTGCCGGACCATGCCCAGGTTGCCGTTGTTGATTAGCGCGACCTTGATCGGGGCGCCTTCGATTGCGCAGGTGGCCAACTCCTGGTTGGTCATCTGGAAACAGCCGTCGCCGTCGATCGCCCAGACTTCGGCGTCCGGGCGGGCGAGCTTGGCACCCATAGCCGCCGGCACGGCGAAGCCCATGGTGCCCAGACCGCCGGAGTTGAGCCAGGTTCGCGGTTTCTCGTAGGAGACGAACTGCGCGGCCCACATCTGGTGCTGACCGACGCCGGCGACGTAGACGGCGTCCGGCCCGGCGATCTCGCCCAGCTTCTCGATGACGTACTCCGGGCTCAGGCTGCCGTCACTCTGCGGCCCGTAGCTCAGCGGGAAGGTCGCCTTCACATCGTCGAGATACGTCCACCAGTCGGCGATGTCGAGCTTGCCCGGCGTCCCGTCGTCCTGCAGCGCGGCGATCAGCGCGGTGATGACGGCTTTGACGTCACCGACGATCGGCACGTCGGCGTGCCGGTTCTTGCCGATTTCGGCGGGGTCGATGTCGGCGTGGATGACCTTGGCCTCGGGAGCGAACGAGTCCAGCTGCCCGGTGACGCGGTCGTCGAAGCGGGTGCCGAGCGCGATCAACAGGTCGCTGCGCTGCAGCCCGGCCACCGCGGCCACCGTGCCGTGCATGCCCGGCATGCCCAGGTGCTGACGGTGGCTGTCCGGGAACGCGCCGCGGGCCATCAACGTGGTGACGACCGGGATTCCGGTCAACTCAGCCAGTTCCCGCAGCTGCTCGGTGGCCTCGCCGCGGATGACGCCGCCGCCGACGTACAGCACCGGCTTGTGCGCCGCGGCGATCAGCTTGGCGGCCTCGTGGATCTGTCGGTTGTGCGGCTTGGTGTTCGGCTTGTACCCAGGCAAATCCATCTGCGGCGGCCAACTGAACGTGCACTGCGCCTGGAGCACGTCTTTGGGAATGTCGACGAGCACTGCGCCCGGCCGGCCGCTGGCCGCGATGTGGAACGCCTCAGCGAGAACCCGCGGGATCTCGTCGCCGTCGCGAACGAGGAAGTTGTGCTTGGTGATCGGCATCGTGATGCCGGAGATGTCCGCCTCCTGGAAGGCGTCCGTCCCTATCAGCGCGCGACCGACCTGCCCGGTGACCGCGACCACCGGGATGGAGTCCATCTGCGCGTCGGCCAGCGGCGTCACCAGGTTGGTGGCACCCGGGCCCGAGGTCGCCATCATCACGCCGACCTTGCCGGTGGCATGGGCGTAGCCGCTTGCCGCGTGGCCGGCGCCCTGCTCGTGGCGAACGAGGACATGGCGGAGCTTCTTCGAGTCGAACAGCGGGTCGTAGACCGGCAACACGGCCCCGCCGGGGATTCCGAAGATGACCTCGACGTCGAGCTCCTCCAGCGACCGGATTACCGACTGCGCTCCGGTAAGTTGCTCAGGCGCAACATGTTTCGGCCGCACAGTCGGCGGCTTGTCGGCGGGCTTCGCCGCATCCGAGGCGATGCGGGCCACCTCCTGCGACGCAGGCTTGGAAGCAGGTGCCTGCGGATCGGAGTGCGATCTGGTGGGTGCGCTCACGGTGTCCTCTTGTCCTCTTGGTTCCTTGTTCATTCTGGAATGTCGGTGGCAACAAAAAACCCCCGTCAGCTCAGCTGCTGTACGAGGGTTGCGCGTTGGTGTGCTTGATCAGTCAGGCACCAACGCGCCGACCTACTACGAGCATTCCACGAGTGATCACGGTTCCCGAGGGTAGGCCTCGTACTGGTCAAACGTCAAATCCCGGTGCTGCCGGACTCTCGCGGACAACCAGGTCAGACCTCGATGCCATGATGCATGCATGGCAGGCGATTCACCGCAGGAAACGGCACCCATGCCGCCGGTGGTGCTCAACATTTCACCGATGGCGCAGATCGCGGTGGGCTTCTTCGCCCTCGGCCTGCTCATCCCGGTGCAGACCTGGCCGCTGACCGCTCCTCTGCTGATCATCCCGGTGTTGTTGTCGGCGTTGATCATTCGGTTGCGCACGCAGGCCGACCACGACGGCGTGACGGTGCGCACGCTGCTCGGTAGCCGGTCGGTGCGTTGGGAAGACATCGAAGGGCTGCGTTTCCACCGAGGCTCCTGGGCGCGCGCACAGCTCAAAAACGGTCGCGACCTGCGATTACCCGCGGTGACTTTCGCCACTCTGCCGCAGCTGACCCGGGCCAGCGACGGCCGGGTGCCCAACCCGTATGCGGGTTAGCGCACCGGGTTGCTGCCGTTGAGCAGCATCCACAGCGCCACACCGGCGCCGATCCCGACCACCAGTGCGGCAAACGACCCGATGAACGGGCGCCGCGCCCAGCCCCGACCGGCGTCGAAGCCGTAGCGTCCGGGGCCGACCAGGATGACGGCGGCCGCCATCACGATCAGCGTGATCTCGTATTCGTGCCCGTCCGGCAGGAAGAACGGGAACGACTTGGTGTTGTGCTGCGCCGACATGCCGGCGAGCACACCGTTGATCAGGTAGGCCAGCGCCCCGGCAGCGGCTATCGGGGTGAACAACCCCAGCATCAACAGCACTCCCGCGGCGATCTCGCCGCCGGCAGCGCAGTAGGTGAGGATGTCGGCGTGCTGGTAGCCGATGTCGGACAGCGAGTTCTTGAAGCCCGTCAGGCCTTGGCCGCCCCACCAGCCGAAGAGTTTCTGCAGCCCGTGCGCGACGAGCACCCCACCCAGGCCGACCCTCAGGATCAGCAGGCCCAGATGCTGGGTGCCGCGACGGTGTGCGGCGCGCACCCGCTCGTCGTCGACATGATGCTCGTGTTCATCGACGTGCCCGGTCGTGAACACCGAATGCGTGCCGGTGGGTTGGGGCTGGTAGGGCAACGGCTCCTGCCCGCCCATCACGCCGTATCCCGAGCTCGACGAACGGACGCTGCCGGAGTGCGTGGAGTCGTAGTGCGGGATCAGGGTGGTCTCGAAATCGCCTGCATACGTGTCCGACGGCAGATCGTCCTCGGGGTCGACCAAGTTCGCTGAGGTTGGCCGCTCCGCCGTCGGCACCGCCGATTGGTCCGGTCGCTGCCAAGGTGCGTCATGCGATTGACTGCTCACTCGTGCCAGGGTAAGGGCAAATTCCTGCGAATCGGGGATTTGAGCGGCCCTTTCGCTGTTCTGATTCGCGCACCGGCCGGCACGGGCGACTGTTTGCGGGGCACGAAAGAAAGGCGCGCGGCACCCGTCACGGGCACCGCGGCCGACATATCCGTAATCTGGCAGCTATGCGGTTGAGGTGGTCTGGGCGGCGCAATGCTGCTGTGCTCTGCTCGGCGATATTCGTTCTGGCTGGTTGCGCACACTTCAACGACGCCGCGTCGGAGCCGTTCACCACCGAGCCCGAGCGGCACGCCCCGCCGAGTTCCACGCCTCCTCCGCCGCCGCCCCTGCCTGACAAGCCGTTTCCGAAGGAATGCCCGGCGCCCGGAGTGATGCAAGGTTGCCTGGAGAGCACCAGCGGCTTGCTGATGCAACCGGACAGCAAGTCGGCGCTTGTCGCCGAGCGGACGACCGGCGCTGTCAAAGAGGTGGCGGTCAACGCCGAGCCGAAAGTCAGAACCGTCATTCCGGTCGACCCGGCCGGCGACGGGGGGCTGATGGACATCGTGCTCTCCCCGACCTACTCGCAGGACCGGCTGATGTACGCCTACATCAGCACCCCCTCCGACAATCGGGTGATTCGTGTCGCTGACGGCGATCTCCCCAAGGACATCTTGACGGGAATCCCCAAGGGCGCCGTCGGAAACAGGGGCGCGCTGCAGTTCACCAGCCCCACCACGCTGGTCGTTCTCACCGGCGATGCGGGCAACCCGGCGATGGCCAACGATCCGGCATCGCTGGCCGGCAAGGTCATCCGCCTCGAGCAGCCGACCACGCTGCATCCGGCACCGCCGACCACGGCATTAAGCGGTATCGGCTCCGGCGGTGGCCTGTGCACCGACCCTGTGGACGGCTCACTTTATGTTCTCGACCGTTCTCCGACCGCCGACCGGTTGCAGCGCATCACCAAAGACTCGAAGGTTTCCACGGTGTGGACGTGGCCCGACCGGCCCGGGGTGGGGGGTTGCTCAGCGTTGGACGGCACCGTGCTGGTCAACCTCGTCAACACCAAACAGACCGTGGCCGTGCATCTCGCGCAGGGCACCGGCGCGGTCACCGGCCAGCCCGACGTGGTCCGTCAGGACGCGCACGGACACGCGTGGGCGTTGCGGATGTCGCCGGACGGCAACGTCTGGGGCGCGACCGTCAACAAGACCGACGGCGATGCCATGAAACTCGACGATGTGGTGTTCCCGCTGTTCCCGCAGGGCGGCGGTTTCCCGCGGGCCAACGAGGACAAGACCTAGCCTGCTGACGATGCGCGCCGCAAAGCGGCGCGAGGAGGAAGCGGGCAATCAGGCACAGTCGCGGTCGGGCTCAGGGCTTGTGGCTCGGTTCGAGGTCGGCGACGTCGGCAATGCCGACTCTGAGACCTTCTCTTTCGTAACCCCGCCTTACGCGCAAGCCCCAAGGGGAAGACCGTTCATCCACTGCCCCAGGGTTACAGCTCAGTATCGCTTACATTGCTTCTCATATTCTTCCAATGTTTAATAGCGTTGCCTTTACGTGTGAATGGAGTCACGCCATGAGCAAGAAGTCTCGCCGTCCCCGGACCCCTGACCAGCATCGTCGCCGACGGAAAGTTAACGGCGCCGGGGTGGCCATCGCCGTCGGCGGCGCCACGGCAGCCGCGTTCGTCGCGACGGGCACGGCTTCCGCTGACGACCTTCTCGGATCGGCTGGCAGTGACGCCGTTACCGCAGCTGCCCTACCCGCACAGGCCGCCAATAACGACGCCTTCACGGAACTGGTCGCGGGGATCGACGGGAACGCGTTTACCGCAGACGGCACTCCTAATGACATACTTGGAATTCTCGCTAGCGAAATCAACATGGATCTGGCAAATACTGTTTACGGCCCGGAGCTGAACACGATCGCCACGCAAATCGTCTGCGCGGACACTCCGAGTTGTGTTGACACACTTTCTATAACACCGCTGGCCACCGGCGATGACCCCTTCACGGCGGCGTTGCAGTATTGGGAGCAGCTGACGTCCGCGTTCGTAGTCCCGGCAACCGGCGCCAGCGACTACCTTGCGACTGTCGCGAGCGCTGCTGACGCGGAGGTCGCAAATACTGTGTTGGGCCCCGAGCTGTACACGATCGTTGAGCAAATCATCAGCGGGTTGTCGACGATCGGCTAGATCCTGCCGCGCTTTCGTGCGTTGATCGCCGCGCCCGCTAAAGCGCTCAGGAATTCGCTTCTGCTATCAGATCACTGGCTGCCGGGGCCGGCGGGCCCCCGCCAGCCAGATGCTATGTGGCCGGGATGGGCGGCGGAGCTCCGAACGCTATGCAGGTTGCGCGCTTTACGTTCGCGACGTCTCGTTGTGCGGACCCTCAGCTTTCTAACCGCCCGAGCGCGCTAACTGCAGGCCGCCAGTACCAGCTCGCGCACCCGGGCCGC
>JBAWAV010000258.1:0-1925 GCA_049589475.1 Mycobacterium sp.
CTGTAGGGGTTGCTGGACGACGGCCAGCCGGTGTAGTCGCGGGTGGAGAACTCGGCCCAGGACGCGCCGTAGAGAAGCGGTGCGACCGGAACCTGGGACTCCTCGATCCCGGCCAGCGTGGCCATGGCAGCCTGC
Source organism: Mycobacterium sp. (assembly GCA_049589475.1). GTDB lineage: Bacteria > Actinomycetota > Actinomycetes > Mycobacteriales > Mycobacteriaceae > Mycobacterium. The sequence goes on from JBAWAV010000258.1 coordinate 136, forward strand.
TCCTGCGTCGCGCTGGTAGCGGCCGAGTACGCCGTCAGCGCGGCCTGCGCCGCCGGGTCGTCGAACCGGCCGATGTCGGCACCCGCGGCCTTGCCGATCGGGGCGGACTTCGTGTAGTCCATCCAGTTGTCGTAGGTGTTGTACGGGGTCAGACCCTGCTGGCCCCACATGATGGCGGCGGTGAAGTTGCCGTTGTTGAGGTTGGTGGTCCACTCGGTCGGACCGTTGGCGCCGCCGTCAAGGTCGGTGGAGGCGTCGAAGCCCGCGGCCTTGAGCTGGGTGGCGATCAGGCCGGCGTCGCTGGCGTAGTCGGTGTAGGTGGCCGGGTCCTGGATAGCCAGGGTGACCTTCTGGCCGCCCTTCTCCCAGTAGCCGCCGACCTCCGCGTAGCCGGCCGCCTTCATGAGGGTAGTCACGTCGGAGGAGTTGCCGGTGGCCGACAGGTCGTTGGCGTCTGCCGCGGGGATGAAGGAGCTCTGCCCGGGCAGGATGCCGGCCCCGGTGCTCGCCGGCGGCTCGTTGCCCGACTCGCCGGTCGTCGCCAGCTGCTGCCGGTTGATCGCGTCGCTGATCGCCTTGCGGACGTCAGCGTTGTTCAGGCCCGGCTTGGTGGTGTTGAAGAACAGGCCCACCACGTTGTTGTCGGCGAAGTACGGCGACGACGAGGTCCACAGGGTGTTGTTGCTGCTCTTGTCCAGGTAGTTCGACTGGACGCCGACGATCGACGTACCGCTCCAGTCGATCGTGCCGCTGGCGGTCGGGGTCAGCAGCGTGGCGGTGCTCGAGTAGGCCGGGACGTTGACCGAGGGCACCGAGATGCTGCTCGCCGCGTAGTAGTCAGGGTTTGCCTTGAGCGTGAAGCCCTGCGCGTTGAACGTGCCGAGCTCGAACGGCCCGTCGCTGACCGGGGTCGGATCGGTCCAGGTCGCCGGGTTGGACTGCGTCGACCAGATGTGCTGCGGCACGATCGGGACCTGCAGGATGGAGAACTGGTTGGCGAGCTCCGACGTGGCGAAGGTCAGCGTGGCGGTCTGGCCAGAGCTGGTGGCCGAGACCACGCTCGGCTCCTGGTACTGGTCCATGCTCGCGTTGGCCGTGGCGGAGATCGTCTGGAACGTGTATGCCACGTCGGCGCCGGTGACCGGGGTCCCGTCGCTCCACTTGACGCCGGACCGGACGGTGACAGTGAGCGTCTTACCGTCCGAGGACCAGTTGAACGCCGTGCCGAGCTCGTCGGTCGGCGCCTGGCTGGCGTTCTGGGTGTTGTAGACGGCCAGCGGCAGGTTGTACAGGTCCTGCACGTGCATGGTGTAACCGGTGCCGGTCGCCATGAACGGGTTGAAGTTGTCCGTCATCGGGGACAGCTCGGTGGTGACGATCGTGAGCGGCTTGCCCTGAGCCGCGGAGCTCGAGCTGCCCGAAGACGAGCTGCTCGGGGCTGAGGACGAGCTGCTCGAAGACGAGCTGCACGCCGCGGTGCCTAGCGCGATGGTTGCCGCTACCGCGACGCCATACGCGATCTTGCGTTTCATCTACACTCCTATGTGCCCGGCCGGCCATGCGCCGGCCTGCTTGTGAAGTGACCGTGTCGGGGTCTTTTCGAGAGGGAATGGTGCCGGTCGGCCGGGTTAGGCCGCCGTGCGCCGCTTAATACCGGAGAACAACGCTCCGGCCGGATCGTGACGGGGCTCACCTTTCCTTCATCACGCCTCCAGGGTTGGCTTGACCGTGTCGGCGGCTGCGGTCCCGGTGCTTGCGGCACCGGATTCCGCGAGCAGGGGTCCCGGTGC
>JBAWAV010000259.1:0-1519 GCA_049589475.1 Mycobacterium sp.
CAAGTCCTGTCGCCCCTGCAATGCGTCCGGTGACGATGCGGGCCAGTACGGCCCGAGGAGGACCCGGACCTGCAATGCGTCCGGTGACGATGCGGGCCAGTACGGCCCGAGGAGGAACCGGACCTGCAATGGTGGACACTGGAAGGTGAACACCCCGCACACGATGGAACGAAGGAGCATGCGGTGAGCGACGAACGCGACGATGCCGACGCCGCAGCCGACGGAGGCGCTGCCGACGACGCACAAGGCGGTCGGACGGCCGTGGTGACGCGGCCGCAGCGACCCACCGGCAAGCGGTCCCGTCAGCGAGCCGACGATGCCGACAGCTCCGGTGCCGTCGAGCTCACCGAGAGCGACGCCGACGACGCGACCGGGAAGAAAGCCAAAAAGGCGAAGAAGGCCAAGACGGCCCGCAAGCCCGGCGAGGAGTCGACCAACCCGATCGTCTATGTCATCACTTACCTGCGACAGGTCGTCGCCGAGCTGCGCAAGGTGATCTGGCCCAACCGCAAGCAGATGGGCTCGTACACCTCGGTGGTGCTGGTGTTCCTGGTTTTCATGGTGACGTTGATCGGCCTGGTGGATGTGGGCTTGGCCAAGCTAGTGCTACTGGTGTTCGGCTGAGTTTTGCGAAGACCACCAAGAGCTGACGTATTGAGGAAGGACCCATAACCCGTGACAACCTCCGACGGCGATCTGCCCGTGGGTGAGTCGGTCGACATCGAAGCCGCGCTGCACGAGGTCACCGCCGACGACGCACCCGAGACGGCTGACGCCGAACCGGTGGCCGACGAGGCCAGTGAGGCAACCCCCGCAGCCGCTGAGGCGGAGGAGGCCGAAGAGATCGACCCCGCCACCGCGCTGAAGGCCGACCTGCGCACCAAGCCCGGTGACTGGTACGTCATCCACTCCTATGCGGGATACGAGAACAAGGTGAAGGCCAACCTCGAGACCCGTGTGCAGAACTTGGATGTCGGCGACTACATCTTCCAGGTGGAGGTGCCCACGGAAGAGGTCACCGAGATCAAGAACGGCCAGCGCAAGCAGGTCAACCGCAAGGTGCTGCCGGGCTACATCCTGGTGCGCATGGACCTGACCGACGACTCGTGGTCGGCGGTTCGCAACACCCCGGGCGTCACCGGCTTCGTCGGTGCGACATCGCGCCCGTCGGCGCTGACGCTCGATGACGTGGTGAAGTTCCTGCTGCCACAGGGTGCCGCCAAGAAGCCCGGCAAGGGTGCCGCAAGCACGGCGGCCGCGGCCAGCGAGGGTGGCCTGGAACGCGCGGTGATCGAGGTCGATTTCGAGGTCGGCGAGTCTGTCACGGTGATGGACGGTCCGTTCGCGACGTTGCCGGCCACGATCAACGAGGTCAACGGCGAACAGCAGAAACTCAAGGTGCTGGTGTCCATCTTCGGCCGCGAAACACCTGTGGAACTTGGCTTCACCCAGGTCTCAAAGATTTAAGAACACGCCGGACGACGATGCGGGCGGTCCCGCTGAGGAGTCCGGCAACTAG
>JBAWAV010000260.1:0-15665 GCA_049589475.1 Mycobacterium sp.
GCTTGAGAGCGCGTCGCTCGTCTTCGCTCATTCCGCCCCACACGCCGGAGTCCTGGCCGGTGTTCAGAGCCCAGGACAAGCAGTCGGTGGTCACCGGACAGCGGTTGCAGACCAGTTTCGCGTCGGCAATCTGCGCGAGAGCCGGTCCGCTGTTCCCGACAGGGAAGAACAGCTCCGGGTCTTCGTCGCGACAGACCGCGTTGTGGCGCCAATCCATAAGTCGTAACTCCTCACTATGTGCGCAGCACTGCGCACGAATGATTTTCTTCGGCTGTTAACGCAGGCACAAGAAATGTTTCCGTACCGTTGCGTGCGTTCATTCGATCGTTTCACAGGCTCGACAGATGTCAAGGGTGCTCGTTGGTCCGTGGGCTATCTCACTTTAGAGATCTGTTACCAAACCTCTTAATCTTTTGTACTACAGTCGCCGCGGGCCTGACCAGTGCTTTTGGCCACATTTGGCTAGCGTTGCAGGTCAGGAAGCTGTTTTGGGTGCGGTGCGACGACGTCCAGCACGTCGGGAACCGCCCGGAATGTCATCTTTTCGCGGACCCCGAGGTAGTCGCCGTCGAACTGGCAGGCCATCGGCGGATCTGCGCAGGTCACGCGCACGCAGGCCGCATTGTCGTCGCGGACCACCTGAGCGCCCTCGATTCGCGGTCGCTTGGAGAACATCTGCGCAACCAGTTTCAAACTCGGGATGACCTTCAGCCGGGTCACGCCGAACACTCCCAGGCCGGAGTCGAAGCTGGTACCAGGGTTGGTGTACATCGGGCGCTCGTTGGCGAACGTCCAGGGGCTGGAGTTGGAGACGAAGACGAAGTAGACGCCGGAAACCGGGTCGCGTCCGGGCAACTCAACGGTCAGCCGCGGTTCCTTGCGTGAGTACCCGATCGTGGCCCGCGTTGCGGCGAGGATGTAGCGCGTCGGCGTCACCTTGCGGCCCTTTTCCCGCTGCTTCTCCACCTTGGCCACCGCCTCGGCGTCGACGCCCATGCCGGCATTCAGCACCGCCCAGCGTTCGCCGCAGTCGATCAGGCCGATCCGGCGCCAGTTTTTCTCCGGGCCGTATTTGTCGAGCAGCCAGATGAGCTGGTTGGTGGCGTCGACCGGACCCGGCGGGATGCCCAGAGACCGCGCCGTCACGTTCGCCGAGCCGCCGGGGACGATCGCCAGCGCCGGGACATGTCCGGTGGGCAGCTGCCCCGGGCGGCCGAGAATGCCGTTGACCGCGTTGCTCACGGTGCCGTCGCCGCCGTGCACGACGACCAGATCGACGCCGTCCTGGACCGCGGCCTGGGCGATCTCACCGCCGTGGCCGCCGTGCCGGGTGTGCTCGACGGTGAGCTCTAGGCGGCTCTGTAGCGCGTGTGTGAGCAGGTCGCGCCCCGCCGTGGTGGTTGAGGTCGCTGTGGGATTGACGATCAGCACCGCGCGCATGATGCGCAAGACTACGGGAGTGGCGCAGGTCGACGAGAAGCGCGACAAGCGAATCCAGCGGCGTGGCTACGCTGAGACGGTGACCGAGCGCCCTCCAGCCAGTGTGCGCGGCGCAGGACTGATAGCCGCTGTCCAGGGAGCGACGGGCTTGATCGTCGCCGGGGTGCTGCTGTTCCGGGCCTTCGACGGGTCGGATCAGCGGGTGGCCAACGGGTTCGGCACCGCGATGTGGTTCGCGCTGGCCGGTGGGGCCGTGTTGGCTGACGGCTGGGCGTTGCTGGTCGGCAGGCGCTGGGGTCGGGGACTGGCGGTGTTCGCCGAGCTGCTGCTGCTGCCGGTGTCGTATTACTTGACCGTCGGCTCACACCAGGCGGCGATTGGGATCCCGGTGGGCCTCATCGCACTTGCCGGGCTTGGGTTGCTGTTCACTCCGGCGGCGCTGCGCTGGGTCTCGGGGGATCAGTCCGGGCCGGCGAGCTCGGCCAACTCGGCACCGGACAGCCGGTAGGTCGTCCACTCGCTCTGCGGCCGGCCGCCGATGGCCTGATAGAGCGCGATCGCATCGGTGTTCCAATTCAGCACCGCCCAGGACAGCCGGGTGTAACCGTTGTCCACGCATTCTTTGGCCAGCGCGGACAGCAGAGCGCGGGCCAGCCCGAGACGGCGAAAGTCCGGACGCACGAACAGGTCTTCCAGGAAGATGCCATCGACACCGTCCCAGGTGGAGAAGTTCAGAAACCACAACGCCATCGCGGCGACGTCGCCGTCCACCTCCGCGACGTGCGCCCGCAGTGTCGCGGGCTGCTGGAAAAGCGCTGTGCTGACTTGTCTCTCGACGACGGTGCATTGCTCGGGTGCGCGCTCGAACTCGGCGAGTCCGTGGATCATCGCGGTGATCGCGGCGGCATCGGCAGGGACGGCTCGACGGATGCGCACGGTCACGACTCAACTCCCAGCGCGGTCAAGATGGTGCGGAATTTCGTTGTCGTCTCGGCGACTTCGCCGTCGGGGTCGGATTCGGCGACGATGCCGCCGCCGGCGTGGGCCAGTGCGGTGAGCCGGTCGGCGGCCAACTGCGCGCCGCGAATGGACACTACCCAGCGGCCATCGCCACGTGCGTCGCACCAGCCCACTGCGCCGGCGTAGAAGCCGCGATCTCCTTCCAGTTCGGTGATGAGCTCGGCAGCGGCTGCGGTCGGCACACCGCCGACCGCCGGTGTGGGATGCAGGGCGAGCGTCAAATCGATTGCGGTGGTGGATGTATCGCGCAGCCGGCCGGTGATCGGTGTGCTGAGATGCCACAGCGCGGTGGTGCGGCTCAGCGTGGGTGTCGGTGCAATCGTCAATTCGCTGCACAGCGGGCGGAGCGCCTCGGCCATGGTGTCGATGACGAGTTGGTGCTCGTGACGATCCTTGGCGGAGTCGGCGAGCGCGGCGCCGGCCGCGGTGTCGCGCTCGGGGTCGGCGGACCGCGGCGCAGAACCGGCGAAGGGCTGACAGGTCACCCGGTCGCCGTCGCGTGCTACCAGCAACTCCGGGCTGGCGCCGACCAGGGCCATGCCCGAGTACCGGCCGCCGGCCGCCGACAGATCGACCAGGTAGCCGTATGCCGCCGGGTCGTCGTCGACCAAGCGGCGCAGGATGATCCGCGGGTCCAGCGGCGCCTCGGCGACCAGCCGTAAAGCCCGGGCCAGCACCACCTTTCGCAATGAACCCCCCGCGGCGTTGAGCTGGTCGCGGGCCCGGCTGACCCGGTCGCGGTGCTCCTCCGGCGCCGGAATGGCGCCGGCCACGCGCACCGAAGGCAGCGGTCCGGCCGGCCAGTCGGGTAGCTCAGCGCGGTGCTGGACGGCACGCGGCGCCATCAGCGCCGCCGGTCCGTCAACGTCAAAAGCCAACGCGCCTAACACAATTGGCACCGATCCAGTACGCAATGCCGATTGCGCGTCGGCCACCCTGTCGAAGCACGCGGTCACGCCCTCGGCGATCAGGACGCCAGCCGGCCCGCACAGCACGAAGGGCGGCTCGGTGGTGCTCACCCGGCTGTGATGGCCTGCGGGAGACCGGTCAATCCGAGCGCGGCGAGCTGCCGCACGCCGTGCTCGAACCCGCACACGGCGATCGAGCCGGCGAGCATCCAAAAGCGGCTGCCCTCGACCAGCGGCAGTTCGACCCAGCGCGTGATCACCGAACGGGAGAAGTGGCTGTGGCCCACGAACACGACGTCGCGCGAGGCCATGTTCTCCAACGCCAGTGACACGGCCTGATCGGCACGGTCGCTGACTTCAGCCACGGTTTCGCCGCCGGGACAGCCGTGCGTCCAGATCAGCCAATCAGGATCTGATTCGTGGATCTGCGGGGTCGTCAACCCCTCGTAGTCGCCGTAGTCCCATTCCGCGAGCAAGGACGAGACCTCGTCCACGGCGAGCCCGGCCAACTTGGCCGTGGTCAGGGCACGTATGCGCGGGCTGCTGATCACGAGCGGGTCGGTGAGTTTCAGTTCACGCAGAACGCGCCCAATCAGCTCGGCCTGAACTCGGCCGGCGTCGGTCAGTTCGAGATCGGTGCGCCCGGTGTGCTGGCCGGACTTGGACCACTGGGTCTCCCCGTGGCGCAACAACACCAGATGGTGGCTCTCGACGCCCATGGTCATCGATTCTGCCTGACACACATGGCCATCCGCGCGCGGGCACCACGGGTTTGATGCCAGGATGGGCAGTGATAACCCGCCCGCAACGAAGAGGAGCCGCGCTCTATGACCACTCGGGTGCTGGCCGTGGCCAACCAGAAGGGCGGGGTGGCCAAAACGACAACGGTGGCCTCGCTCGGTGCGGCGATGGTGGACGCGGGACGACGAGTGCTGCTCGTCGACCTCGACCCTCAGGGGTGTCTGACGTTTTCGCTGGGCCAGGACCCGGACAAGTTGGCGGTGTCGGTGCACGAGGTGCTGCTCGGCGAGGTGGAGCCCAGCGCGGCCCTGACCGAGACCGCCGAGGGTATGACGCTGCTGCCGGCGAACATCGACCTGGCCGGTGCCGAGGCGATGCTGCTGATGCGGGCCGGCCGGGAGTATGCGCTCAAGCGTGCACTGGACAAACTCGGCGACGCTTTCGATGTCGTCATCATCGACTGCCCGCCGTCGCTCGGCGTGCTCACGTTGAACGGCTTGACCGCCGCCGGCGAGGTGATCGTGCCGCTGTAGTGCGAGACGCTGGCCCATCGCGGCGTCGGCCAGTTCTTGCGGACCGTCACCGATGTTCAGCAGATCACCAATCCGAAGCTGAAGCTGCTGGGCGCGCTGCCGACGCTGTACGACCCGCGCACCACCCACACCCGCGACGTGCTGCTCGACGTCGCCGACCGCTACGACCTGCCGGTGCTGGCGCCGCCGATCCCGCGCACGGTGCGGTTCGCCGAAGCCAGTGCGTCGGGCTCGTCAGTGCTGGCTGCGCGCAAGAACAAGGGCGCGTTGGCGTATCAGGAGTTGGCCAGCGCGCTGCTCAAGCATTGGAAGTCCGGCAAGGCGTTGCCGACGTTCGCGATCGACGCTTAGCCTTCAGCCCAGCGCCACCAGGGTGTTGCCGCGCTGCTCGAGCAGCTGCGAACCTGACACCACCGGGACCACCGCTGAGGTTCCCGGCTGCCGGCTCACCGGTAGGAACCCTTCGTCGACACCGGTGACCGGATCGCAGATCGCGATGCCGTCAGTCACCGGGACAAGCAACCTGCTGGCCATCATCGTCGCTGGTCCCACTGGAGCCGAGTGCCCGGCGGGGCCGATCGAGTAGCGATAGGTGAGGTTCGCGGCATCGAAGACCATCACCGTGTCGCCAGTCCACCAGGTGATCAGGTTCCCGGGCCGCGACACCACGCTGGACGCTGACGGCGATTTGGGCAGCAGCGTGCTGGCAACGGTCACCCCGGCCTCGTCGATGACGTCGATTCGCGGCTGTGGCACCGGCAGATATACCGCCGTGCGGGTTTCCGCTACCGCCACCACCCGGGCGCCGGAACCCTCGCTGATCCCCGGTTCCGCCACGTCGTGCTGCTCCGGCTCGTCCTCCTCCTTGCTCGGGCGCAGCAGCGCGAGGCGTAGATCCGCTTGCCTACCGCATGCCTCGAGCACTGACACCGCCGAGGAGCTGGCGGCCGCCGACGTCAATCGGCACCCGGTGTGCCGCCCCTTGGAGGAGGGCTTGATGCGGGCGTCGATCTCGCCGTAGGACAGCATCCGGACCATGTCGGAGCGCCAGAGTTCTAGTCGGGTGTCGCCGGCCGACAAAACCGTCGTGCCGTCGGAGGACAGCGTCACCCGCTGGTCGGCGTAGCTGCTTCGGGCCGGCCCGCGGGTCCCGGTGGGTCCTTCGATGGTGCTGACTTGACCGCAGCCGCGGTCGTCGCGGTAGACGGCGACCGCGAAACGGTAGACCCCGGCGACACCGCACAGGTCGCTGTTGCGCGAGTAGCTCCACCGCACCTGGCCGGTGACCGGATCACGCCCTTGGACTGCACGCCCATCGGCGGTGACGACCATTCCGGCGACAACGACCGGCTGGTCGGTCGGCGCGTTGGGCGCGGTCCAGAGCTGCTTGAGCGAAGCCGGCACCTCGTGGGCCAGCCTCGGGCTGGGCGCCGGCCCCGTCGCGGGCCGGCTGATGGTGGCCCGGGCATCGCTGGTCCACCAGATCAATACGGCGGCTGTGGCGAGTACGGCGACGATCGCAACCGCGGCCAGCACGTCGGCCTTGGTTCGGCGTTCCGGTTTGACCATCCGGCTCCGAAGTCGGATCAGTTGGCGGTGGCGGTTGCGCCCGCCGACTTGCGGGGGCGACGACGGCGACGGCGGGCGGGCCGTGCGCCATCAGCCGACGCTGCGTCGGCGGCAGGCGCCTCGCCCTCGGCTTGGCCGTTGACGCCGGTCGCGGGGTGCCCCGTCGCCGAATTGCCGCCGCGGGTGCGGCGGCGCTGCCGGTCGTTGTTGCGTTGCGGGGCCGGCTGGTCGCCGTTGCGGGTCCCTGTGGCGGCGCGCTTGGCCGGTGCCTTGCGCGCAGTGCCGATAGAGCCTTGCGTTCCGGTGGGGATGTCCAGTTCGACGTAGAGGTGCGGCGAGCTCGAGTACGTCTCTGCCGGGTCTGGGCAGCCCAGGCCGAGGGCCTTGTCGATCATCGTCCAGCGGGCCAGCTCGTCCCAGTCGACGAGGGTGACCGCGATACCGGTTTTCCCGGCTCGTCCGGTGCGGCCGATGCGGTGCACGTAAGCCTGCTCGTCTTCGGGGATCTGGTAGTTGATGACGTGGGTGATGTCGTCGATGTCGATGCCGCGGGCCGCCACGTCGGTAGCGACCAGCACGTCGATGCCGCCGGTACGGAACGCTTTGAGCGCTTTCTCCCGTGCGATCTGGCCCAGGTCGCCGTGCACGGCGCCGACGGCGAAACCACGTTCGGCAAGGTCGTCGGCGACTTTCTGAGCGGTGCGCTTGGTCCGGGTGAAGATCATCGTGGCGCCACGTCCGCGGGCCTGCAGGATCCGGCTGACCAGTTCGACCTTGTCCAGGGCGTGGGCACGGTAGACGTACTGCTTGGTGGAGTCGTGGACCGCGGAGGAGTGCGGCGCCTCGGCCCGGATGTGGGTCGGCTGGTTCATGAAGGTGCGGGCCAGCGTGATGATCGGATCCGGCATGGTCGCCGAGAACAGCATCGATTGCCGCACGTCGGGAATCTGACGCAGAATCCGCTCGATGTCGGGCAGGAAGCCCAGGTCGAGCATTTCGTCTGCCTCGTCGAGGACCAGGACCGACAGGCCACCAAGCTGCAGGTGGCCCTGCTGGGCCAGGTCGAGCAGTCGGCCCGGAGTGCCAACCACCACGTCGGCGCCGGCGCGCAACGCCTCGACCTGCGGTTCGTAAGGCCGGCCGCCGTAGATGGACACCACTGACAGCCGTCGGCCTTCGTCGGCGCTCAGGTACTTGGCCGCGGTGGCGAGGTCGCCGTGCACCTGCAGGCACAGCTCGCGCGTCGGCACGACGATCAGTGCGCGGGGAATGCCGTTCAGCGGGCGATCCGCGCCTGATTTGGCGATCCGCTGCAGCAGCGGGACACCGAACGCGAAGGTCTTGCCCATGCCGGTGCGGGCCTGCCCGATCAGGTCGTCGCCGGTGAGGGCGAGTGGCAGCGTGAGCTCCTGGATGGCGAAGGGATGCTCGATGCCTTTTTCGCTGAGTGCCCGGACGATTTCGGGGCGGATGCCGAGGTCGGCAAAAGTGGATTCGGATGCAGCACGGTTTGGTGCGATAAGTGGGGTCATGCGCTAAGCACGTACGCCTTTCGGTTTCGTATTCGATTGGTCAATCGTTGCGGTCACGCGCGCACCAGTTGACTGTCGAATACGTTGCCGATTCGCGGGGGCCCTGCACTTAGTGAGGCGGGCCAACTGCGTGCACGCACATTGCTCAGGCAGCGGCGATATGGATCTACCGCCTATACCTGCGCCAATCATAGCTGGTAACGCGTCAGGACCCGAGTTGGCGGGCCCACGGCGCACAGCGGGTCGCTAGCTAACACACCCTTGGCGATCGCCAGCGCGGCGTCGCCGCGCACAGCGGGTCGCTAGCTAACACACCTAGAGTGGTCGGCATGACTCCGCTTTCGCCGGGCGACCAGCTGGCCGATCCGCCTTCGTCGCGGCTACCGGCGGATCATCCCGGCGTCAACGAACTGTTCGCACTGCTGGCCTACGGCGAGGTCGTGGCGTTCTACCGACTCACCGAAGAAGCGAAGATGGCGCCGGATCTGCGTGGGCGGATCTCGATGGCCAGCATGGCTGCCGCCGAGATGGCGCACTACGAACTCCTGCACGACGCACTGGAGCGCCGGGGCGTCGACGTGGTACCGACAATTTCGAAGTATGCCTCCGCGCTCGACGGCTACCACCGGCTGACCACGCCGAGCACTTGGCTCGAGGCGCTGGTGAAGACGTATATCGGTGACGCGCTTGCGGCCGATTTCTACCTGGAGATCGCCGACGTGCTGCCGGACGACGTTGCGGACGTGGTGCGCGCCGTCATGGCGCAGACCGGGCACTCCCAGTTCGTCGTCGCCGAGGTCCGGGCCGCGGTGACCAAGAGCACCAGGCAACGCAGCCGGCTGGCGCTGTGGTCACGCCGACTGCTCGGCGAAGCGATCACGCAGGCCCAGTACGTGCTGGCCGAACACGACGAACTGGTCGACCTGGTGATCTCGAAGACCGACGGCCTGACGCAGCTTGCCGGGTTCTTCGATCGCTTGCAGCGCACTCACGACGATCGGGTGCGCGAGCTCGGCCTCGCCTAGCGGCCTAGCGGGCGCAGGTGGCGATCATGGCACTGCTGGTCGACATCGAGATCGGCTGACCTACACCGTCGGTGATCGAGCAGTTGAGGTGGCCGGTCAGGCTCGTCGCCACGACGGACCGGATCTCGGTTCCCGGGTTCATCACCACAGTTCGCGACCACGGCAGTGAGACGTTGAAGTCGGTCTGCGGCGCGCCCTGTGCATCGGTGTACACGATGGAGACGAGGTCCAGCAGTCCTTTGGTTCCGGTCACCCGATAGGTGAAGGTGCGCTGCGATACATCCGGCGGCGGGACGGCGGCCGGCGGTGGGATGTCGGGCGTGGTGCTGGTGGCTGTCGGGCTGGGTTGCCGTGGCGGCGGAGCGACGGTGGTGACTGTCTCGGCCGGCGGGGCGGGCCGCGGCGTGGCGGTCATGCTGCGACTCGGCGGCACCACGACGGTGGCCGAGGTCGAGGCACTGTCGCCGCCGTTGACGATCACCACGGTGGCGATGACGGCGAGGACGAAGACGATCCCGGCGATGGCCGCGATGGGACGCCAGCGCTGGTCGACCGACCCGAACAGGTCATCGCCGTCGGCGTAGATGTCGTCGACGGCGTCCTCGGGGTAATCCTGGAGGTCGTCACCCAGGTAATTCGTGGTACTGATGGTGCAAATGTTATCGATGTGACACTCGACCGCTTGTCTGCTTCTGGGCGTGTCAGGTCACGATTTGCCAACGGCGGCCGGTCCCACCACGACCTCGCGAATCGTTTGCTGCCGACCGGCTTTCAGCACACCGGCGAGGCGTCCACTAGCCTGCATGACGGAGCACGATTACCGAGCAACTGGGAAGGGGCCGTCGTGGAGGTCAAGATCGGTATCACGGACAGCCCGCGCGAACTGGCCTTCACCAGCGCGCAAACCCCCGGCGAAGTCGAGGAACTCGTCACCGCTGCGCTGGGCGAGGGCTCCCATGTACTCGGCCTGACCGACGACAAGGGCCGCCGCTTCGTGGTGAACGCCGCCAAGATCGCCTACGTCGAAATCGGTGTCGCGGATGCGCGTCGAGTCGGCTTCGGAATCGGAAGCCACGCCGCTAAGAACGGGTGAGCGGCACGTGTGACAGTCCGCCCCAGGCGAACAGCACGGTGCCGTCAATGGCGTCTTCTTTGGTGATCGGCCGGTCGGAGTCCAGCCAGTATCTGGCGCAGTCGACGCTGATCCCCACCAGGCCGACCGCGACCATCCTGGCGCGGTGCGGGTCCAATCCGGAGTCGGCGCTGATCAAGTCGAACACTGCGTCGATGCAGGATTCGGTGGCCACCCGTACCTGCGCGGCGACCTGAGGCTCGGTAATGAAGTCGTTCTCGAAGATCAACCGGTAACCCTGGCTGTCGTGCTCGATAAACTCGAAGAAGGCCTGCACCGCAGACCGCAGCCGCTGCCGGTTGTCGGTTGTGGTGCGCAGGGCTTGGCGCACACCGGACACCAAATTCTCGACGTGCCGCTGAAGGACCGCGAGATACAGCTCCAGCTTGCTCGTAAAGTGTTGGTAGAGAACGGGTTTGCTGACGCCAGCGCGCTCCGCGATCTCGTCCATGCCCGCGGCGTGATAGCCACGGTCGACGAAGATGTCACTGGCCGCGATGAGCAACTGGCCACGGCGCTCATCACGAGGCAATCGGTTGCCGCGCCGGGGCGAGGTGGCAGGCTTGGGCCCGCTCCGTCCGCCGGCGTTGGCAACTTCGCTCATCGAGTCCTCAATCTGCATGTCGTCGCGCCGGTATGGCGATACGCGGCTAATCGCCACGACACTACTACCGACTCGCAGTCAGAATCGTCACCCCTGCTCCGAATGTTGGCATCTCGACTCCCCACGATTACCTTCTGGCGCGCCGAGAGTCCCAGCTAGCGGCGGTTGTGCCATTCTGTGAAAGTGACTTTCGACCCGGACCGGCGCGGGGGCAACCGGACGCCGGTCCTTCGTGACGACTGGCGCGAGCCGCTCCGCGCCCAGCGGGACCCGCTGGCGTGGGGAGGCGCGGGTCGAGTCCGGTCGAATCGGGACAACAGTCGGTGGCGCAAACAGAGTTGGCTGGGACGGTTCGTGTCCACCTACGGCTGGCGGGCCTATGCGCTGCCGGTCCTGGCCGCCATCACCTGCGTGGTGCTCTACCAAACGGTCACCGGCACGAGCGCGTCCGCGCCCGCGTTCGGGCAGCCGGTGCAGGGTCCGCCGAAAATCGGCGCCGTGGGCACCGTGATCGTCGATGCGCCGCCCCGCGGCCTGACGCAGTTCGATGCGAGCCTCCCGACCGGGATGCTGCCCAACGGTGGCCCGTTCACCGAAGCAGGCGCCAAGTCGTGGCAGATCGTTCCGGGCGGCACGCCGCAGATCGGTCAGGGCACCGCCAAGGTCTTCAAATACACCGTCGAGGTGGAGAACGGCATGGACCCCACCGCGTTCGGTGGTGACGACGCGTTCGCCGCGATGGTCGATCAGACGCTGGCCAATCCGAAGAGCTGGGTCCACGACGCGCAGTTCGCGTTCGCCAGGATCGACGCCAACGACAAAAGCAAACCCGACATCCGCATCTCGCTCAGCTCCCCGATGACCGTGCGGGAGGGCTGCGGGTACGAATTCCCGCTCGAAACGTCCTGCTACAACCCGTCCTACGGGGCCGGGGTCCAGCCGCGGGTCTTCATCAACGAGGCTCGCTGGGTGCGCGGTGCACTGTCTTTCCAAGGCGACATTGGGTCCTATCGGCAGTACCTGATCAACCACGAGGTCGGCCACGCCATCGGGTATCTGCGACACGAACCCTGCGACAAGCCGGGCGGCCTGGCGCCGATCATGATGCAGCAGACCTTCTCGACGTCCGACGACGACAACGCCAAGTTCGACCCGGAATACGTCAAGCCGGACGGCAAGACCTGCCGGTTCAACCCCTGGCCGTACCCGATCGCCTAGCGGCCAGCGATTAGCCTGGTTTGGTGTCGTTACCGCCGCTTGTCGAACCGGCCGCGGAGCTGACGCGCGACGAGGTCGCCCGCTACAGCCGGCATCTCGTCCTCCCCGATCTCGGCGCCGATGGGCAGAAGCGGCTCAAGAATGCGCGTGTACTGGTCATCGGCGCGGGCGGACTCGGCGCACCGACGCTGCTGTACCTGGCCGCGGCCGGTGTCGGCACGATCGGGATCGTCGACGACGACGTGGTCGACGTGTCGAATCTGCAGCGCCAGATCATTCACGGGGTCTCTGATGTCGGCCGGTTGAAGGCGCAGTCCGCCCGCGACTCGATCGCCGAGATCAACCCGCTAGTCGACGTGCAGTTGCACGAGGTGCGCCTCGACCGGCACAACGCCGTCGACATCCTCGGGCAGTACGACCTGATCTTGGACGGCACCGACAACTTCGCGACCCGCTATCTGGTCAACGACGCCGCTGCGCTTGCCGGCAAGCCCTATGTGTGGGGGTCGATCTACCGGTTCGAAGGTCAGGCGTCGGTGTTCTGGGAAGACGCCCCCGGCGGTCGCGGCCTGAACTATCGCGACCTGTATCCGGATGCGCCGCCACCGGGCCTGGTCCCGTCCTGCGCCGACGGCGGTGTGCTGGGCGTGTTGTGCGCATCGATCGCGTCGGTGATGAGCACCGAGGCGATCAAGCTGATCACCGGGATCGGCGAGCCGCTGCTGGGCCGGTTGCTGATGTACGACGCGCTGGGCATGAGCTATCGCACCATCGCCCTTCGGAAAGACCCGGCCGCGCCGAAGATCACCGCGTTGGGCGACTACGAGCAATTCTGTGCCGTAGCCACTGCGGGCGCCGCTGACGCGGGCGCGATCACCCCGGGTGAGCTGCGAGAACTGCTGGACTCCGGCGACAAGGTCGCCCTGATCGACGTGCGTGAACCGGTGGAATGGGACATCAACCACATCGACGGCGCTCAACTGATCCCGACGTCGCTGATCAGCACCGCCGAGGGCCTGGCGATGCTGCCCCGGGACCGAAGGCCGGTGTTGTATTGCAAGACCGGGGTGCGCTCGGCCGAGGCATTGGTCGCGGTCCGCGGTGCCGGGTTTGCCGACGCCGTGCACTTGCAGGGCGGCATCGTGGCTTGGGCGCAGCAGATGCAGCCCGACATGGCGATGTACTGATCCGCTGTCGAAAAGTAGGTTCTCGTGTCGGGTCCAGAGAGTTCGCTGGGCCCGATTAGGCTACCCGTGTGAGTGTCGAGCCGCCGCCGGAGCATGTGCTGTCGGCGTTCGGTTTGAGCGGTGTGACGCCGATACCCCTGGGCGCAGCCTGGGAAGGTGGCTGGCGGTGCGGCGAAGTCGTGCTCTCGATGGTCGCCGAGAACGCCCGCGCCGCCTGGTCGGCCCGGGTCCGCGAGACGCTGTTCGTCGACGGAGTGCGGTTGGCCCGCCCGGTGCGGTCGACTGACGGGCGCTACGTTGTCTCCGGTTGGCGAGCAGACACTTTCGTGGCCGGCCAACCCGAACCCCGTCACGACGAGGTGGTCTCGGCGGCGGTCCGGCTGCACGAGGCGACCGGCAAGCTGGAACGGCCGCGATTCCTCACCCAGGGTCCCACTGCGCCATGGGCCGATGTCGACGTCTTCATCGCCGCCGACCGTGCGGCGTGGGAGGAACGACCACTGCAGTCGGTGCCCGCCGCGGCCCGCACCGGGTCGCCCGCAGCCGACGGGCAGCGGTCGGTCGAGCTGATCAACCAGCTTGCCGGACTGCGTCGCCCCACGAAGAGCCCCAACCAGCTGGTGGACGGTGACCTCTACGGCACAGTGCTGTTCGCGGGCGCCGCCGCTCCGGGAATCACGGACATCACCCCTTACTGGCGGCCCGCCTCGTGGGCGGCGGGAGTGGTCGTCGTCGACGCGCTGTCGTGGGGCGAGGCGGACGAAGGTTTGATCGACCGCTGGAATGCTTTGCCGGAGTGGCCGCAGATGTTATTGCGCGCGTTGATGTTTCGGCTTGCCGTTCACGCATTGCACCCGCGTTCGACGGCGGCGGCTTTCCCTGGTCTGGCCCGCACGGCCGCTCTGGTGCGGCTGATCCTCTAATCCGGGAACTGGTATCGAACCGCGTCGAGCGGGATCTTGCCGTCGTTCGCCAGAACCCCTTCTGCCCGTAGCAATTCCAACTGTCGGGTGGTGAGATGCTTTGCGGGCCGGCCCGATGCGGTGATCACCCGGTGCCAGGGTAGGTCCAAGGAGTCGGTGCGCATGATGTATCCGACGATGCGCGGGCTGGAAAGACCTGCGACAGCGGCGACATCGCCGTATGTCGACACCCGACCCGCCGGGATCGACGCAACGAGCGCGCGCACCCGCTCGACTTGTTCGTCGGTCACCGCAGCCATCGTCAGGCCATCCGCTCACGGATCAACGCGGCGACTTCGGCCGGCTTGGTTTCTGCGACCATGTGATCGCATTCCAGTGACGTCAGCCGAAAGTCGGCGCCCAGTCGCTCGGACAGAGCGGTGGTCAGCCCGTCGTTCACGTAGGACGGTGATGTCCATGCGGCGCGTACCACGGTCGTAGGAGTTCCCTTGGGCGGCAACACAATGTCGCGAGCCAGCTCGCTCCAGTAAGACATCATCGCGGGCATGCTGATCCGCCAGCCGTACCGCCCGCCCGGCAGCGCAACGAGGTGCTCGTCGAGTTCGTCGTCGACCACCGCCGGGTCCACATCGGCCCAGGAGCCGTTGGTCTTGGCTGCGCGGGCCTCCGCGGGATCGGCGTAGTCGGGAGAGCCGAGCATCGCGTCGGCTATTTCCCGCATCCATCCGCCGTCCAACCCGATGGCCGGATCGAGCAGGACCAGCGCCGCGACCTGGTCGGGATGTGCGGCCGCCAGATGCACGGCCGGCGCGCTGCCGAACGAGTGCGCGACGATCACGACCGGACGCTCGGCATCGTGCTCGATCAGCTCGGTGAGCGCAGCGACATTCGCGTCGATGGTCCATGGTGCATCCCACGATGATCGACCGTGCCCGATCAGATCGGGTGCGGCAACGGTGATTTCGGGTAGATGGTGCGTCGCCAACGGTCCCCAGCGTTTACCGTGCCCGGTCAGTCCGTGCAGTGCGAGGAGCCGCAGCGGACCGGGCGGGCCGTAGCGGTGCACGTGCAGGCGGGTCACGCTTCGATGGTGCCAGTTCGGCGTTGACCCGTTGGCGCCCGGGGCGACTTGTCGGACCCCCGTGGTGATATGCCGCTATGTCTTTCCACTGGTGCCCGGAGGCCGACGCCGTGCTCGATGCCGATGTGCGCGGGGTCGTGCGTGTGCTGGGTGGACCGGGCACCGGGAAGAGCTCGCTGTTGATCGACGCGGCGGCGGCCCGGATCGGGGCCGGTGCGGACCCGGAATCGGTGTTGTTGCTGACTGGTTCGGGCCGGATCGGGGCGCAGGCGCGTAGCGCGTTGACGACGACGCTGCTGCGCTCGCAGCACGCCGGTCCGTGCCGCGCGGTGATTCGAGAACCGTTGGTGCGCAGTGTGCACAGCTACGCGTTCGCGGTGCTGCGGCTGGCTGCCCAGCGTGCCGGCGGTCCGCCGCCGAGGCTGGTCACCAGCGCTGAGCAGGACGCGATCATCGCCGACTTGCTGGCCTGCGATCTTGCCGACGGCGCCGACGTGTGGCCCGCCGAGTTGCGGGCCGCGCTGGGCACCGCGGGCTTCGCCGCAGAGTTGCGTGAACTGTTGACACGCTGCGCTGAACGCGGCGTCGACCCGCAGCAGCTACAGCGGGTGGGCCGGCTGTCGGGCCGCCCGGAATGGGTGGCCGCAGGCCGGTTCGCGCACAACTACGAGCAGGTGATGCTGCTGCGTGCGGCCGTCGGCACGGCGGCCCCGCAGGCGACGACGCCGGCCGTGGGCGCCGCCGAACTGGTC
>JBAWAV010000261.1:0-4769 GCA_049589475.1 Mycobacterium sp.
CGCATGGCGTGCTGTCCGCGCACGGAGTGCTGGCCCTGCAGAATCCCGGACGCGGTGTTCGCGTAGTAGATCGTCTCGATGCCTTTGTCCGAGTCGCCCATTCCCGAATCTTTGATCGCGGCCTGAACCGATTCGGCGACAAGGGATTTTATGCTGCGGCCGAGGAATTTGCCGAACGCGGTCATGCCGACCCCCGCCACCACGACGGTACGCAGTGAAGCTTCGTGATTGCTCATCGCGCCAGCACCTCCTTGCCGATGAGCTCGCGCGCTATCACGAGTTTCTGAATTTGAGGTGTGCCGTCGCCGATCATGCATCCCGAGACATCTCGCAGCATTGCCTGCAGCGGCATCTCATCGGACCAGCCGACTTGGCCGTGCAGAACGATGCAGTCGCGGATCGCGTTGTGCGCGACCAGCGGTCCCCACCACTTGAGCATCGCGGCTTGACTCGTGTGCGGCTGTCCTGCCATCCGAAGTCCGAGGGCGTGATAGCCCAGCGCCCGCACCGCCGAAACGTAGGTGCTGTGTTCGGCGATCACGAACGAGACCCCCTGATTCGCCGCCAGCGGCCGGCCGAATGTCACACGCTGTTTGGAGTATTCGATCGCCATGTCGAGCGCGCGTTGCGCGGTGCCGATGTTCATCAGAGCGATCAGCGTTCGGCTCAAATCGAATTCGTGCATCACCATGCCGAATCCGCGTCCGATCTCGCCGAGTACGTGGCTGTCCGGCACGAATACACCGTCGAGGAAAATGGAGCCGCGACCCAGTGGCTTGAAGCCGGGATCACGAATGGCCTGGGTCGTCACCGCGGGGTCGTCCATGTCGACGAGGAACATCCCGATGCCCTTGCCGGCCGACCCCGGTTCGGTCTGTGCGATGACGATCGCGACATCGGCATGCACCGCCTGCGTGATCGAGGTTTTCTCACCGGCGATCCGCCAGCCGCCATCGACCCGGGTGGCCCGTGCGGAGAGGTTCGCCGCGTCAGACCCCGCCCCGGGTTCAGTCAGCGCGAGGCAGATGACGGCCTCGCCGGCGATACCGCGGGTGACCCACCGTTGCTGAACTTCGTCGCTGCCGTGTGTGGCGAGCAGTGCATTGCTGACGTTTGCCGCGAACGCCAGGTAGGCGATCGCGGGGTCGGCATAGGCGAGCTCCTCGACAGCGATGCCGACGGCCAGCGCGTCGCCGCCCTGGCCGCCCGCCGATTCGCTGATCAAGAGTCCGAGCAAACCCGCGGCGCCCAGTTCACCGAACTCGGCGGTCGGGAACTTCTCGCTCTGCGACCGGGCGAGCATCGAGTCGGCATAACGCGACCGGGCCAGCGTCCGGACCGACTGCTGGAAGGCGAGGTGGTCTTCGCTGAGGGTGAATGGCATTGTGGTGTCCACGGTCGAAACTCCCTATCGGCCTTGGTAGATGGGTGTGCGCCGGGCAGCGAACGCCGCGATTCCCTCGGCGAAGTCCGCTGAGCTGCACTGCTCGCGAAGGGCCTGCTGCTCCGCGGCGAGCGCGTCCCGAAGAGATTGATCGGGTGCGTCGTTGATCAGACGTTTCATGCGACGGAGCCCCAGCGGGCTCTTGTCGGCCAAGGTGGCGGCGAGTTCGGCAAGCCGGCTCTCGAGCTGTTCCGGATCGACAATCTCGCTCACCAGTCCCGCGAGCACCGGCGACGACGCGGGAAAGTGAGCGCCCGTGAAGGCCAGATATTTCGCCATGTGCGTGCCCACGACCCGCGTCAGCCGAACCGAGCCACCGGCGCCGGGAATCAATCCGTAGTTCGCGTGCGCATCACCGATGCGCGCCGCGCTCGAAGCCACGACGATGTCGCTCGCGAGGAGTAACTCGAGCCCGCCGGCCAGCGCCAATCCGTTGACACCCGCGATCACCGGTTGTGCAAGCGCAGCAAGGCGCTCGATGGTCCGGCCGGCGTAGGCGACGAATTCGACCACTTGGCTCGGATCGACCTCGCCGCCCGCGTTGGCGAGGGCCTTGAGGTCAGCGCCCGCGCAAAATGCCCGGCCGGTACCGGTGAGCACGACCACGCGCACAGACTGGTCGGATTCGATCTCGTTCAGCGCCAGGTTCAGCTCGTCCAGCAGGTCTGTGCTGATGGCGTTCATCGCGGCCGCACGTTGCAGCCGTAGCCAAACAGCTACTCCCGCACGGTGTTTGACGAGGGCTGGTGATAAGGCTGTGTCGGTCATGTCAGTTGACCGCCCGCTCGAGGCCCGCCCAATACCTAGCGCGAAGCACCTTCTTGTCGATCTTTCCGACTTTGGTCATGGGTAGTTGGTCGACCACCTCGATGGACTTCGGCGCGTAGTGCGCACCTTTCCGCTGTTTGACGATCGCCATCAACGCGGCGGTGTTCGGCGTGGCGCCGGGCCGAGGCACGACGAAGGCCTTGACCGCCTCACCCCATTTCGGATCGGGTACGCCGATCACCGCGACCATCGACACTGACGGATCCTCGGCGAGAACGTCTTCGATCTCGCGGGGATAGACGTTGAACCCGCCGGAGATCACCATGTCCTTCTTGCGGTCCACGATGTGGAAGAAGCCGGCATCGCTGCGGAAGGCCATGTCCCCGGTTCGAAGCCAGCCGTTGCGCAGGACCTCGGCGGTCTCCGCCGGCCGCTTCCAGTATCCGGACATCACCCCACGTGACCGCACGCAGAGTTCGCCGACCGTTCCGTTAGGCACTGGTTGCCCGTCCTCGTCGATGACCTCGACTAGGACGCCGGCGACCGCGCGACCGCAGGATGTCCAGTTCGCCGGATCATGTTCGGAGGGCAACAAACTGGTGGCCATGCCGACGCACTCCGTCTGGCCGTACCCCTGCAACAGGGTCGGGCCGAACGCCTGTTGGGCCTCGTCGATGCGCGACGGCGACATCGGCGACGCACCGTAGACGACGGTCTCCAGCGAGCTCAAGTCGAACCGGTCGAGACCGCCGTGATCGAGCAACGCATACAGCACGGTGGGGATGGTGAAGACGTAGTTGATGCGATGAGCTTCCACAGCCGCAAGCCACTGCTCGGCGTCGAAGCCCGCCTGCAGTACGACGGTGCCGCCACGCAGCAGCGTGGGAAGGATGGGGAGGACACCGGCGTGGGTGATCGGAGTTGCGATGAGGGTCCGCGGGTCCAACGGCAGTCGCCAGGAGGCGGTCAGCGAGAACACCTCCTGAACCATCGCGCGATGCGAGATCATCGCAGCTTTGGGCCGCCCGGTGGTGCCGCCGGTGTACTGCAGCCAGGCAATGTTTTCTTCGTCAGCGCCACCGCGGGTGAGCGGTTCGGGCGCGACCTGGGCGCACAACGCCAGCAGATCCTCACCGACGTCCGCGGGACCCAACGTGAGCAAGTGCTTGACGGTGGTGGCCCGGTCGACTATCTGGGCGCCGATGTCGGCGAACTTTGGATGGACGACCAGGATGTCAACCTCGGCGTCCTCGCACAGCTGCACATGGTCGTCGATGGACCCCAGCGGATGCAGCCCCGTGTACATCGCGCCGCTGAGGCAGATCGCGGCCTGGACCATCCAGACGTCGGGAGAATTGACGCTCAGCGCGCCGACGCAGCTGCCCTTCGTGCTGCCCTTGCGGTCGAGCACCGTGCGGATCCGACTCGTCCTGTCGGCGGCGTCGGCATAGGAAACGCGGCAATCTCCCTGGATGAAGGCCGTGCGATCGCGGTGACGAGTCAATGCTTCAACGATCAACGCGGAGTATGAGATTCCGCTATGTGGCTCAGTCATGATCACCTCTTGGTGGTGGAAGTCGGTCAGACATTGGGTAGCCGGGCACCGGCGTCGATCGACAGTGTCGTCGCGTTGAGGTACCTGTTCTCGATGATGTGCATGACCAGTGACGCGAACTCGCTTGGGTCACCCAGTCGCGACGGGTTGAGGGCGGCTGAGCCGAGGGCTTGAACCACCTTGGGATCGACTTCGGCGAAGATGCCGGTATCGAACAGACCGGGCGCGATGGTCACCACCCGAATGCCGTACTGGGCCAGGTCGCGAGCTGCGGGAAGCATCAAGCCGATCAGACCGGCCTTGCTCGCGCTGTAGGCCGCCTGGCCCTTCTGGCCTTCGAACGCAGCGCCGGAGGAGACGTTGATGACAACCCCTCGTTCACCATCAAGCCCCGGGTTCGCGTTCCGGGTCATCAGCTCCGCGCACTGCCGCATCACATCGAAGGCGCCCACCAGATTCACATCGACGACTCGCTGAAATTGCTGGATGTCGAGCGGCCCACTTTTGCCAAAGACCTTCCCGGGGTTGGGAATACCCGCAGCGTTGATGCACACGTCGACCCGACCGAATGTGCCGGAAACTTGGGCGATCGCGGCGGTGACCGAGGCACGATCACCCACGTCTACCGTCACCGGGACGGCCGGCGCGCCGGCCTCTTCGGCAACTGATCGGGCCGCCGACGCGTTGCGGTCTAGGACTGCCACCCGCGCCCCAGCCTTCGCCAACGACAGGGCAGTGGCCCGGCCCAAACCCGACCCGGCGCCTGTCACGACTGCAACTCGATCAACGATGTCCACTGCTTGCCGATCCTTCCGTCCCAACTAAAATAGTCAGATCTGACTGGTTTGAAAGTTAGCACCAAACCGCTCACAGGTCAACGGCCGGACACACTGCTCCAGCATCAGATGCGCCACGGCAGGTAGGCGAGTATGTCGTGGTCAGGTGCGATGGCTCAAAGAGCCATTGCTATTGACCGAATGGCCGGACACTGCTTAACTTATG
>JBAWAV010000262.1:0-2313 GCA_049589475.1 Mycobacterium sp.
GTCTATACGTTGCAACGACAAGCCGGCTGCAGCGACGATCTGAAAGTCAGTCCCCAACTTCAGCTGGCTGCGCAGTGGCACACCGACGACGTGCTCGACAACCATGCGCTGGACGGCGATATCGGCAGCGACAACTCGACCGCTCAGGACCGCGCCAGGAATGCGGGCTATCCCGGTCAAGTAGCCGAAACGGTTGCGATCAATCCAGCGTTCGCGATCAGCGGGATCGAGCTCATCAACATGTGGTTCAACAACCCCGCCTACCTGGCGATCATGCGGAACTGCGCCTACACCCAGATCGGAGTCTGGTCGGCCAACAGCCTGGACCGCACCGTCGTCGTCGCCGTCTACGGACACCCCACGTAGCCGGCCCGAAACCGCCGACAGCGTTGTCCGCCAACACAACGAAGAGCCCACACCAAGAGATCGGAAGGCGAACTGATGGATAACACCCCCGACTACGACGCCAGCGACGAACTGGAGTACGGCATTGCCGCGTTTGCTTGGCTGCTACGCGGTGTCTACCCGCCCCCGTCCTATGGCGCCGACTAAACACAGGTCCAGAACACGATCCCGAACTGACGACATGGAGGATGCGTCATGAAGCTGGGTGTCGCGGCGTTGCGCGCTGTCTTAGTCGCAGTCCTGGGACTGTGCCTGTGGACCGCGGCGCAGGCCAAAGCCGCAGCCGTCGAACATCTGATCGTCCCGTCGGCCGCGATGGGCCGCGACATTCCTGTCGCATTCATGGCTGGCGGACCGCACGCCGTGTACTTACTCGACGCTTTCGACGCCGCACCCGACGTGAGCAACTGGGTGACTGCCGGCAACGCGATGAACACTCTTGCAGGAAAGGGTGTTTCAGTCGCAGCGCCTGCTGGCGGCGCCTACAGCATGTACACCGACTGGGAGCAGGACGGCAGCAAACAGTGGGACACATTCCTGTCCCGCGAACTACCAGACTGGTTGAGCGCCAACAAAGGACTCGCGCCGGGCGGACACGCAGTCGTCGGCGCCTCCCAAGGTGGCTACGCAGCGTTGGCATTGGCGGCATTTCATCCCGACCGATTCCGTTATGCCGGATCGATGTCGGGATTTTTGGCCCCGGAACGCACCGGCGTGGACGGCACGATCACCGCGGGCCTGGCTCAGTACGGTGGTGAAGACACCGCCCGCATGTGGGGGGCACCCCAACTCAGACGCTGGAAGTGGCACTCGCCGTACGCTCACGCGGATCTTCTGGTCAATAACAACACTCGAGTGTGGGTGTTCAGCCCGCAATCGCACGACGCATCTGATCCTGCAGCGATGCTCGGATACGCAGACATCGCTCAGGGCACTAGCCGCAACTTCTACGCGCAATACCGCGCCGTCAACGGATCCAACGGACATTTCGAGTTTCCGGTCTCCGGTGATCACGGCTGGCCGTCCTGGGCCCCGCAATTGGCCGCCATGTCTGCGGACATGACAACTGCAATCAGATGAACCATGATTCGCCGTCGCCAACGCAGCCTCGCCGAGACTGCTATCGCAAACACACTGAACAGCAATCGATTACGCGCCGAGTCAACCGTCCGCTCGTTGTTCAGACCGCGGCGCGACCAGATAATAGAGGTGACCTGAGATGAGCCGCATCGGCACCGCGTCAGTCGCACTCATCGCGGCGGGCGCTGTCATGACCTGGCTGAGCCTATCCGCACCGCTAATTGCCGGTGCTCCTGCCAGTCCATGCACGCTGGCGCTGTCGCTCGTGTGCCATTTCGTACCAATCGAGCCGGATCTGGACGAAGACATCGATCTCACCAAACCGCAACCGCAGAGACCCTCCGAGTCAACGGATCCTTACACACCACAACCCGGCAGTTGAGTAAGCCGGTCACCCGCACGACTTCAAGGATTGATGAGCAGTTTCGTTGGGGCCGCGGCGAGAAAGGGAGCAGTCTGTGAAATACGTTGCGAATGAAGATGCTTGGCCGAAGCTGGGGCCGCAGACTGCCCAGGACGTCCAACGCGGGATAGCCGGGCAGCAACAGTCCGCGGCCATGCACCACCCATCAACGGTCATGTACCCGAAGCGGCTTGCTGCGACCATCATTGCCGCCACCATCGGAGGGCTTGCGCAAACCGCGGCGCCGGTCGCCCATGCTGTGCCCGCTCCCGAGGTGGAATACATGTATGACATCGCGGTGCGCCGGCACTACAACTTCCCGAACAACGATGCGATCGGCTACGGCCACGCCATCTGCGACAAGGTCACCCGCGGCGAGGGCTACCCGCAGGTCATGGGCGATGTGAAAAGAGATGTGAACCCGA
>JBAWAV010000263.1:0-3148 GCA_049589475.1 Mycobacterium sp.
CGCCGCAGACCGAGAAGCCCAAGGTGCTGATCCTCGGCTCGGGACCCAACCGGATCGGCCAGGGTATCGAATTCGACTACAGCTGCGTACACGCCGCAACGACGTTGTCGCAGGCCGGTTTTGAAACCGTCATGGTCAACTGCAACCCGGAGACGGTGTCCACCGACTATGACACCGCCGACCGGTTGTACTTCGAGCCGCTGACGTTCGAAGACGTCCTGGAGGTGTTCCACGCCGAGCAGCTGTCCGGCGCGAACGGCCCGGGCGTCGTCGGGGTGATCGTGCAGCTGGGCGGTCAGACGCCACTCGGACTGGCGCAGCGGCTCGCCGATGCGGGCGTGCCGATCGTCGGCACCCCGCCGGAGGCCATCGATCTGGCCGAGGACCGTGGCGCGTTCGGCGACCTGCTGGCGGCAGCTGGTCTGCCGGCCCCGCGGTACGGCATGGCGACGACGTTCGCGCAGGCGCGCCGGATCGCTGCCGACATCGGTTACCCGGTGCTGGTCCGGCCGTCCTACGTGTTGGGCGGTCGCGGTATGGAGATCGTCTACGACGACGAGACGCTGCAGGGCTACATCGCGCGCGCCACCGAATTGTCCCCCGAACACCCGGTGCTGGTCGACCGTTTCCTGGAGGATGCGATCGAGATCGACGTGGACGCGCTCTGCGACGGCGACGAGGTCTACATCGGCGGCATCATGGAGCACATCGAAGAGGCCGGTATCCACTCCGGCGACTCGGCGTGTGCGCTGCCGCCGGTGACGCTGGGCCGCAGCGACATCGAGAACGTCCGCCGGGCGACCGAGTCGATCGCACGCGGCATCGGCGTGATCGGTCTGCTCAACGTGCAGTACGCGCTGAAGGACGACGTGCTCTACGTGCTGGAGGCCAACCCACGTGCCAGTCGCACGGTGCCATTCGTCTCCAAGGCGACGGCGATACCGCTGGCCAAGGCGTGCGCCCGGATCATGCTGGGCGCCAAAATCTCTCAGCTGCGCGACGAAGGCCTGCTGGCGGCCACCGGGGACGGCGGCAGCGCATCGCCCGACGCGCCGATCGCGGTCAAGGAAGCCGTGCTGCCGTTCCACCGGTTCCGTAAGGCCGACGGCTCGCAGGTGGATTCGCTGCTCGGGCCCGAGATGAAGTCGACGGGCGAGGTGATGGGCATCGATCGCGATTTCGGCACGGCGTTCGCCAAGAGCCAGACCGCGGCCTACGGATCTTTGCCGGCCCAGGGAACGGTGTTCGTGTCGGTGGCCAACCGGGACAAGCGATCGCTGGTGTTCCCGGTAAAGCGGTTGGCCGATCTGGGCTTTCGAGTGCTGGCGACCGAGGGAACCGCGGAGATGCTGCGCCGCAACGGAATTCCCTGCGACGAGGTACGCAAGCACTTCGAAGAGGCGCAGCCCGGCCGCCCGCCGATGTCGGCCGTCGACGCGATCCGCGCAGGCGAAGTCGACTTGGTGATCAACACCCCCTACGGAAACTCCGGACCGCGCATCGACGGCTACGAAATCCGTTCGGCTGCAGTGGGAGTCAACATTCCCTGTGTCACAACTGTGCAGGGCGCCTCGGCGGCCGTTCAGGGCATCGAGGCGGGAATCCGCGGCGAAATCGGCGTGCGCTCGCTGCAGGAACTGCACAGCACCCTGCACAACGGCGGCCACTAGCGATGCCCGGGTTCGGCGTCCGGTTGGCCGACGCGGTATCGCGCCGCGGGCCGCTGTGCCTGGGCATCGACCCGCATCCCGAACTGCTGCGGGCCTGGGACCTACCGGTCGACCCGGACGGTCTGGCGGCGTTCTGCGCGACCTGCGTGCAGGCGTACGCCGGCTTCGCCGTCGTCAAGCCGCAGGTCGCGTTCTTCGAATCCTACGGTGCCGCAGGCTATGTCGTGCTGGAGCGGACCATTGCCGGCTTGCGTGACGCCGGTGTGCTGGTGCTCGCGGACGCCAAACGCGGCGATATCGGATCGACGATGGCGGCCTACGCGACCGCCTGGGCGGGGGATTCGCCGCTGGCCGCGGATGCCGTGACGGCCTCGCCCTATCTGGGTTTCGGCTCGCTGCAGCCACTGCTGGACACCGCTGCCGTGCACGACCGGGGAGTGTTCGTGTTGGCGGCGACGTCGAACCCGGAAGGTGCGAGCGTGCAGCGTGCCCAGACGTGCGGGCGCTCGGTGGCTCAGTCGATCGTCGATCAGGCCGCGGCGGTCAACCGCGCATCGGGTTCCGGGCCCGGCTTCGTCGGCGTCGTGGTGGGCGCGACGCTGACCGAGGTGCCCGACGTCAGCGCTCTTGGCGGACCGGTGCTGGTGCCCGGCGTCGGCGCCCAGGGTGGGCAGCCCGACGCCCTGCTCGGCCTGGGCGGGGCCGCGGCGGGGCAACTGCTACCCGCGGTGTCCCGCGAGGTGCTGCGGGCCGGTCCGGACGTCGCGGCGCTGCGGGCCGCCGGCGAGCGGATGCGCGACTCCGTCGCTTATCTGGCCGGTTGAGCGATCGCCGAACAGGTCCTGAGCAGCTACTACGCGGCGTAATACACCGTCGGGGCGCTGCCAGGTCCTATGTCCGAGCCATGCAGACCGGGTTGGCCGACACGCGCGACACGCCGCGACACTCGCAATCAGCGCAGAATCGGCTTTTGAGGCGGTTCGCGGTGGGCCGCGGCGCCGTCCCCAGGCCGACGGATCCGCATCGGCAATCGGCAAGAACGTGCTGGTAGGGCCGTTTTTCGGGCGCACGCTCCGGCTGCTCCAGGGCGTCGACAGCGACGCCGTCAGCGGGGTCGCGGGACTCCGCCACCTGACCCCGCAAGCTGGGCCTTTGTAGCTTCAACCAGGGGGGCGGGTTAGATTTCGTCTGCAGGCGTGGGTACGGTCGTCACCGCTGGCTGGACTTACCCGGCCGATACAAACAAAGATTGATTAGCTGTTGATCATTAGTACGGAGGAATCGTGGCCCTTCCCCAGTTGACCGTCGAGCAGCGCGCGGCAGCGTTGCAGAAGGCTGCCGCCGCACGTCGAGCGCGAGCCGAGCTCAAAGACCGGCTGAAGCGCGGCGGCACCAATCTCAAGCAGGTGCTTAAGGATGCCGAGACCAACGAGGTCTTCGGCAAGATGAAGGTTTCCGCGTTGCTGGAGGCGTTGCCG
>JBAWAV010000264.1:0-4736 GCA_049589475.1 Mycobacterium sp.
CGACCACGAAATCCCAGATGTAGTTAACCGGAATTGCAAGCACCAACATGGATTTGAGCATGCTCCAGCCGAACCGCGCGGACACCCATTGACTCAGCCACAACACCAGGATCGCGTGCACTCCCCAATACACCGAATAGGCGAACGGCATGAACAACGGATCGTTGGGAGTCTTGATCGGCAGCCACTCGAGCAGATGGTGTTGCGCAAACGCGGGACTGTAGAACAACATCTGGCCCCAGTCGCCGATGGTCTCCATCCAGTACACCGCAAGGCTGTTGAACAGGAACAGGAATCCCCAGGTCAGGCGCCGCCGCCGGATGACGTCGGCTACCGCCAGGACGATGAAGATGCTGCCTGCGATCGGTATCACCCAGTTGAAGAACCAGACACCAGATGGGTGCAGGGTTGCCGGTGGCGCGAATTGTGACGTCGCGAAAAGCATCGATGCCTCTCAACGGGCAAGTGAGGAGCGGACTCCAGCACATTCAGCCGATTTTGCTACATGTGTAACCTAGTTGACTATATTTCGTTTGTCACCACAATCTGCGATGAGGGGTGCTGCCGTATGACGGCTCGGACGCTGCGGCACCGCGCCAGCGCGGCGGCAGCGAACGTCACCGCGGCGGGTGAGCTTGTCGCGGCACTGCTACCGAGGCTGCCCGGGTCCGGCCCGTCGTCAGCGGCGGACGTCACGCCCGGATGGCTGACGAGACACCTGGCGAGCTCGACGCCAGGTGCTGCGGCGCAGGCGATTTCGCCGCTGGACGGCACGACGGGCACGACGGACCGTCGGCGCCTCGCGGTCGAATGGAACGAGTCGGGACGCGCAGCGGGACTGCCCGACCAGCTGTTCGTCAAGAGCACCCCACGGTCCGCGAAGAACCGCACGATGGTGGCGGCGTTGGGGATGGCTGTCAACGAGGCACTCTTCTACAACCAGGCCGCCGACGAACTCGGCGGCGTCGCCCCGCGCTCCTGGTACGCGAGTGCGGGGGCCGGAGCGCGATTCCTGATCGTGCTCGAGGACATCGTTGCCGCCGGCGGCCGGCCGTACGCGTTGGCCGACACGTGCGACCTTGATCACGCGCGAGGCCTGATCGACGCATTTGCGACGTTGCATGCCCGATTCTGGGAGAGTCCGCGGTTCGTGGGGGATCTGTCCTGGATCCGAACATGGAGCACCCGGCCGGGATACGGCGTGTTGAAGACGTTCTACTCTCGTGGCCGCCGTGGGGCGCTTCGCAGAGAACGTCCCGAGGTGACGCCCGCTGTGCGCGCTGTCGCGGCGGCTCTCGACGCGCATGCCGATGCGTACTACCGGGAGTTCGAGGCCGGGCCATTGACGCTGCTACACGGTGACTCACATCTGGGTAACACCTTCGCGTGGGCTGACGGACGGTCCGGACTCCTTGACTGGCAAGTGGTTTGGCGAGGGCCGGGACTGCGCGAGGTGTCCTACTGGATGACCACCGGCCTGGAACCGGAGCTGCGCCGCGCTGCGGAGCGCGATCTCATCAGGCGGTACCTGGAAGGTCTGCGCACCCAAGGAGTGACGGACGTGCCAACCCTCGACACCGCATTCGATAGGTACCGCCTTTTCGCCGCAGAAGCTTGGGATGCGACGGCGATGACGATCAACTGGCCGGGCCTGCAGGCACAGCAGAATGCCGACGCTGCCTTCCGGCGCGCCTGCTCGGCCGTCGAGGATCTTGACACCGCCGCGCTAATGAACCGGCTGTATCGATAGCCGCACCGGACGTTGACACTGTGACAGTGAACTGTCATCTTTGGTTAAGTCGTGCCAAAGGAGCTGCGCAGTGACGGATCTGAAGTCCCCCAGCCAAGCAGAGCCGTCGGCGATCGGGCTCGCGCAGATCAAGACCATTCGGCCGGTGCTGTTCTGGTCGGGTATCGGCGCGGTGTGCGTCGTCATCGCGGCCTATGTCTACATCTCATGGATCGCCTCGGGCAACGCGACTCCGGTCAATCCCGGTCCCGACCCGATCCCCGCGACCACCCAGTGGGCGATGACGGCCTTCCAGATCGCCTGCCCGATATTGGCTTTGGTCGCGATCGTCTACGCAGTCCGTAAGAGCGTGCGCGAGCGTCAACTCTGCGTCGAAGCCGCCGTCGTGATCGGATCGGCGATCGCCTGGTGGCACGATCCGCTGATCAACTGGTTCCAACCCGCGCTGTTCTACAACGCCGGACTGGTCAACTTCGGCAACTGGACGGAAAACATCCCCGGCTGGCTGAGCCCCGACGGTCGATTGATGGCCGAGCCGGTGCTGATGATCGGCATGATCTACATCTGGATGCCGTTGGCGATGGGCTCTCTTGCCCGCTGGGCTATGGGTCGCGCCCGCCACCGGTGGCCGACACTGGGACCCGCTCGCACCTTCTGCGCCGGTTGGCTCACCGTCTACGTCATCGAGTTCCCGCTCGAGATCTTTGCGGTGCGCCACGGTCTGCTCGGCTATCCGGCATCGATTCCCGGCGTCACGTTGTGGGCGGGCCAGACCGTCCAGATTCCGCTGTACGGCCCCGTTCTGTGGTCGCTGGTGCTCAGTTCCACTGGCGCGCTGATGTTCTTCCGCAACCACGACGGCAGGATCCGGGTCGAGACGGGTGTGCAGACTTTGCGGTGGGCCGGACCAGGGATCAGGGGACTGCTCAGAGTACTTGCGGTCACCGGCTTTCTGCACGTGGTGGCGATCGGCGTGTACGACGTGCCGGTCAACCTCGCCGGCTTCTATGCGGGTCCGACCCAGACCTACCCGAGCTATCTGCGTACGCAGTACTGCGGACCAGGAACGCCCCGGCACTGCCCCGATGGCACCCGCATGGCCGACCGCTAGGTCGCTACTTCAGGACCGCGGGCAGGGCGGCGAATTCCTGGCGGATCAAGTCGTCGAGCGCGCGTCCCGGCTCTGATAGCCACTGATTGAGAGCTCGTTCGACGAGCAACATGCCGACCGCCGCCAACAGTCGGCATTCGCTGTCGGGGGTCGGCAATCGGCGTCGTTCGGCGATGACCTTGGCGACGGTCTCGGCGTTAGCCTCGTGGTTTCGGCGCTCGCGACCCACCAGCAGCAGTGACGACGCGACGGCGTCGTGGTACTGCGCGATCCGTTTACGGATCCGCTTGAGACCCGGTGCAAGTAATGCGAATGAATTCGCCAGCGCCTCGAAATCCGACACCTTCTCCGGTTGAGCCAGATAGACCCCGCTCACCGCGTCGATGAAGTCGTACTCGCCGAAGAACAGCACCGACTCTTTGGTGGGGAAGTAGCGGAAGAACGTCCTCGGCGAAACCCCGACGCTCTCGGCGATCTGGTCTGTGGTGGTTTCGTCGTACCCGTTGGTGCTGAACAGGTTCAGGGCCGCGTTCAGCAGAGCATTCCGGATCCGGTCCGCGTGCTCGTCCCGCGGTGATCGGTCGCCCCGAGCCATCCGCCAACCTCCTCCTACGTACGGATGTCCTGACAGTACAACGGCCACGGGTGCCGGCACATCGTTGACACCCGCCGTGGTACCGACGATACTTCCCAAGATATGACAGTCAACTGTCATAATGGCAGCCTGAGCGCGGGTAGAGGGGGTCTCGATGGCCAAGCTAGACGCAACCGCAACACTGAATATCAACGATCTGCCCTTCGCCGAGGACCGGACGCTCGCGTGGCGGCAACTGCGCGAGGCGGGCGAGGCGGTGAGTTCCGGCGAGGAGATCGTGCTGACCAGCGCCGAGGCCGTCGAGTTCGCGGCCAAGAGGCCTGAGATCTTCTCGTCGGCAAGGGCTTTCGACCGCCTGGGAAGCCCCGTTCCCCTGGTGCCGATAGCGATCGATCCGCCGGATCACACCCGATTCCGCCGAATGCTCGATCCGTTTTTCAGCCCGAGGAAGATGGCCGAGCGTGAGCCCGAATTACGCAGGCAGGCCGGGGAGTTGATCGACGCCATCGTCGCGCGCGGTGAATGCGACGTGGTCACCGATCTCGCGACGCCGTTTCCCTCTCAGGTGTTTCTGACATTGTTCGGGCTGCCCATGGCGGACCGCGACCGACTGGTGCAGTGGAAGGACGCGATTCTGCAATTCACCGATCCGAGTAGCGCCGAAGCCACTCCGGAGGTGATGGCGCATGCGCTGGAGTTGTTCACCTATCTGACCGAGCACATCGCCGAGCGGCGCGCTGATTCGACCGGCAGCGACATGCTCACCCAGCTGATCCAGGACACCGGCGAGGGCGGCATGTCGGACGACGAGATCCTCGGCCTGTGCTTCATGTTCGTGCTGGCCGGGCTGGACACCGTCACATCTGCGGTGGGTTTCTCCCTGGCCAGGCTGGCGGCCGACACCGAGATGCGGCGCCGTGTCGCGAAAGACTTCGCGCTCATACCCGCATTCATCGAGGATATTCTGCGCGTCGACGGGCCTGTCCCATTCGCGCCCCGCGTCACCACCGAAGAGGTCGAGGTCGCGGGCAGAGTGGTGCCCAAGGACACCACGGTCATGCTCAGTTATGGCAGCGCCGACCGTGATCCGGGTAGATACCAGGACGCCGACGAGGTTCATCTCGACCACAAGGTCGTGCACTTCGCGTTCGGGCGCGGACCGCACCGGTGCCTGGGTTCACATCTGGCACGTCTCGAACTCCGACTGATCCTCGAGGAATGGCATGCCCGCATACCCGAATACACTCTGGCTCAAGACAAGCCGCCACAGATGCCGTGGC
>JBAWAV010000265.1:0-3083 GCA_049589475.1 Mycobacterium sp.
CAAGGACTACAGCGAGGCTCGCACCATCGGTGAGCGGTTCCGCGACGGCACCCCGGTGATCATGGACCTGGTCTCGATGGACAACGCCGACGCCAAGCGGCTGGTCGACTTCGCGGCCGGTCTGGCATTCGCGCTGCGTGGCTCGTTCGACAAGGTCGCCACCAAAGTGTTTTTGCTCTCGCCGGCCGACGTCGACGTCTCGCCTGAAGAGCGTCGGCGCATCGCCGAGACCGGCTTCTACGCCTACCAGTAGCCACAGGGCGGCTCAGCGGCCCAGCCGGTAGGGTGGCTTAGGCCCGCTAATCGCAGGCAGGGCTGTCGCCAAGGTCACATCTTCATCACTAAGGTCGGGCTCTCGTTGACGCTGTTCGTGAACCTCATCGGTTATGCGCTGTTCGTGTTTTGGCTGTTGCTGATCCTGCGAGTGATTATCGAGTTCGTCCGGTCCTTCAGCCGCGATTGGCACCCCAAGGGTCTTACCGTCGTGTTCCTCGAGATCGTCATGTCGATCACCGATCCGCCGGTGAAACTCCTGCGCCGGCTGATACCGCAGCTCACGGTGGGCGCTGTCCGTTTCGACCTGTCCATCATGGTGCTGCTGCTGGTGGCGTTCATCGGGATGACCATGGCGCTCGATTACCACGCTTGAACCGGTTGCCCGGCCCCGGTTCCACGCTCACATGGCGCCCGTTTGCCAGGGCCGGCATTTGGCACATTCTTAAGGCGTGAGTTTGCCTGGTCTTAAACTGTGAAATTCGATCTTATTTATGGACCGATTCGGCTACCGACGGGTCTGGTGTGACAGGATGGGCGGCAGTTGCAGTATGGCTACCACAACGTTCATCCCGACTTACACTTCCCTGATCGGATTGACCGTTCACACCCGAGGGGGCTAAGAATGCCGCTGACACCAGCCGACGTCCACAATGTGGCGTTCAGTAAGCCGCCGATCGGCAAGCGTGGCTACAACGAAGACGAGGTCGATGCCTTCCTCGATCTCGTCGAGAACGAGCTGACCCGGCTCATCGAGGAAAACTCCGATCTGCGTCAGCGGGTCAACGAGCTAGACCAGGAGCTGGCCGGCGCTCGGTCCGGCGCCGGCGCCAGTGTGCAAGCCACCCAATCGATTCCGGTGTACGAGCCCGAGCCCGAGCCGGTCAAGCCCGCGCCCGTTCCGGTCGCCGCCCCCGTGGCAACACCGCAGCCGCTCGGCGAGGAGCAGGCCATCAAGGCTGCCCGGGTGCTCAGCTTGGCTCAGGACACCGCTGACCGGCTGACCAGCCAGGCTCAGGCCGAGTCGGACAAGTTGCTGTCGGACGCCCGCACCAACGCCGACCAGATCCTCGGCGACGCGCGCCGCGAGGCGGAGACGACGGTGTCCGAAGCCCGTCAACGCGCCGATGCTCTGCTGGCCGACGCACAGACCCGGTCCGAGACCCAGCTGCGTCAGGCGCAGGAGAAGGCCGATGCACTGCAGGCCGACGCCGAACGCAAGCACTCCGAGATCATGGGCACGATCAACCAGCAGCGCACCGTGCTGGAAGGCCGGCTCGAGCAACTGCGCACCTTCGAGCGTGAATACCGGACCCGTCTGAAGACGTACCTGGAGTCTCAGCTCGAGGAGCTCGGTCAGCGCGGCTCTGCGGCGCCGGTCGACTCCAGCGCGACGAACGACTCCGGCGGCTTCAACCAATTCAACCGGGGCAGTAACTAAGCCGGCTGCGGCTACCGGCATGCAGGGTCGGTATCCTGCAGCTTTGGCAGTGTCGCCCCGTTGGCTGGAGGTTTAACCGGTGCTGATTATCTCGCTCGTTCTCGCGGTGATCGGCCTTGCCGCGCTGGTGTTCGCCGTGATCACCAGCAACGAACTGGTCGCGTGGGTCTGTATCGGCGCCAGCGTGCTGGGCGTGGTCCTGCTCATCATCGATGCACTGCAGGAACGTCAGCGGCGCGAGGCGGGCGCGGCAGCCCCCGACGCCGCCCCGACCGACGACGCGGAGTCACACGATCAGGATCCTGCCGTTGATCACCCGGCGGACGCAGTCGCTGAGGGCGATGACACGTCTACGCACGCGGCTGACAGCGTGAGCGACGACCACACCTCCCACTAGGTCGGCGTCGCCAACAGCTCACGCACCTCGTCGTCGCTGACCTGATGGAAGTCGACGAAAACCTGCCCGACGGCTTCGAAGTCACTCGGCATGGTCGCGCAGACCACCTCGTCGGCTTCCCGCGCTAACAATTCGCACACCGACGCGGCTCCGACCGGCACGGCCACCACGATCGAGCTCGGGCCGCGGGCCCGCAACGCCCGGACCGCCGCCAGCATGCTCGCGCCGGTGGCGATCCCGTCGTCGACCACGATGACGGTCTTGCCGGCGGGGTCGGCGAGTGGGCGGTCGCCCCGGTAGGCGTGCTCGCGGCGGGTGAGTTCGGCTGCTTCGCGGTCGACGACGGCGCGTATCTGCTCGTCGCTGATGCTCAGGCTCGACAGCACACTGTCATTCATCACCACGCCGCCGCCACTGGCCAGCGCGCCCATCGCCAACTCCGACCACTGCGGCACACCCAGCTTGCGGACCAGGAAGACGTCCAGCGGCGCCCGCAGGGCCGCGGCGACCTCCCAGGCGACCGGTACGCCGCCGCGGGCGAGCCCGAGGACCAGAACGCCGTCCTTGCCGCGGTACGCCGTGAGTTCGTCCGCCAGCACGCGGCCCGCGTGGCGGCGGTCGCGGAAAATTCGTCGCGGTGTCCGTCGCAGAAAGCCGCCGGATCGGTCCATGGCTCGGCCTGCTCGCTGTTGGTGGTCGGTGCTACGTCGCAGCCTACGGCCCAGCTGGCCGCATCGAGCCTGCTTGCGCGGAAGCATTACCGTCCCGGCGCACCCGGAAACCTGCGATTGGCACAGTGCTTGACGGGGCAGACGCGAATCATAGCCAGCGCCTTGACAATTCGAACCAGGGTGTCCGAGGGGGGACTTGAACCCCCACGCCCATTAGTAGGGCACTAGCACCTCAAGCTAGCGCGTCTGCCATTCCGCCACTCGGACAAGACCACCGCAAGTTGGCAGCTAAGGCTATCGG
>JBAWAV010000266.1:0-1881 GCA_049589475.1 Mycobacterium sp.
CCATCAAGTCAGCCGCTGAGAAGGCGGGCCGTGACCCGGACAGCGTGCGGGTGTGGTCGTGCTTCGCGACGGTCGGTGACCATCTTCCAGAACAGCTGCGGCTCAAGAAGACCGTGGCGCGGCTCGCCACCTACCTGCAAGGGTATGGCGACCTCTTGGTCCAGACAAATAACTGGGATCCTGCCGTGCTGCAACGGTTTCGCGCGGATCCGGTGGTGACGTCGATCGCCGGCGGAATCGATCACAAGGGCACGCCCGAGCAGATCGAGCACATCGCCACCCTGCTTCCCGACGAGTGGCTGGAACCATCGGCCACCGGGTCGGCCCAACAGTGCGTAAGTCGCATTCGCAGAGAGTTCGAATACGGAGCCGACGCGGTGATCCTGCACGGCGCGACACCCGATGAGCTCGAACCGATCGTCGCGGAGTACCGCGCCTAGCCCGGATTTTTCACGAAATGTTGTACGTGTCGGGGTGTAGATAAGCGAAAGTGCCTGTCCTGCAAGGAAGAATTGGACTTCTCTACGGCTCAATTAGTCCCACGGGAAGGCACTTCGCAGGTGAAGAATATCGCGGTCGCATCGCGGGTGAAAGTCTCTGCTGACGGCCATGGTGTCGTGTCGCATGCCGGGATGGGAATGCTGCGCGAACTCGCCGACCGGACGGGCCTATCGGCGCAGGTCACCGCCGCGTTGGCCGACACCTACCGCGGCCCGTGGGTGTACGCACCCGGAGAGGTGTTCGCCGATCTAGCGGCCGCGGTCGCCGACGGCGCGGACTGCATCGACGCCGTCGGCCAGCTCTGCGGCGACCGTGAGCACGTGTTCGGGGCGAAGGCCTCGACGACCACGATGTGGCGACTGATCGATCAACGGATCGACGCCGCGCACCTCCCCGGAGTGCGGGCCGCCCGGGCTGAGGCGCGGTCGGCGGCCTGGAAGGCCGGAGCGGCCCCCGCACCGGATGGCTGGCTGCACGTCGACATCGACGCGACCCTGGTGATCGACCACTCCGACAACAAAGCCGGGGCTGCCCCGACCTGGAAGAAGACGTTCGGTCTTCATCCGCTGCTGGCGTTCCTCGATCGCCCGGAGATCGCCGGCGGGGAAGCCCTGGCCGGGCTGCTGCGCACCGGCAACGCCGGCTCCAACACCGCCAGTGACCACGTCATCGTCCTGGCTCGAGCACTGGAAGCGCTGCCGGCGCGGTGGCGGCCCGACCCCACCCATCCCGACGCGGCGGACACGCCGAAGGTGCTGGTGCGCTGCGACACCGCCGGGGCCACCCACACCTTCGCCGACGCGTGCCGCACCGCCGGGGTGGGATTCTCCTTCGGCTACCCCGTCGACACCCGCGTCCAGGACGCCGTGGACACCCTCAACCTCGGCGGCGCCTGGTATCCCGCGATCGACACCCATGGCGGCCTCCGCGACGGCGCCTGGGTCGCCGAGGCCACCGACCTGGTCAACCTGGCCTCGTGGCCGCCCGGAACCCGGCTGGTCCTACGCAAGGAACGACCCCATCCGGGTGCACAGTTGCGGTTCACCGACGCCGACGGGATGCGGGTCACCGCGTTCATCACCGACACCGGACCCGGTGTCGTACCCGGCCAAGTCGCCGGTCTGGAGCTGCGGCACCGTCAACATGCCCGCGTCGAAGACCGCATCCGCGAACTCAAAGCCACCGGCCTGCGCAACCTGCCGTGCCACTCCTTCTGGGCCAACGCCGCCTGGCTAGAAATCGTGCTGGCCGCCGCCGACCTGGTCACCTGGTGCCGACTCATCGGATTCACCGCTCACCCCGGCCTGGCCCGCGCCGAGATCAACACCTTCCGCTACCGAGTCCTGCACGTCGCCGCCCGCATCACCCGAGGCGCCCGCC
>JBAWAV010000267.1:0-3481 GCA_049589475.1 Mycobacterium sp.
AGACTGCAAGTGTTGCAGGAAGATTCGGTGGTATCGATAGGCGCCGGCGTGGTCGGCGTCGTACAACAGCCAGCGGTAGTAGTTCGGCAGCCGGTACTGCACCGAGAAGATCATGCTGGTGAACTCGCCGGCGGTGATGCGGACGCACTCCTGGCCTACCAGCGCACCCATCGGGTGAAACGCCAGGAATCCGGGGATGATCTGCTCGGAGAGCTCAATAGTGGCCTGCGCCTGTGCGATTCGCGGATCACTGTGATACGTCTCAGGCGCCGGCACCGGACAGGGCGCGTCAACTTCCCACGTCAACGGCGCGCGTAGTCCTGGGTCTTGAGCCAACAGGTCGTAGAGGATCGTTGTGCCGGTTCGGGGTTGGCCGACGATGAAGATCGGCGCGGTGATCGGCTGCTCGGCGATCTGCGGGTGCTGCTTACGCCAGGCGATCACCTCGAGCCGGTTCTTCAAGGCGCGGATCAGGTCGAGGTGGCCGATCTCGACTCCGATCGCCGACAGCCGTGCCTCGTCGACAAGGTCGTCGATGACGCGCGTCAAGCCAGGCTGCCAACCGTCGCCGCCGAAGTCGTCGCTACCGGCTTCCGCGCAGGCAGCAGCAACCAGCGCGTCCGGGTCGAATCGCTCCCTGAGGGTCACGCCGGCTCCTCACTTCGGCGCACTGTCGCGGTGACAGCGGGGGCCTCGGGGTTGTCCAACCATCGCAGCACCACGAACCCACGCTCGCGGCCACCGGTATCGAGCCAGTGGCCGAATCCGAAGTCCGACGCCGAGATAGCGATGCGCACCAGCC
The DNA here is from genome assembly GCA_049589475.1 of Mycobacterium sp. Classification (GTDB taxonomy): domain Bacteria; phylum Actinomycetota; class Actinomycetes; order Mycobacteriales; family Mycobacteriaceae; genus Mycobacterium. Next base: position 803 of record JBAWAV010000267.1, read on the forward strand.
CGTCGTCGTCTGGCCGCACCAAGCGGTTGGTCACCGAGCTCCGCCGGCGACGGGGCTCCAGGCACTCATGCCAGATGCTTTCCAGCGTGATGTTCCAGTATCGGGTGTCGGGTGGTCGCACCTCGAGCACCAGGGCTTGATCGGGGTCGAGTCGGAAGGTGCCCATCATGTAGAGGTTGTCCGGGGTGGTGTCGGCAGCGCCCAGGTCCGCCGCCTGCGCCGTCAGCAGCGTATTGGGCTTCTCGAGAAGCTCGGGTTTGATCGTGCGGTGCAGCGTGACAAGCTTCATCAGGGTCCACGCCATGGCGGTGAACTGGTCAGCGAGCTCATCGTCGGAGAGCGGCAGTAACGGGTCGGGATCGAAGACCTCGATGCGCATCGTCGCCAACTCCTCGGAGCTGCGATCACCGATGTACTCGCGGACGACGACCGACGACGCATCCTCGGGAATCTGCACCCATTGCGCGCCGTAGAGATCGGCAGGCTCGTCGGCCGAGAGCACGAGGTCGAATTCGCCTGCGCTGAGTGCCAATTCCACGTCACTGACGTACGCCGCCATCCGCCGCGGCGTCAGTCCGGTGCCGGCCAGTACCTGGAAACCAAGGTAGGCGCTGGTGCCGCGGGTGCCGGTGATCCGGTAGTGCCGATCGCCGCGGATCATCGCCAGGTAGTAGTTGCCGTCCGGGTTGGGTCCGCCGATCATCCGATTCGGCGAACACATGTCGAAGAACGCCGGACGGCTGGGGTCGGCTTCGACCGTCAACTGCGAACACAGCGACGAGACCCGTGCGATGACGCGCAACCCTTCGAGGAGTTCCCGCTCGGATTCGGCGTCCTCGGTCACGATCGAGGTGACGTCGGTGACCATCTGCTGGAAGAACTGCCATGCGGCGCGGGCCTTCGGCGCAATGTGATCGGACGGCTCCGACGCGTGAGTCATAGCCACATGCTTAGACCATGTCTCACACGCGCGGGGCCGATAGCCCGCAGAAGGCTACTTCCAGGCGAAGACGGGTTGCTCCAGCTCGTCGACCGGATCGTGGCGGCCTTCCAGACCGAGCCAGCGCAGCTGCAGCAGTACAGCACCGGTCGGTGCATGGATGAGATCGTTGCCCAGCGGTATCTGGACCACTTGACGTGGGCTTTCCGGAATGGTGATGAATCGCGGCGAGTCCGCGCGCTGCAACTGGTGCAGTCCCACCCGATAGACCGCGACCACCTCGTCGGGCGCCGGTTGGGGGTCGAGCCGCCCGCCGCCCCAGATCACCACTGGGGTGATGACGTATCCCGACCGGGTCGGATAGTCGTCGAGCAGGCCCAACACCGCCGCGTCGGTCAATTTGACGCCGACCTCCTCGTCTAATTCCCGGAGCGCCGCGGCAACCGCATCTTCTCCCGGATCCAGGCGCCCGCCGGGCAGCGCCCATTGCGCCGGATGCGAGCTGAGGCGGGAAGTTCTGCGGCACAACAGGAATGCGGCACCGCCGGACACATCGACCATGCGGCCGTCGAGCCCGGCCTCCGGCATCGGCCGTCCGGCGAGCCAGTCGTCCACCGGCGCAGGGTCGATCCGGTCTTCCCCGACATCCGACTCGACGAGCAGTACCGCGACAGCCGCGTGCCGCTTTGTCGGGTCGGCCACGACGCGACGCTGATGACCGACCAGATGGTCCCGGATCCGCTCGCGCAGTGCCTCGTCATAGAGGATGGTCATCACCCGAGCCTAAGCCGACCGGCCGCGGAGTCGCGCGGGGTCACTGAAGTCCAATACGTTGGCGGGAGTGCTGATTAACTGGAACCGACGGGCCGTGAGTACTCGGAGGAGGTTGTGAGTCGGGATGGCTGACATCACCATGTTGATCCTCGCCGACCATGACTGGTTTCGCGAGCAGTTCGCCAAGCTGGATTATCTACAAGCGGAGACGCCGGTCAATCGGCGCGCGCTGGAACGAGTTTGGCGTCCGCTGGCCGACAAGCTCGACGTGCACGCCTACATCGAAGAGAAGATCTTCTACCCGCAGTTACTACAACGTGGCACCGACGACCCGGAGGGCGAGACGCTCGACGCCATCGGTGACCACAACGACATCCGCGACGGCGTGCGTGACGCGAACGCCGCGGAACTAGCGACTGATGAGTGGTGGGCGGCGGTCGGGCGAACCCGCGCCGCCAACGACGACCACATGGGCGAAGAAGAACGAGAAGGCCTGGCCGACTTTCGCCGTCATGCACCGATCGGTCTGCGCGAAGCACTCGGGCGGCAGTACAGCGAGTTCATGGCCCAGCACCCGACGGCCCGCGGACTGTCGATCGTCGACCGCGACCCGCAGAGCTACGTCGAGGAACAAGAAGACGCGACGTGGTCGCCGCGCAAGGACTTCTCGCTCGGTATCGGCAGCTTGAAGGGCGAATGACGACTCATGCGGCCCGGGGTCACCAGGCCGCATGACTCAAGTCAGTACCTACTCGAGCGGTTTAGCCGTGGCCGCAGCCAACGCCAGGAATACATCCACCCGGCGTGCCGCCCGGACCCGCGAACTGACCGCCGGACCCACATATACCCGTACCCGCGATGCAGCCTTGCCCACCCGGACCACCGCCGGGGCCGCCGTTTTGCCCGCCGGAACCGCAGTTGCCGTTGGCGTCACAGCCACTGCCACCTGGATCCTGCTTATAGAC
>JBAWAV010000268.1:0-20953 GCA_049589475.1 Mycobacterium sp.
CTGCTGGGCGTGGCCTACGGCTACTGCGGCGCCCCTGACCAGTGGTGGCAGCAGCAGGTCGTGGCCGGTTTGCAACGCGGCGGCTTGTCCGGCCCGGAGATCGCAGCGCTGATGAACAGCTATTTCGAGCTGACCGAGCTGCATATCCTCCCCCGGGCGCAGGGCCGCGGCCTCGGCGAGGCGCTGGCCCGTCGGCTGCTTGCCGACCGCGACGAAGCCAATGTCCTGCTATCGACGCCGGAGACCAACGGTGAGGCCAATCGCGCGTGGCGGCTCTACCGGCGGCTGGGTTTCACCGACATCATCCGCGGCTACCACTTCACCGGGGACCCACGGGCATTCGCCATTCTCGGCCGGCAGCTGCCGCTGTAATTGCCCCGGCCTCGTCGCGGTCTGGCACGATGACCTGGTGCGCGCCAGCGGTATACAGCTCTCGTCCCGGAACTTGACCGCGCAACCGGGAAGCCGCCGCCTCATCGCGATGACCATGCTGCTGCTCGCGATCCCGGTCCTGGCCGGATGCGTCCGGGTCAAGGCGTCGATCACCATCTCGCCCGACGACCTGGTGTCCGGCGACATCGTGGCGGCGGCCAAGCCGCGCAACGACAAAGACAACGGCCCTCAGCTCGATCCGAACCTGGCGTTCAGCCAGAAGGTCGCGGTGTCGAAGTACGACCGCGACGGCTATGTCGGCTCGCAGGCCACGTTTTCCGACCTGACCTTCGCCGAGCTGCCGGAGCTTGCGCACATGAACTCCGACGCGCAGGGCGTGAACTTGTCGCTGCGCAGAGCCGGGGACCTGGTGATCCTGGAGGGTCGTGCCGACCTGACGTCGCTGACCGATCCCGACGCCGACGTCGAGTTGACCGTCGCCTTTCCCGGTTCGGTGACCTCGACTAACGGTGACCGTATGGACCCCGACACGGTGCAGTGGAAGCTCAAACCAGGCGTGGTGAGCACGCTGACCGCGCAGGCCCGCTACACCGACCCGAGCACCCGCTCGTTCCAGGGTGCGGCGATGTGGCTGGGGCTCTCGTCGCTCGGCGTGGCCGCTGCGGTGGGGCTGCTGGCCTGGTACAGCCGGGATCGTTCGCCACGGGTGGCCCAACCCAGCGACCCCCCGTCCAGCTGACCCACGGCACTCAGTTCGTCGGCGACCAGTAAGCGAGCATCTCGGCGAACGTCTCGAACGCCGGTGCGGAATTGCCGTACGTCGCTTCGAGATGGACGCTCAGCGGATAACCCAGGTCGACGACGCCGTCGATCACCCGCTTGTACAGGTCGAGGAACTGCCGGCGCCGTTGCGCCGGTTCGGTGTTCGCCAACGACGTGACGAACGCCTGCTCGTCAGCGACGACGGCGTTGCCGGGATCCTGGATCAGCCAGTTGATGAAACCGACCCTCTCTTCGACGGTCGGCACGAAACCGAACGACAGCAGGATCTCCGGCCGGTGGTCGGTTTTCTTGGCGAAGTCGGCCAAAAAGCCCACGATCGCATCGGAATACAACAGTTGCGTCTGCGCGAACGTTGCGCCCTTGTCGCACTTGAAGTTCAGCCGACCCTGTTCGCCCTCTCGAGTCGGAATCAAGATGACGCCACGATTGGCCACCAGCGACTGATAAATCGACAGGGCGTCGGTCGGCGCGACACCGGAACCCTCGCCGTCGGCCATAGTCCTTGGCACACCGACGAATACGACGCCGTCGATGCCGGAACCGATGAGATCGCCGAGCCGCTGACGCAGCGTCGACTCGTCCATGAAAGCGGTGACCTGGCTGCACAATCCGCTAACGCCGGGCAGCTCGGGCTTGAGCGCCGACCAGAAGTCCAGCACATCCATCTTCGGCTTCATCTCGACCGGCCGGTCGTCGTCCTCTTCGATCAATCCCGGCATCATCACGTGCCCGATCCGGCCGTCGAGGCCGGATTTCGCCGCGAGTTGGACAACCTTGTGAGCCTCTTCGACCGCCTGCTCTGTACCGCGGTCGAGATTCGGCGGCACCAACTCAAGAGCGATGGTGTTGAAGGTCAACGAGCTGCTCCTCATCAAACGACTGTCCCCCGCCGCCGGCCAACGAGCCCGCGCCAAGCCCCACGACAGCATAGGTGGCAGAAACTGAGACTGTCGAAGCACTGCCGCCGAGCCGTCCCGGCGAGCCCACGTCAAGCAAAACCCGCTGGACAGTCACGCGCCGAATAGACTTGGCGGGCCATCATCACAGGGACCGGAAAGAGGTGTCGCGCTGAGCGTAGAAGCAGCGGCAACCGTTGAACTCGCCGACGCCGTCACCGAGCAGCTGCGCAGCTACCTGCGCGACCGCCGCGACGCGGCCGCCTACATCGGCAGCGACTACGCGGACCTCATCGCAGGACTGGAGGAGTTCGTCCTCAGCGGCGGCAAGAGGCTGCGCCCGGCCTTCGCCTATTGGGGTTGGCGCGCGGTATCCGACCACGACGTCGACACCGACGCCCTGATGTTGTTCTCCGCGCTCGAGCTGCTGCACGCTTCGGCGCTGGTCCATGACGACGTGATCGACGATTCGGCGACTCGCCGGGGCCGTCCGACCACCCACATTCGATTCGCCGACATGCATCGGGACCGGCATTGGCGTGGGACCGCGGACCAATTCGGGGTCTCGGCGGCGATCCTGGTCGGGGACCTCGCACTGGCATGGGCGGACGATATCGTCGCGGGTGTCGCACTGCCCGACGACGCCCGCCACCGGGTGCGACGAGTGTGGGCCGACATCCGCACCGAGGTGCTCGGCGGTCAATACCTCGACATCGTCGGCGAAGCCAGCGCAGCCGAATCGATCGCCTCGGCGATGGCCGTCAACACCTACAAGACGGCCTCGTATACGGTGTCGCGCCCGCTGCAATTGGGTGCCGCGGCCGCGGCCGATCGGCCCGATGTGCAAGCGATATTCCACGACTTCGGCAACAGCCTGGGCATCGCATTTCAGCTGCGCGACGACATGTTGGGCGTGTTCGGCGATCCTGCGGTGACGGGTAAGCCTTCCGGGGACGACCTGCGGTCCGGGAAGCGCACCGTCCTGCTGGCCACCGCGCTGGAGTTGGCCGACGCGTCAGACACGGCTGCTGCCAAGATGTTACGGGCCGCGATCGGCACCGACCTGGGCGACGCCGACGTGCGCGAACTGTGCGAGGTGATCGACCGCGTCGGTGCGCTTGCCGCCGTCGAGGACCAGATCGCCGAGCTGACCGGCCGGGCGCTTGATGTGCTGGCCGACGCGCCCATCCAAGCCGCGGCCAAGACGGGGCTGACCGAGCTTGCCCGACTCGCCGCGAACCGATCCGCCTGACGCCCATGACCACTCCGATTCAGACCTTGGATAGCACTGCAGCACAAACTTTTTCGCGATTGCGGAAGTTTGCGACCACCGCCGAGGGCCGGCCCGCGCTGCTGGGCTGCCTGGGTGCGGCATTGATCACCGCGGGTGGACTCGGCGCTGGCAGCACCAAGCAGCACGACCCGCTGTTGGATTCGCTGCACCTCTCCTGGTTGCGCTACGGCCACGGGCTGGTGCTGTCCTCGGTGCTGCTGTGGATCGGCGTCACGTTGATGCTCAGCGCGTGGCTGTGGCTGGGCCGACGCGCGCTGGCCGGCGACGCGGTCGAATACACCATGGTGGCCACCACCGGTTTCTGGCTGGCACCGCTGTTGCTGTCAGTACCGGTGTTCAGCCGCGACACCTACTCTTATCTGGCGCAGGGGGCGCTGCTGCGCGACGGACTGGACCCGTACGCGGTCGGGCCGATCGACAACCCGAATCCGCTGCTGGACAACGTCAGTCCGATCTGGACCATCACCACCGCTCCGTACGGCCCGGCGTTCATCATGATCGCGCGGTTGGTCACGATGTTGGTCGGCAACCACGTGATAGCCGGCACGATGCTGCTGAGGTTGTGCATGCTGCCCGGGCTGGCGCTGCTGATCTGGGCGACGCCGCGCATCGCGCGCCATCTGGGGGCGAATGTGCCCACCGCGTTGTGGGTCTGCGCGCTCAACCCGCTGGTGATCATCCATTTGATGGGCGGCGTGCACAACGAGATGCTGATGGTCGGCCTGATGGTCGCCGGTATCGCGCTGACCTTCCAGCGGCGTCACGTCGCGGGCATCGCCGTGGTGGCGGCCGGGATGGCGGTCAAGGCCAGCGCCGGACTCGCGCTGCCATTCCTGGTATGGGTATGGATGCGCCACCTGCGTGATCGACGCGGATACCAGTCGCCGCGGGCCTTTTCGGTGGCAGCGAGCGCGTCGGTATTGATCGTTGTGGCAGTGTTCGCCGTGCTGTCCGGGGTGGCAGGAGTCGGCCTCGGCTGGCTGACCGCGCTGGCCGGCTCGGTGAAGATCATCAACTGGCTGAGCATTCCGACGGCGACAGCGAATCTGGTCCACGCTGTCGGAGGACTGTTCATGTCGGTGAATTTCTATGGGGTGCTGCAAGTTACCCGCGCTGTCGGGATCGCGATCATCGCGATCGCGCTGCCCCTGTTGTGGTGGCGGTTCCGTCACGACGACCGCCAGGCGCTCACCGGCATCGCGTGGGTCATGCTCGTCGTCGTGTTGTTCGCTCCCGCCGCGTTGCCGTGGTACTACTCCTGGCCGTTAGCGGTCGTGGCCCCGCTCGTTCAATCGCGTAGCGGGGCGGCGGCGGTCGCCGCTTTCTCCACCTGGATCATGGTGATCTTCAAACCCGATGGCGCACACGGCATGTACTCGTGGCCGCATGTCTTGTTGGCTTCAGCATGTGCGTTCGTTGCCTGGTACACGCTGAATCGCCATGTGGCACAGCAAGAAGCGGCTAGTACGCCATAGCCTGTGCACGGCGCAACACTTCGCGAGCCTGGTGGCCCCGTAACGCGTCGACCGGTCGGGCGTTGCTGATCGCGTCGCGCATCCCGTCGCGAGTCACGGTGAGCGACGGGTCGGGAGTGAACAGCCAACGCACGATCTCGGTGTCGCGGTAGCCACCGTCGTGCAGCACCACCAACAGACCCGTCAAGTTCTTGATCACATCGCCGGAGTCGGTGAAAAAGATCTGCGGTATCACCACGTCACCGGCACGCCGGACCGCAACGAGGTGGCCTTCACGCAGATGCTGGTGCACTTTGGTGACCGGTACGCCGAGCAAATCGGCGACGTGCGGCAAATCGTAGATCGGTTCGTCGGGGTCCAGGACGTCGTCGCCGGCCGGAATCCTGCTCACCGCATCAGTGTACGGCCGGGCGCGCCGCAGGTTGGGGCTCGCAACGCATGACGCCGCCTACGATGGGCGCGTGGCTGACGACCTCCCCGAGGGCGCTGTGTTGGACGGGCGCTACCGCGTTGCGACCACGATCGCCACCGGCGGCACGTCGACGGTGTATCGCGGCATCGACACCCGGCTTGACCGGCCGGTCGCGCTGAAGGTGATGGATTCTCGCTACGCCGGTGACCAGCAATTCTTGACCCGTTTTCAGATGGAGGCCCGCACCGTGGCGCGGCTCAAGGATCCCGGGCTCGTCGCGGTCTACGACCAAGGCCTCGACGGTCGGCATCCATTCCTGGTGATGGAGCTGGTCGAAGGCGGCACGCTTCGCGAATTGCTTGCCGAGCGCGGTCCGATGCCACCGCACGCGGTTGCCGCAGTGCTCCGCCCGGTGCTGGGCGGGCTGGCCGCCGCGCACCGCGCCGGCCTGGTACACCGCGATGTGAAACCGGAGAACGTGCTGATCTCCGACGAGGGCGAGGTCAAGATCGCCGACTTCGGCTTGGTGCGCGCCGTCGCGGCGGCCGGAATCACCTCCACCAGCGTCATTCTCGGCACCGCCGCGTACTTGTCCCCCGAGCAGGTGCGGGACGGAAAAGCCAGTCCCCGCAGCGATGTCTATTCGACCGGAATCGTGGCCTACGAGCTGCTCACCGGTCAGACCCCGTTCTCCGGCGACACCGCGCTGTCGATCGCGTATCAACGTCTGGACACCGACGTGCCGCGGCCCAGTACGGTGATCGACGGTGTCCCTCCACAATTCGACGAACTGGTCGAGCGTGCCACCGCACGTGACCCCGCGGACCGCTACGCCGACGGTCAGGACATGGGCGCCGAATTGGCGGCGATCGTCGAGGAGTTGGCGCTGCCCCAGTTCCGGGTGCCGGCGCCGCGCAACTCGGCTCAGCACCGGTCGGCCCCGCGGCATCGCACCACGGACCAGCAGCAGCCGCCGAAGCACCATCCGACCCGTCAGCTGACTCGCGGGCCGCAGAGCCGGCCCACTCGATCCGGCAACGAAAGCCCTGCAACACCAGGCCAATTCGCCGGAATCGACATGGTCGAGTTCACCCTCGAACGCCAGCATGCGCGACGCATGGTGCTGATCTGGATCGCGATCGTGCTGTCGATCACCGGCATGGCGGCCGGCGCCGCATGGACCCTCGGCAGCAATCTCGGCGGATTGATCTAGCGAGAGAAGGTCAGTCGCGCAGCATCTCGGCGACCAGGAAGGCCAGCTCCAGCGATTGCTGGGTGTTAAGCCTCGGGTCGCACGCTGTCTCGTAGCGTCCACCGAGGTCGGTGTCCGAAATGTCTTGGGCACCACCGAGACACTCGGTGACGTTATCTCCGGTGATCTCCACATGGATACCGCCCGGGTAGGTGCCCAGCGCGCGGTGCACCTCGAAGAATCCCTGCACCTCGTCGACGATGCGGTCGAAGTGACGCGTCTTGTAGCCGTTGGACGACTCGTGGGTGTTGCCGTGCATCGGATCGCACTGCCAGATCACCTGATGGCCGGTCGCCTGCACCTTCTCGATGATCGGCGGCAACAGGTCACGCACCTTGTTGTTGCCCATCCGGCTCACCAACGTCAGTCGGCCCGGCCTGTTGTACGGGTCGAGGCGCTCGACGTATTCGACGACCTGGTCCGGCGTCGTCGACGGCCCGATCTTGACGCCGATCGGATTGGCGATCACTTCGGCGAACGCGACGTGCGCGCCGTCGAGTTGCCGGGTCCGGTCCCCGATCCACAGATAGTGCGCCGATAGGTCATACAGTTGCGGCTCACCGTCTTCTTCCGAGGACAGTCGCAGCATGGCGCGCTCGTAGTCCAGCACCAAAGCCTCGTGACTGGCGTAGATTTCGGCGGTTTGCAGGTTGCGGTCGGCCACCCCGCATGCGCTCATGAATTTGAGGGCCCGGTCGATCTCGCCGGCCAGTGCCTCGTAACGCGCACCGGCGGGCGAGGTCCGGACGAACTCCTGGTTCCAGTCGTGCACCAGATGCAGCGACGCCAGCCCCGAGGAGGTCAGCGCCCGCACCAGGTTCATCGCTGCGCCGGCGTTCGCGTAGGCCCGCACCAGGCGCGAGGGGTCGTGCTCGCGTACCGCGGCGTCCGGCTCGAACCCGTTGATCATGTCGCCGCGGTAGGAGCGCAGTCCCAGGGCGTCGAGGTCGGCCGATCGGGGTTTGGCGTACTGCCCGGCGATGCGGGCCACCTTCAGCACCGGCACGCTGGCGCCGTAGGTCAACACCACCGCCATCTGCAGCAGCGTCCGGATGTTGCCCTTGATATGCGGCTCGGTGTTGTCGACGAAGGTCTCGGCGCAGTCGCCGCCCTGTAGCATGAACGCCTCTCCGCGGGCGACCTGCGCCAGCATGTCCTGCAGCCGCACGATCTCCGAGGGCACCGTCACCGGCGGGACGCTTTCCAGCACCTTGCGCATCGGCTCGACCTGCTCGCGTGTCCAGTTGGGCTGCTGGGCGGCGGGCTTGGCCAGCGCCGCGTCCAGCCGGGCCCGCAGATCCCCCGGTAGCGGAGGCAGCGACGGCAGCTGCTCGATCGGTACGTCGACGGTCCAGTTCACCCGTCTATGGTAACCGGGCGATTCGGTCGCTTTTGCACGCCGCAAGCAGCGCTAATGCGGCTGCGCGCTGGTTCGATGGGCCGACTCCTCAACGGGCGGCTGCGCCGCCCGCATTGTCGTCGGCCGTTATCACCCGATATCGCGTCAGCTGGTCGCGAGCGTCGACCAGCGCGTCGTGCACATTGGCCGACCGGCGTGGCAGGTGCGGGCTGCCGCGCTCCTCCCACAGCTGGCGCAGCTCGTGGGTGAATCGCGGGATCGGCGGCGGGAGATGGGTCATCGGCCCCCACAACTGACACAGCGCCACGTGGTCGTAAGCGCCGACCCAGGCCCACAGCTCGATCGGCTCGGAGCCGTCGACGTCGAAGAACGTCTCCAGATCGGCGCGGATCCGCGCGCGCGAACGCCACACCTGCGACGCCGGCGGCGGCAATTTGGGCAGCACGTTGGCCCGTACCCAACTTCCGGCCCGTTCGGGATTGAATTCCGTTGATACTGCGTAATATTCGCGGCCGTCCTCGGCGACCACGCCGATCGAGATCAGCTCGATGTTGTAGCCGTCGTCGATGAATTCGGTGTCGTAGAAGTAGCGCACTGGGTCAGTCTCCGGTCACCTGACACCAGCGCCGCTGGTGAGCATGTCGGGCTCCGGCGGTGGCGCCGGATGCACTTCGCGGTCGAGTTGCGCGTCGACCACGCGATGTGAGGGCAGTCGCGGGGTTCCGGCGATGGTGTACTGCAGCCACAGCTTTGCCCGCACCACGGGACGGCGCAGGGTGCGTTCGCGTTGCAACGAGCGGCTCATCTTGTCCAATCGGCGCATGTACACGTAGCGCGCCCACGGCGCTTGCGGGCGCGAGAGCCGAATCGCGCCGATGAACAGCAGCGGAACGAAGAACATGCCGATCAGACCGGTCCACACCTTGCCCTTCAGCGCCACCAGCACCGCCAGCGGCAACGTCAACACCATCGCGAAGACCACCCCGGTCCGCAGCACCAGCGAGTCGGTCGTGTCCTGCCACAGGCTGATGAAGAACATCAACGGATGCAATCCCAACACCAGCAATCCGCCGACCGCCACTGCGGCGAACACCGCGTCGACCGACGTCCGACCGTCTTCCTCCCAGTAGACGTCCGACAAGTGCAGAATCAATGCGTACTCGTCGAGAACCAGCGCCGCGCCGATACCGAAAACAATTGCCCCTCCGGTGAATTCGATCTCGTTGCCGGTCATGGACAACGTCACCATCGTGATGCCGGAGACCATCACCAACAGCACTCCGACGACGACATGGTGGATGTGCTTGGACCCGATGTGAATATTCCGAGGCTCCCACCACATGGGCGGCCTGCCGGTGGCGGCGCGATGGCGGATCAGACGCGCGAACGTGCGCGTCACGAAGAACGTGAGGATGAAAGCGATCAGACAGCACAGCAGCGGCAGTCGTCCGCGGCCGATGATGTCGTGTTCGAACCAGTGGAGCACCCTCAAAAAGCTACGCGAACTGGCCGCGAATGGCCGTCCGCGACACCGGTTGGGGCCCACGCACCGATAGGCTGTTCAGCGAGATGAGTAGATGGCGCTCTAATGCGCAGCCAGTGACCTGGCGAAACGCCGGCTGGTGGCTGCTGCAGCTGCTGGCACTGGTGGCGCTGGGTCACGCGGTGTGGCAGCTGATCGGACACACTCCCTACCGGATCGACATCGACGTTTACCGCATGGGCGGCCAGGCATGGCTGGACGGGCATCCGCTGTACGACCACGATGCCAAATTCCACACTCCGATCGGCCTGAACCTGCCGTTCACGTATCCCCCGCTAGCCGCAGTCATCTTCGCCCCTTTCGCCTGGCTCGGGATGCCGGCCGCGAGCGTCACGATCACGTTGATCACGATGGCGCTGCTGCTGGTCTCGACGATGATCGTGCTGACCCGACTCGATGTGTGGAACACCACACAGGTGATGCCGGGCCCGGCGTGGTCGCGACGGTGGCTGCTGACCGCGCTCATCGTGGCCGGCGCGACGATCTACCTGGAACCCATCAAGTCGAACTTCGCCTTCGGGCAGATCAACGTCGTACTGATGACGATGGTGATCGCGGACTGCGTGCCGCGCCGCACGCCGTGGCCGCGCGGGCTGCTGGTGGGGCTGGGCATCGCGCTCAAGTTGACGCCGGCGGTCTTCCTGCTCTACTTCTGGCTCCGCCGCGACCGCCGCGCGGTCGTGACTTCGCTGATTTCGACTGCCGCAGCGGTGCTGGCCGGGTTCGCGCTGGCCTGGCACGACTCCTGGCAGTACTGGACGCACACCGTGCGCAACACTGACCGGATCGGCTCGGCGAGTCTGAACACCAACCAGAACGTGGCCGGCACGCTGGCCCGGTTGGGCCTCAGTGATCACGAGCGCTTCCTGCCGTGGGTGGGCGCATGCTTACTGGTCCTGGCGCTGACGGTGTGGGCGGCGCGCCGGGTGCTGCGCGCCGGAGAGCCCGCCATGGCGGTGATCTGTATCGCGTTGTTCGGCTTGGCGGTGTCGCCGGTCTCGTGGTCGCACCACTGGGTGTGGATGCTGCCGACGGTGGTGGTGACCACGGTGGTGGCCTGGCAGCGACGCAACGCCGCATTGGCTCTGCTCAGCGCTGCCGGGGTGGCGTTGATGGTGTGGACGCCGATCGATCTGATGCCCAAGCACCATGAGGTTGCCGCGGTGTGGTGGCGTCAGCTGATCGGGGTCTCGTATCTCTGGTGGGCGTTGGCGACGATCGTCTCGGCCGGGGCGACAATCGCCGCCGCTGCGACCACCCTCAGCGCGCCGCGGCCGTCGACGGCGCCCGCGCCGGTTTCGGCAGTCAGCTGATCGGCTAACCGGCCGCCGTCTCGGGAATCCGAGACGGCACTTCTTTTCCCGCCGTTGCTGACTTTTCCGACGGATCGGAGCCATCGCCGTTCTTGAGCGTCGCGGCGTAGATGTCGACGTACTCCTGACCGGACAACCCCATCAACTCGTAGATCACCTCATCGATCACGGCACGCTCGATGAATCGATTGCCGGCCAACCCGTCGAACCGGGAGAAGTCCATCGGCTTGCCGAACCGCACGGTGACCCGGCCGAAGCGCCACATCTTTTTGCCCGGCGGGTTGACCACGTTCGTGCCGATCATCGCGACCGGGATCACCGGCACCCCGGTCTGCAGCGCCAGACGGGCCAACCCGGTCTTGCCCTTGTACAGCCGACCGTCGGGTGAGCGGGTGCCCTCGGGGTACATGCCGAGCAATTTGCCGTCGCCCAAGACCCGCTCAGCAGTGTCCAGCGCCGCCTGAGCTGAGTCGGCGTCGCTGCGGTCGATCGGCACCTGCCCGGCCACGGTGTAGAACCAGCGGTTGAACCAACCCTTCAGGCCGGTTCCGGTGAAGTATTCGGACTTGGCCAGAAACGTGATCCGCCGGCGCACCACCAGCGGCAGATAGAAACTGTCGGCCACCGCGAGATGGTTACTGGCCAGGATCGCCGGACCGGACTGCGGGACATATTCCAGTCCTTCAACTTTCGGCCGACCGAGCAGCGCGAGCAGCGGTCCCATGAAGATGTACTTGAAAAGCCAGTACCACATGGAGCCTCCCACCTCGCCCTCGCCGACAGTGTTCAGCGCCAAGACTACCGACCAAGTGTGCAAGGGACCACATTGCGCTGACGAGGTCTTGACGCGTCGCTTCCGGCGACCCGTCAGCTGCCGCGTTATTCGTCGACGGTGACGCTGATGGGCTGGTAGCGACTTGTCCGGTCGGCGTCATCGGCTGATTCGGCCGCTCTACCACCACTCGGCGGAGGGTCCGGAGGTGTGGCTGGCCGGTCGACCTGGTCGACGATCGCCCGGACCACCGCAAGCAGCGCGACACTGTGCTCAGCGATGACGGTCAGCAGCGGATGTTCGTCCCCACTGACGACCGCGGCCAGCGCGCACACCGGACACCACACCTGTTGACATTTGCCGGTGCCCGGCCCGTCGCCGGCCGCTCGCGACGCCGCCAGCCGGATTGCCGGGTCGATCTGATCGAGAATCTTCTGGGCGAGTTTGCGTAGCTCCGGCCCGATGTCGGGATGTGCACCGGCGGTCATTTCGGCCACACCTCCGGGTCAGGTCGAAACCGCACCGTCAATTCGCTACCTCGAAGATGCGCGTCCAGTACTGTGCATCGCCGCAGGACGGACGCCAGTCGAACTCTGCGTCGCACCCCGCCGGAACCGATGATCAGATCGTCAGCGACCCGGCCCAGGCTGAGCGCGCCGGAATCGATCTGCGGCAACTCTAGCCGCAATCGGTAGACGGACTGCAGCCCAGAGCCAGATTCCAGATCGACGACGGGACGCAGCGGCCCCGGGGGCGCCGATCCGTCGCGGCGACGAGCGTTGTCCAGCAGCTCGGCCAACGCTTTGGCGCCGATCGGCTCGCCCGCCAGATGCGGCGTGAGCACCAGCGCCACGTCGCCGATCGCGGCGTCGAGTTCATCGAGCACGGTCCGCTGTTCGCTGATCCGCTCGGAGTACCAGTCGAAGGCCGGATGCGCGGGCAGGTTGCGGTACTCGTACGAATCGTCTTGCATCAGAACCTGGTTGACGATTAGTTCTTCGATGCGCACACCCATCAGCGCCAATGAGCCCAGCATCCGGATCGCCTCCGCCGCCACCACCCGTTCGGCGGTGAGCACCAGGTGTGCACCGACTCGGGTCCCGTCGGTCAGCAGTTCGCTGAGTTTCTCGACGTGGGAGCTGATGCGCTCCAGGAGTTCCACCACCGCGGTGGACCGCGCGTCGTCGGCGCCGGCGGACAGCCTGCGATGCCGTGGCCACGCACGCTCGACGTAGAGCGCGAACGTCGCGGGCAGGGTGAGCATCCGCAGGGCATCGGCGGTGGAGGCGCAGTCAACCACGATGTGGTCCCACCTCCCCGACCTGGCCAACTCCCCGACCTCGTGCAGACCGAGCACCTCCTGCACACCGGGCAGCGCCGAAAGTTCCTCGGGTGCAATCTCTCCCAGCTCCGATTCGGGAAATCGGCGGCCGAGTGTGTCGACGACGTCGCGCCAGCGCGCTTCCAGCAACGCCAGGGTGTCCATGGCCAGCGCGTCGAGCAAGCCGGTGTCCAGATCGGCCATCACCCGTACGCAGTCGCGTTCACCGGTCGGCGCGACCGGGACGCTGAGCACATCGCCCAGCGAGTGCGCCTGGTCGGTAGAGACCAGCAGAACGCGCTGGCCGGCGCGCGCTTCATGCACGGCGGTCGCGGCCGCCAGTGTGGATTTGCCTACCCCACCCTTACCGACGAAGAGACTGATTCGAGATGAGCAGGGCGCTACCGATTCACCCAGACTCACTCAGCCTCGACTCGTTTCTTCAGATCCTTCAACGCTGTGTCAATCAGCCTGCGTTCAGCCTTGCGCTTGAGCAACCCGATCATCGGGATCGCGATGTCGACGGTCAGTTCGTAGGTGACGTCGGTTCCAGATCCCTTGGACGCCAACCGATATACGCCGTCCATGGATCGCAGTAGCGAACTGGACACCAGCGACCACTGCACAGAACCACGGTCCTTGGGCCACTGATACGCCAGCACCAAGGTGTCCTTGAGGACGCTGGTGTCCAGCACCAACCGCGCTACCTTGGGGTTGCCGTCGGGGTCGGCTTCCAGGACCTCGGCTTCCTTGTACTCCGACACCCAATCGGGGTAGGAACCGATGTCAGCGATCACGTCCATCACCGTGCCGGGGTCTGCGTCGATGTGAATCGTCTGGGCCGTTTTCTCCGCCACCTGCTCGCTTCCTTCTCCCTGTCTGGGCCGTGTCGGCCGTTGCGTCAGCCCACGGCAGAAACGGTACTCCCGGCTGAACTCAGACCTGGTCAAGCATTGGCGAAACCCCGACCGGCCGGGAGCGCTCCAAGGTCGTTTTCACCTCGAAGGCCATTTTCTTGCCCGCGACCCGACGCCGATGAGTCAGTTTCGCGAGATTTAATTTTGCCAACTGCGCGGGCTTTACGCCGGACGGCTCGGCGTGCAGAAAGTAATGCAGCAGCACTCCGTCCAGGCACGGCTCCAGCCAGATTTCCATCGTGCCGGTGAGCGGCCCGGCAACTGTCCATCGAACGCCCACCGGACCGCGATCTTCGACCACCTGCAGTCGCAGATCGGGCCACCACCGCCGCCAGCTGGACGGATCGCCCACCGCGGCGCCGACGCGCGCAGGATCGGCGGCGACGAACATCTCGTCGGCAATTTGAACGCTGTGCACGGTTGATAGCTTCACATATGGCGCCCCTCCGGGTGCACCGCCGCCTGGTCGACCGACGCTCGTCCGGCTCGTCAACGGGCCTTTCTGGCCCGCCCCGTGGTCCGGACTAGGCTGAATCCCGCCTGGTCCGAGAATTGCCAAAGCGAGGTCACAACAGTGCGTGAAATTACTGCTCCCGCTCCGTTCACGGTCGGCGAGCACGACAACATCGTTGCCGCGGTGTTCGAT
Organism: Mycobacterium sp.; assembly: GCA_049589475.1. Lineage (GTDB taxonomy): Bacteria > Actinomycetota > Actinomycetes > Mycobacteriales > Mycobacteriaceae > Mycobacterium. The sequence continues at coordinate 14,378 of JBAWAV010000268.1, forward strand.
CACGAGCGCAACGACCCCGACACGGTGATCTTCCAACGCCTGATCGACGGCACCTGGACCGATGTCACGTGCGCCGCCGCAGCTGCCCAAATCCGTTCTACCGCAAAGGGTCTGATTGCAGAAGGTGTGCAGGCCGGCGATCGCGTGGCGATCTTCTCGGCCACCCGCTATGAGTGGGCGATCATCGACTTCGCCATCCTTGCGGTCGGCGCCGTGACCGTGCCGATCTACGAGACGTCCTCGGCAGAGCAGGTGCGCTGGGTGCTGACCGACTCGGCGGCAGTGGTGGCCTTCGCCGAGACCGACGCGCACGCGTCGATGATTACCGAGCTCGCCGGTGAGCTGCCCGAGCTACGGCGCGTGCTGCACATCGACGGTTCTGGCCCCAAAGCGCTCGAGCAACTCGAGCAGCAGGGCGCGTCGGTCGACCCGGGCGAGCTGACTGCTCGACTCGAGGCACTGCGCGCCGACCATCCGGCGACACTGATCTACACCTCGGGCACCACCGGACGGCCCAAGGGCTGCCAGCTGACCCACTCGAACCTGGTCTACGAAACCCGCGGCGCCAAGGCGGTGCTGCCGACGCTGCTGCACAAGGGCGAGCGGTTGCTGGTGTTCCTGCCGCTGGCGCATGTGCTGGCCCGCGCGCTGACGTTGTGCGCGTTCCACAACAAGGTCATCGTCGGATTCACCAGCGACATCAAGAATTTGGTGCCGATGTTCGCGGTGTTCAAACCGACGGTCGTGGTGTCGGTGCCGCGGGTGTTCGAAAAGGTCTACAACACCGCCGCGCAGAATGCCGCCAACGACGGCAAGGGCCGCATCTTCGACATCGCCGCCCAAACTGCCGTCGACTGGAGCGAGGCATCCGCAAACGGCGGCCCGGGCCTGCTCCTGCGCGCCAAGCACGCACTGTTCGACCGGCTGGTGTACCACAAGCTGCGGGCCGCGCTGGGCGGCGACTGCCGGGCGTCCGTCTCCGGCGGCGCACCGCTGGGTGCACGGTTGGGCCACTTCTATCGTGGCGTCGGCCTGACCATCTACGAGGGCTACGGCCTGACCGAGACCAGCGCGGCGATCACCGTCAACCAGGTCGGCGCCCTGAAGATCGGTACGGTCGGAAAGTTGTTGCCGGGCAACAGCATTCGCATCGCCGACGACGGCGAGTTGCTGCTGCGCGGCGGCGTGGTGTTCGACGGGTATTGGCACAACGAGCAGGCCACCAGCGAGGCGATCGAGGACGGCTGGTTCAAGACCGGCGACTTGGGCGCCGTCGACGAACAAGGGTTCTTGACGATCACCGGTCGCAAGAAGGAAATCATCGTCACCGCCGGCGGCAAGAACGTCGCGCCGGCGGTCCTGGAAGACCAGCTCCGAGGTCATGCACTGATCAGCCAGGCGATGGTGGTCGGCGACGCCAAGCCGTTCATCGCGGCGCTGATCACGATCGACCCCGAGGCGTTCGACGGCTGGAAGCAGCGCAACAGCAAGCCGGCCGGCTCCTCGGTCGCAGATCTGGTCAACGACCCCGACCTGCTGGCTGAGGTGGACGCCGCCGTCAAGCAAGCCAATTTGTCCGTGTCGCATGCGGAGTCGATTCGCAAGTTCCGCATCCTGCCGGTCGACTTCACCGAGGACACCGGGGAACTGACGCCGACGATGAAGGTGAAGCGCAAGGTCGTTACCGAGAAGTTCGCCGACGACATCAACGCGCTCTACGCCAAGGATTAGCCGCGGATCAGGCGGGCCAGTCGGCCGGCCAGATCGTCCCAACGCCAGTGCGCCGTCACCCAATTCCGGCCGGCGGCACCCATCGCGGCGGCGCGGTCCGGGTCGCTGAGCAGCCCGCTGACGGCGTCGGCGATCTGCTCCACCGACCGACCGTCGACCACCATCCCAGTCTTGTTGTGCCGCACGGTTTCTGGTGCACCGCCCGACGAGCCGGCGATCACCGGTACGCCGGTGGCAGACGCTTCCAGAAACACGATGCCCAGCCCCTCGACATCGAGTCCGGCTCCGCGGGTGCGGCATGGCATCGCGAACACGTCGGCCATCGCGTGATACGCGGGCAGCTCGGCGGCGGGGACGCCACCGGTGAAGACGACGTGGTCACTGACGCCGACACGCTCGGCCAGCTCGTGCAGGGCCGTCATGTATGGCCCGCCGCCCGCGATGACCAGCGCCGCGCCGTCGACCCGCCGTCTGATCGCGGGCAGCGCACGGATCAGCATGTCCTGGCCCTTGCGCGGCACCAGCCGGGACAGGCAGAGCGCCGTGGGCCGCTCGCCCAGACCGTAGCGGGCACGCAGCTCGGCCCGGCTCGCCGCATCGGGGCGAAACCGGTCGGTGTCGACGCCGGGTGGCAAGTGCTCCAGCGCGGCGTTAGGGCCGAACGCCGACGCGAAACGCCCTCGTGTGTAGCGGCTGACGAACGTGACGACGTCGGTGTCGTCGCCGATGCGCCTCAGCACCGACCGTGCCACCGGGAGCATCGACCAGCCCACCTCGTGGCCGTGGGTGCTCGCCAGCACCCGCGTCGCCCCGGCCTGTCGGGCCCGCTGCGCCAGCAAGCCCAGCGGCGCGGCCGCACCGAACCAGACGGTGTCGATGCCACGCTCGGCAATCAGCCGGCGCATCCGGATGTCGACAGTGGGTACGGGCAACATCAACGTGCCGGGATGGCGCACCACCTGATAGCCGGCGGCGTGGGCGTCGAACGTCTCGGCGTCCTTCCACTGCGGTGCGTACACCGTCAGCGTGTGCTCGCCGGTGGCGGCCAGCCGAGAAACCAGCTCGAGCAGATACGACTGGATGCCACCGCGCCGAGGCGGAAAATCGTTGGTTACCAGCAGGACCCGAGACACCTAGGAAGGCTAGCGCAGCGTTTTCAGTGCGCGGACCCGCGAGTCAGCCAGTGCTGCCAGTCGGCGAGTATGCCCGCGGTGTCGGTGCCGAGCACCTCGTGCACGGCCACGGGAAATTCGGTGTGCCCGTCGCCGCATGCGTGCTGGTAGAGCGCGCGCAGCGTCGGTGGTCCGCGGGTGTCGGCGATGAACAGCGCGAACCACCAGGCCCGGTCGTAGGCCTGCGAACGCTGGGGCCCGGGGTCGGCAAGCTCGGCGTCGGACGGCAATGACGTGGGAGGCGTCGCGACCTCGGGCAGTGGGGTGCGTGGTCGGGCGACGTAATCGGCGACTCCTTCGGTCAGCCACTGTGGCGCATTCACCGCGGTCTGCGCGCGTGCAGCGTAGTGAAAGAGTTCGTGGCTCAACACGATTCGAAATGCACGCTCGCTCATGCCGGCGGCCCCGGGGGCGAAGACGATCCGCTGGCCGGTCGCGATTCGCCGGGCGGGGTCGACGTGGCCCGCCACCGCGATCGCGGCGATGTCGGCCCACTGCGGGGTAGGACCGCCACCGGCTTGCGCCTCGAATTGTCGCTGGGTGCCGGTGGCAACCACGTCCACCTCCTGCGGCCAGTCGGTGCCCCAGAACGCATCGACGGCGTCGACGGCCTGTCCGATGTGCGCCGCGACGCGGTCCAACACCTGCTGGGACTGCGGACCATCGAGGTTGGTCATCCGCAGAATGCGATCGCCGACCTGTACCTGCGCCGACGCGGTGATCGACTGCGGTGGCGCCGGGGAGTGGGTGTTCGTGTCGATGACTGCGAGGACGCCGAAGGTCAGCTCAGCGGCGAGGACGCAGGCCAGCAGCCGGCGCTGCCGGGAACTAGTAGCGGCGGGCGTCGTAGATCGGGCCGGACGAATTCATCGGCACCACCCGCACCGGCTGGCCAAAGGTGGACGAGTGGACCATCAAGCCGTCGCCGATGTAGAGACCGGCGTGAGAGGCGTCGGAGTAGAAGGTCAGCACGTCGCCGGGCTGCAGATCGGACAGCGATACCGGCTGTCCGCCGTGCGCCATGGCCTGGCTGGAATGCGGCAACGCGATGCCGGCCTGCTGGAAAGCCCACATCACCAGGCCCGAACAGTCGAAACCGCCCGGCGCGGCGCCGCCCCACACGTACGGCGCGCCGACCTGCGTCAACGCGGCCTGAACAGCGATCGCGCCCTGACCACTGCCTGGTCCGCCGCCGGGACCACCCGGCCCCATGCCCGGCGCGAGCGCCTCAGGAGCGGGAGCGATCGCGGCGGCCATCGCGGCCGGTGGCGGCGGAGGCCCCGGCGCGGCCAGCTCGGTGCGCTCGTGCGGGCTCAATGCGAGGTACTGGGACTTGACGATGCCGATCTGCAGCTGCAACTGGCTCTGCTTGGACTGCAGCTTCGCACGCACCGCGGCGGCCTGTTCGGCGGCGGTCTTGGCGTCGGCGGCCGACTTCGCGGATTCTTTCTCGGCCTGAGCGGCCTGTTCGCGAGTCGCCCGATAGGTCGCCATCTGGGCGATCATCGCCGTGGAGATCACCCGACTCACGGCCAATTTGCCGATCAGCTGCTGCGGAGACTCGGCGGTCATGATCGCGTTCATGCCGTCGGTGCGACCGCCCATGTACATTGCTGCGGCGTATTGGTCGACGCCGACCTGAAAGGTTGCCAGCCGCGACTTCGCCTCGTCGGCGGCGGCCAGGTCGTCAGTGTGCTTCTTCTCGGCTGTTCGCTGCGCAGCCAGCTTGTTGTTGAGGTCGAGCTGCGCGCTGTGCATAGCCTCGGTGGTCTGCTCGGCCTGCCGTGACAGCTCGTTGAGCTTTGCCATCGCGTCGACGGCCGGGTCTGCCATGACATTGCTGGCAGCAAATCCAGACAAGGCGATGAGTCCGGCTAGCGCTACGCCAGCAAACCGCTTTGCGACGCGCTCGAACACGCGTTCACCGCTTGGCTGCAATTGCAAGACTTCGATTCCTTAAAACCCACTGGGTTGACAGCCGTTGACTGCCTTAGGTCTCAGATAGGTTACGAAACGCCTTCGTGGTTGTCCAACTCTGAGTTGTTAAGAAAACAGCAAGATTTCAGACTAACGCCGTTAGGCTACGCCGGGCCGCTGCCCGTGAATCGGTACCAGCCGCAGTCTGGGTGCCAGTCCCGCGTCGGCGAGCACCTCCAACGCGACCCGCTCGTCCTCCAGCAAAGTTTCCGGTACCCCGAGTATCACGCTGACGACGCAATCGCGGCAGCCGGGACCGCGTACCGCACAGTCGTCGCAGTCAATGACCACCGGTTCTGTCGATTCGGGCGGGTCCGCTGCCAGCCACTCGGGTTCGCTCCTGTGCGCCATCTGGCCGGTCCTCTCCGTGTACTGATCGGTCTTGCCGTGACGCTAACCGGGGGCACCGACAAGTTTTGGCCAATCGTCCCGTGCCGACGCGCCGGGCGGGATCGGCGGACCTGTCGGTGTGACTGCTTAACGTCACCGCCATGGGCGCGCCCGCTGCCGAACAGCTGAGCCTCCCCGACATCGACGGGGCGACCGAAATCTCGCTGCGCGAGACCACGTTCGTCGTCGTGGACCTCGAGACCACCGGCGGGCGCATGAATGCCACCGACGGAAAAGTCGCCGACGCGATCACCGAGATCGGTGCGGTCAAAGTCCGCGGCGGGGTGGTGCTGGGTGAGTTCGCGACGCTTGTCGACCCGCAACGCAGCATCCCGCCGCAGATCGTCCAGTTGACCGGCATCACCACGACGATGGTGTGCGATGCGCCGACCATCGCCGCGGTGCTGCCGATGTTTCTCGAGTTCGCCGGTGGCGCGGTGTTGGTCGCGCACAACGCCCGGTTCGACATGGGATTCCTGCGGGCCGCCGCCGATCAGTGCGGGATCCGGTGGCCGCGGCCGCAGGTGCTGTGCACCGTCCAACTCGCCCGGCGGGTGCTCACCCGCGAGGAGGCGCCGAGTGTGCGACTGGCGGCGCTGGCCCGTCTGTTCGCCGTCGCCAGCGAACCCACCCACCGGGCGCTCGACGACGCGCGGGCCACCGTCGAGGTGTTGCACGCGCTCATCGAACGGATCGGCAACCAGGGTGTGCACACGTACGCCGACCTGCGCGCGTATCTGCCCGACGTGTCGCCGACGCAGCGCCGCAAACGAGTGCTGGCCGAGGCCTTGCCACGCCGGCCCGGGGTCTACCTGTTCCACGGACCGGCCGACGAGGTGCTCTATGTCGGCACGGCAATCAACTTGCGGCGCAGGGTAAATCAGTATTTCAACGGCTCGGATCAGCGGAGCCGGATGAAAGAGATGGTCACGCTGGCAACCAGGGTCGAGCACATCGAGTGCGCGCACGGGCTGGAAGCCGGCGTGCGGGAACTGCGAATGTTGAGCGCGCACGCCCCGCCGTACAACCGCCGGTCGAAATTCCCGCACCGGTGGTGGTGGGTGGTGTTGAGCGACGAGGCATTCCCCCGATTCTCCGTGGTGCGTACCCCTCGCCACGATCGCGCGGTCGGCCCGTTCCGGGCCCGGGCCGACGCCGTCGACACGGCCGACCTGCTGGCCCGCCTCACCGGAGTGCGCACCTGCACCAAGCGGCTGGCCCGGTCGGCGCTGCACGGCCCGGCCTGCCTCCTGCACGAGGTCTCGCCGTGTCCCGGGGTGCGCGATGCGACGGCGGACCGATACGG
>JBAWAV010000269.1:0-3891 GCA_049589475.1 Mycobacterium sp.
TTGAACAGTCGGTCGCCCACTCGTACCTTCGCTGTGTCGCTGGACCTCAGCGCAGGCACGGGCACTGCCGGAGTGGACGTGACGGTCATTGCCTCAGGAGATGGCATTGACCGCGGTCGACAGCCCCGACTTGAACGCGTCGGGGATGGGGACGTATCCGTTGTCCGCCAAGCCATTTTGGCCGGGGCCGATAGTGGCCTGTAAGAACGCCTTGACCGCGGTGCCGACCTGGCCGTCCGAATACTTCGAGCAGACGACCTCATATGTCGCCAACACGATCGGGTACGCGCCCGACTGCGTCGGCTTGTAGAACGACAGCGTGTCGAGGATCAGGTCGTTGCCCTGACCTTTGATCTTTGCCCCGGCGATCGTCTTGCCGACCGAATCGGAACTGATCGTCACCGGGTCAGGCCCCGCCGACGTGACGATCCTGGCCATATTCAGCTTCTGGCCCTGGGCGAACGACCATTCGTTGTAGGTGATCGACCCGGGAGTGCTCTTGATCGCCGCCGAGGTGCCGTCGTTGCCCTTGGCGCCTTCACCGACTCCGCCGTTGAAGGACTTTCCGCTGCCCTTGCCCCATGCACCGTCGGATGCGCCGTCGAGGTACTGCTGGAAATTGTCGGTCGTGCCCGACTGGTCACTGCGGAACACGACGTGAATCGGCATGTCGGGTAAGGGGGTGCCGGCGTTGTGCGCCGCGATCGCCGGGTCATTCCACGTCTTGATCGTTCCGTTGAAGATTTTCGCCGTGGTCGGCCCGTCCAGGGCCAGCGTGGTCACGCCGTTGAGGTTGTAGGTCACCGCGATCGGCCCGAACACCACCGGTAGATCCCATGCCGGCGAACCGCACCGCTGCTGCGCCTTGGCGTGCTCGTCTGAGCTCAGAGCCACATCGGACCCACCGAAGTCGGTCTGTTTGCCGACGAATTCATTGATTCCCGCACCCGACCCGTTGGCCGTGTAGTTCAAGGTCTGACCCGAGCACGCCTGTTCGAAGGCGTTGACGAATCGAGCCATCGCGTTCGCCTGCGCGGTGGACCCGCTGGCTTTCAGGGTCTGCTTACCGCCGCAGTTCACGGCCGCCGACGACGATTTAGACGTCGCGCCGCCTTCGTTTGCGGTGTTGTTGTCGCCACAGGCGGACAGCGTCAGCGCGCCGGCAGCCAGCACGCTCAGCACTGCGCCAAATCGGTTGAGTCGCAAATCGGTTCCTTTGAACGGTGGGGTCGATGAATTCTTTTCACTTCGCCACGAGACCAGGACGGACCGCATGGCAGTGCCGACAAGCGGAATCGTGGCTGCTCCAAGCCAACGCCGGGAGGATTCGAAGTAAACAAATCGGCTCACCACGCCGAACGTAGCACCGCTTTCTGCGATAAAGACTGACGGCCGGTATAAATCAATCGCTTGACTTAAGCGCTGCTGCGCCGATTAACTCATCGACATGGTCAGCGAACTGATCGGCAAGGTTGCGATCGTCACCGGCGGCGCCTCGGGCATCGGTGCCGGCATCGTCGAAAAGTTCGTGGCGGAGGGCGCACGCGTGGTGATCGCCGACATCGAACGTGACCGCGGGGAAGATTTCGCCGCCAAGATGGGCGTCGACGCGATCTTCCGGTCGGTCGACGTCGCCGACCCGGAACAGGTCGGCGCGCTGGTTTCTAGTGCCGTCGAGACCTTCGGCCGGCTTGACGTGATGGTGAACAACGCCGGCGTCTCCAGCAGGATGCACCGCAGCTTTCTCGACGACGACCTCGCTGATTTCCAGCGCGTCATGTCGGTCAACGTCCTCGGGGTGATGGCAGGGACCCGCGAAGCCGCACGGCAGATGGCGTCCAGCGGTGGCGGTTCGATCATCAACATGTCATCGATCGGGGGAATCCAGGCCGGTGGGGGAGTGATGACCTACCGCGCGTCGAAGGCGGCGGTCATCATGTTCACGAAGTCGGCCGCAATCGAGTTGGCGCACTACGAGGTTCGCGTCAATGCCATCGCGCCGGGCAACATACCGACACCCCTGCTGCAGACGACCACCACCGACAAGTCGCCCGAAGAGCTCGCGCGCTTCGAACACGCGATCCGGGAGCAGATGCGATCAGACCGACCGCTGAAGCGTGAGGGCACACCCGACGACATCGCGGAGGCCGCCCTGTACCTCGCCGGCGACCGGTCCCGTTACGTGACCGGCACGATCTTGCCGGTCGACGGCGGCACCGTCGCCGGAAAAGTATCCCGCCGACGCACCGAGAAGAAAGATTAAATCAATCGCTTGACTTAAACTGCGTCGCGGCGTTGACTGTCCAGGTGACTACTGCGAGGGCCGCGCGCAGCGAGCGGGCCAGCACCACACAGGAGGCGATCCTGACCGCCGCCGAGCGGCTGTTCGCCGAGCATGGTGTCTTCGCCGTCTCCAACCGGCAGGTCAGTGAGGCCGCCGGGCAGGGCAATAATGCCGCGGTCGGCTATCACTTCGGCACCAAGACGGATCTGGTGCGGGCCATCGAGCAGAAACACCGGGTGCCCATCGAACGCTTACGGGAAGACATGGTCGCGCGGACCTTGCAGTCCAATGCAGCCGCCGACATGCGGAGCTGGGTTGCCTGCCTGGTGCGCCCACTGACCGATCACTTGGCCGCGCTGGGAAACCCCAGCTGGTACGCACGCTTCGCCGCGCAGGTGATGACCGATCCCGCGTACTACAACATCGTGGTCAAAGACGCGCTGTCCTCTGACTCGCTGGTCCAGGTGATCGACGGGATCAACCGGTGTCTTCCCGAACTTCCGGTCGACGTCCGGGTGGAACGCAATCTGATGGCGCGCAACCTGCTGATGCACACCTGCGCCGATCGTGAACGGGCCTTGGCCGCAGGCGCATCCGCGCCCTGGTCGTCCTGGGAGGCGGCCGGGACGCGTCTGATCGATGCGGTGGTGGGTCTGTGGCTCGCGCCCGTCACACCGCACGAGTGAAGAAGTTTATGATGAAAGTAACTGTGGAACAAGACAAATGCGCATCGTCGGGAAACTGCGTGATGCATGCGCCGCAGATCTTCGATCAGCGCGACGATGACGGAGTCGTCGTCGTGCTCGACGAGAACCCGCCCGCCGATCAGGCCGACAACGCTCGCAAGGCCGAGGCAGGTTGTCCCGCACTAGCCATCCACATCGAGGAGTGAGAAGTGTCCGACACGCTCGCCGGCAACGCAGCCGAGGCGATCTCCGAAGCCCCGGAGTATCCGATGGGACGGGCCGCCGGCTGCCCGTTCGCCCCGCCCCCGGAGGTGATGGCGCTCGCCGAGGCGCGGCCGCTGTCCCGAGTCAAGATCTGGGACGGCAGCACCCCGTGGCTCATCACCGGTTACGAAGAAGTCCGGTCTCTGTTCTCCGATTCGCGCGTCAGCGTCGACGACCGGCGCCCCGGCTTTCCGCACTGGAACGAGGGCATGTTGTCGACCGTGCACAAGCGCCCGAGATCGGTCTTCACCGCAGATGGCGACGAGCACACCCGGTTTCGCCGGATGCTGTCGAAGCCGTTCACGTTCAAGCGGGTAGAAGGTCTGCGACCGGCGATCCAGCAGATCACCGACGACGCGATCGACGCCATGCTGGCCGGGCCGCAACCTGGCGAGATCGTTTCGGCACTGGCGCTGCCGGTGCCGTCGCTGGTCATCAGCCAACTGCTCGGTGTGCCGTATGAGGACGCCGAGATGTTCCAACACCACGCCAATGTTGGCCTCGCGCGGTACGCCGCCGCCGAGGACACCATGAAAGGCGCGATGAGCCTGCACAAGTACCTGGCTGCGCTCGTCGAAGCCAAGATGGAGAATCCGGCCGAGGACGCGGTGTCGGACCTGGCCGAGCGGGTCAAGGCCGGCGAGCTCAGCGTCAAGG
>JBAWAV010000270.1:0-4662 GCA_049589475.1 Mycobacterium sp.
CGACGGTGCTGGTGTCACCGAAAGTACTGCACTGGTCGCGCAACCGGATGGCGTTCCTGGCCGCGGTGATGTTCGTGTTGGCGCTGTGCTTCGCCACCACCAACGGTTGGTGGTACGTGTCCAGCTACGGGGTGCCGTTCAACAGCTCAATGCCGAAAGTGGGCGGAATATCGATCAGCACAATATTTTTCGCGCTGTTCGTGATTACCGCGGTGTACGCGGCCTGGCTGCACTTCGCGGGCACCGGCCACGGCGAGGGTCGGCTGGCGCGCGCGCTGACCGCGGCGCCGATCCCTCTCGCGGCGGGCTTCATGGCGCTGGTGTTCATCGGCTCGATGGTGGCCGGCATCGTGCGGCAGTACCCCACCTATTCCAATGCCTGGGACAACCTGCGCGAGTTCAGCGGAGGTTGCGGTCTGGCCGACGACGTGCTGGTCGAGCCGGACAGCAACGCCGGCTTCATGGCGGCGCTCCAACCTGATGGGTCCGACAATTACGGTCCGTTGGGCCCGCTGGGTGGTGTCAACCCAACGGGATTCACGCCGAACGGCGTGCCCGACCGCACCCTGGCCGAGTCGGTCAAGGAGACATCAGTGCCGCAGCCGGGTACCGACTACGACTGGGATGCGCCGACCAAGCTGAAAACGCCGGGCATCAACGGCTCGACGGTGCCGCTGCCCTACGGCCTTGACCCGCAACGGGTTCCCGTGGCAGGCAGCTACGCCACCGGCGCGCAACAGCAGAGCAGGCTGACCTCGGCGTGGTACCAGCTGCCCAAGGCCGACGCCGGACACCCATTGGTCGTGGTCACCGCCGCGGGCACGATCACCGGCAACAGCATCCTGCACCACTACACCAAGGGGCAGACGGTGGAATTGGAATTCGGCAGGCCCGGTCCCGGCGGCTCCGTACGGCCGGCCGGCCGGCTGGTCCCCTACGACCTGTACGGGGAGCAGCCGAAGGTGTGGCGCAATCTGCGCTTCGCCCGCTCCCAGATGCCCGCCGACGCCGTCGCGGTGCGGGTGGTCGCCGACGACCTGTCCCTGACGCCAGACGACTGGATCGCGGTGACCCCGCCGCGGGTGCCCGAGCTGCGCTCGCTGCAGGAGTACATCGGCTCCAAGCAACCGGTGCTGATGGACTGGGCGGTCGGACTGGCCTTCCCCTGCCAACAGCCGATGTTGCACGTCTACGGCGTCACCGAGATCCCGAAGTTCCGCATCAGCCCGGACTACAACGCCAAGAAACAGGACACCGACACCTGGCAAGACGGTGTCAACGGCGGCCTGTTGGGCATCACCGACCTGCTGCTGCGCGCGCACGTGATGGCCACTTATCTGTCGCACGACTGGGCCCGGGACTGGGGTTCACTGCGCAGGTTCGACACGCTGGTCGACGCGCCGCCCGCCGAGTTGGACCTGGGTACCGCCACGCATTTCGGCTGGTATTCGCCGGGCAAGATCCGGATCAAGCCCTAGCGACGACGCAGGCCGCGGAGTGGCCTGAGGAGTAGCCGCGCCATCGAGCCTCAGCGGCGTGACCACGGTCACAGGTGACGCGCGCCCAGACACGTTCGGAATCGGGTGCCGCGGGGTAACAGACTGCTATCCCCCATCCGAAAGGAGCACCATGAGTCGCAGTGGACCCGAAGAAGCAATCTTGGGCGTTGTCGAGGACGTCAAGGGCAAGGCCAAGGAAATCATCGGCATCGTCACCAACCGCGATGGTTTGCGTGAGGAAGGCCGCGCTCAGCAGGACAAGGCGAAGGCCCAGCGCGACGTGGCTAAGAAAGAGGCCGAGGCCGAGGCTTCACGTGCCGCTGAGAAGGCTGCCGAAGCCCGCCAGAAGGCAGCTGAGTAATTAACGAACTTAGCTGGGCGGCAATGGCTTTCGTCATTGCCGCCCAGTTCGTTCTATGGCGTCAGCACGATCCGGGCGTCGGAGCGGGTGTCCTGCCACGCGTCGGTGACATTGGTGAGTGGGACCGCGTGAGCAGCGATATGCAAAGCGCCGCAAGCGATTTCGTCGATCAGAGCCGGCAGTTCGGCGACGATCTCGGCGGTGGACACCGACCCCTGACCGCTCCCGACGATCTGCAGTCACCACGGCTGCGGTGCACGAAACACTTCCTTGGGCAGTTCGCTATACGACTTAAATTAGATGGTATCGCGAACTATATCGAACGGCCGTAGATGGTTCGAGGCCGCCGATGCCGGGTAGTCGTTACTCGACATCGACCAAGGAGATCACCGTGCGCGCTGAAGAAGGCGACGAATCCATCGACGAACTGGCGGATGAGGCCAAGAAGACGAAAAAGGAGCTTCGCGAGTCCACCGACGCCGGCGAGAGAGTTCAGCAAGAGTCGAAGGACACCTAAGGCCGCCCAGCACAGTGGCGTGCGTCACATCGATGCGCTTGCTGTAAGGCATCTCTCCTACTTGATCGTCATCGGGAGGCTATTCAGCCGGGATAATTGACAAAATGTCATTAAGGATCCCCGCGCTGATCCGTCGCGCAACTCCTGCAGTTTTCGCGACGACCTTGGCGGTGAATCTTTTTGGGGCAGCAGCCATCCCGGCTTCGGCTGCAACGACCGTCCCGCTCCGGAGCGTTCTGCGCGCATGCGATTTCAGCCCCCTCCCCGGCGGTGCCGGGCAGAACCGCGCCGCAGCCTCGGCGGTCGTCCGCGTGAACGGGGGCACGGTGAGCGCCGATGTGCACATCTCCGAACCCGGCACGCCGGGCGCCCACTTCGACGTCGCCTTGATCCAGATGCCGCACCCGTCGACGTCGTCCTGCAATGCGCCGGGTCCGGGCGTCGCCGTCGCCGGTGTCGACAGCGATGGGTCCGGCCAGGCGTCCACCACCGTGCAGGACGGCCTTCGGTCCGGCACGACCGGGGTGTGGCTGTTCATCCAGCGACCGAGCCCGGTTGCGCAGACCCCGGTCGAGTACTACACGTCGGACTTCGTCGCGCCGGTCTAACAGCGCTGGTCTGAGGGCCCAGGGTTTAGACCGGGAGCAGACCGTGCTTGCGAAGGACTCGCCCGTGTAATTGCTTGTCCCGCAACAAGTGCAGTGATCGACGCAGCAGCAGCCGGGTCTGGTGCGGCTCGATGACCGCGTCGATGAAACCGCGCTCGGCGGCAATCCACGGCGTGGCCATGTTCAGGTTGTAGCCCTCGATGAAATCCCGCTTGATCTGCTGCGCCTCAGGCGTGGTCGGGTCGGGGAATCGCTTCATCAGCAACTGGGCTGCGCCGTCGGCGCCGATCACCGCGATGCGCGCGGTGGGCCAGGCGAAGTTGAGGTCAGCGGTGAGTTGCTTGGAACCCATGACCGCGTAGGCGCCGCCGTAGGACTTGCGGATGGTGATCGTCACCTTCGGCACGTCGGCTTCGACGACCGCATACAGGAAACGCCCGCCGCGCTTGATGATCCCGCCCTTTTCCTGCTCGACGCCGGGCAGGAAGCCAGGGGTGTCGACGACGAACACCAGCGGCACGTAGAACGCGTCGCAGAACCGGACGAACCGGGCCGCCTTGTCGGAGGCTTCGTTGTCGATCGCGCCCGACATGAAACCCGGCTGGTTGGCCACCACCCCGACCGGGCGGCCATCGACGCGGGCGAAGCCGGTGATGATGGACTGCCCGGCTTGCGCCGCGACGTCGAGGAAGTCACCGTCGTCGAAGATCCGCAGCAGGATCTCGTGCATGTCGTACGCGGTGTTGTCCGAGTCCGGCACGATCGAGTCGAGCTCCAGATCGCTCGGAGTGACCTCCGGCTCCAGCCCGGGGTTGACCACCGGCGCCGGGTCGAAGCAGTTCGGCGGCACGAACGACAAGAAATCGCGCACGTACTGGAATGCGGCCGCCTCGGATTCGACCACCTGGTGGATGTTGCCGTACCGGGCCTGCGCGTCGGCCCCGCCGAGCTCGTCGAGGGTGACGTCCTCGCCGGTGACGTCCTTGATGACGTCCGGGCCTGTGACGAACATGTAGCCCTGGTCGCGCACAGCCACCACCAGGTCGGTCTGGATCGGCGAATAGACCGCTCCCCCAGCGCATTTGCCGAAGATCAGCGAGATCTGCGGAGCCAGTCCACTCAACAGATCGCCGCGGCGACCCAGCTCGGCGTACCAGGCCAGCGACGTCACCGCATCCTGAATGCGCGCGCCGGCGGAGTCGTTGATGCCGATGATCGGGCAGGCGACCATGGCGCACCACTCCATCAGCGCGGCGACCTTGCGGCCGAACATCTCACCGACCGAGCCCTGGAACACCGTCTGGTCGTGGGAGAACACACCGACCGGACGGCCGTTGATCATCGCGCGGCCGGTCACACAGCCGTCGCCGAAGTTCGCGTTCGGGTCGCCCGGCGTCCGGGCCAATGCCCCGATCTCCAGGAAACTGCCCGGGTCGACCAGGTCGTAGATCCGGGAGCGGGCGCTCGGGATGCCCTTCTTCTCTCGCCGCGCGATGGCCTTCGGATCACCGGGTTCCTTCGCCAGCTCTAGCTTCTCGCGGAGTTCAGCGAGCAGCTCGGCGGTGGTCTTGGTGGTCACTTAGGCCTCTTTCTGCTCGCCGGCAATCTTGTTGAGCGCCTGGGTCATGTGCGCACCGACCTTCGCGATGATCGGCTCGTCGATGGCCTGGATGTGTT
>JBAWAV010000271.1:0-2624 GCA_049589475.1 Mycobacterium sp.
GCGAGGTCCTCGACCCGATGATCGGTGGTCAACTGCACACCCATAGCTGCCACCCGGTTCAGCTCCACATCCAGCACGTCGCGCGGCAGCCGATAGCTCGGAATGCCGTACCGCATCATCCCGCCGGGCAACGGGCCCGAGTCGCGGATCTCGACCTCGTGGCCAAGGCGTGCCAGATGGTAGGCGGCGGACAGTCCGCTCGGTCCGGCGCCGACGATCAGGACTCGCTTGCCGGTGCGGGTAGGCGGCGGTTCGAACGTCCAGCCCCGCTCACAAGCGAGGTCACCGAGGAACCGCTCCACCGAATGGATCGATACGGCGCTGTCGAGATGGGCGCGGTTGCAGACGGTTTCACACGGGTGGTAGCACACCCGTCCGTGGATCGCGGCGAATGGGTTGTCCGTGACGAGCTGACGCCAGGCCTGCTCGTGCCGGCCGGCGGTGGCGTGGGCAAGCCAGGCCTGAATGTTCTCCCCGGCCGGGCAACCAGCATTACAGGGCGGCAGCAAATCGACGTAGACGGGTCGGTGCTCGCGCACTGGCCCAGCCTGGGTGTGCCCATGCGACAGGTCTGCGAGGGGCGTCAGGTCAAGCGGCTGCATGCCGGCCACGCCTCGACCGGCATCCCTGTTGGCGTGCTCGTCAGCAGCCATTTGCCCAGCATAGGGTCCGTGGGTGAATTCCGGGTCGGCTGCGACCACCGCCTGTTCTCGACTGCCGGGCTGTCTGCTCACGCATACTTCTTTCCTTGTGCAATCAGTTAACCGATGCAGCATCGGATTTGGCGCGGAGCCACGGGCCGATAGAAACACTGAGCAGGATTGCGGCGAAGACACCACCGGCGATTCCTGAGATCAGCAGCGGCAGTTGGCCTCTTGCCCCCCACAGCAGACCGGCCCACAGACCTGCCGACAAAACCGCGAAGCCCATCGCGCCCTGAAATATGCCCTGGGCGCTCGATTGCAGCTCGGCGGGAACAAGTCCGGAGATCCATGCCTTTCCGACGCCGTCGGTGCATGCGGTGAACAGTCCATACAACCCGAGGATGAGCCACGCCGCGAGTTTGTTCGTTGTGAGCCCGAGCCCGATGTAGCCGACCGCGAAAAAGACCATGCCTATCCCGAACACCGCAGACCTCGGGATGCGGTCAGCGAGTGATCCGGCCGGGTAACTGCCCAACGCGTATACCACGTTGTATCCCACGTAGGCCAGAATCACTTCGGCCACAGAAAACCCGATGCCGTTGAGGCGCAACAAGATTAAGGCATCGGGAAAGTTGACCAAACCAAAAGCCGCCAGCAGCAGGATCACCCGCCAATAGCGACCTGGCAGCTCACGCAGCGTCGCCACCACCGGTGGTCGGCGCGCACGCCGGACCAGCCGGGGACGCTCGCGCACCAGCGCGACCAAGGCCACACTCAGGACCGCCGGAACAATCGCGATGTACAGCAACGGCGCAATCCGATGGTCGAATAACTCGTATCCGGCAAGCCCGATCAGCGGTCCGGCAACCGCGCCGAATGTGTCCATCGCCCGGTGGAACCCGAACACGCGGCCGCGGCTTGCTTCATCGATTCCGTCGACGAGCAGTGCGTCGCGCGGCGCGACGCGGACACCCTTGCCGGCTCGATCCACCACGCGACCCGCCAGTACCCCAGGCCATGTACCGGCGACCGCAACGATCACCTTGCCGAGCGCGGCCATACCGTAGCCCGCCGCGATCAGGGGACGCCGCGCAAACCTATCGCCGAGCGGTCCGGCCGTCAGCTTTGCCAGCGACGCCGCTCCCTCGGCCGCACCTTCGACGGCTCCTACGACGGACGGTGGCGCACCGAGAACCGCCGTGAGGTAGATCGGCAACAGCGGGTAGAGCAATTCGCTGGCGGTGTCTTGTAAGAACGAAACAGCGGACAGCACCCACACATTGCGGTTCAGCCAGCTGCTGTTGTCAGCCGTACTAACGGTCACTGGTCGACGTCGCGACGCTCGCCGTTGCACGAACTGCGATCGTACCGCCGACGCCGAATCAACGATCACGGGTCAGCGGTCGAGGCGTTGGATACTGCCATACTGCCGGCCGATGGAACGCCCCGCTGCTCATTGAGCCGGCACGAGCTGTTTCTCGACTTGGAGGACCTGACGGGTGGCCTTGATGACCGTGTCGGGGTTGAGGCTCATCGACTCGATGCCGATCCGGACCAAGAACTCGGCCATGTCCGGGTAGTCCGAAGGCGCCTGTCCACATAGGCCCGAGTGGATTCCGTTGCGGCGGCAGCCCTCGACGGCCAGTCGGATCATCTCCTTGACGCCCTCGTCGCGTTCGTCGTAGTCGAAGGCCACGATCTCGCTGTCACGATCGACGCCCAGGGTGAGCTGAGTCAGATCGTTGGAGCCGATCGAGAAGCCGTCGAAACGCTTGGCGAATTCATCGATCAGGATCACGTTGTTGGGGATCTCGCACATCGCGTATACCTTGAGCCCGTTCTCGCCCCGTCGGAGACCGAGGTCGGCCATCGTCTGCAGGACGAGGTCCGCCTCGGCGATTCGACGCACGAACGGGAGCATCAGAATCACGTTCGTCAAACCCATCTGTTCACGCACACGCCGCATCGCGCGGCACTCCA
>JBAWAV010000272.1:0-9247 GCA_049589475.1 Mycobacterium sp.
TCGGTCCGCTGCACGGCCCGCATCGTCGCCGGGCGGATGCGATTGCCCGGCTTCTCCTCGGTCCGCTGCACGGCCCGCATCGTCGCCGGGCGGATGCGATTGCCCGGCTTCTCCTCGGTCCGCTGCACGGCCCGCATCGTCGCCGGGCGGATGCGACCGGCCTGTTCGCCCGCACCAGGTGGTTCCCTCTGGGAACGCCACCACGGTGTGACCCGCATAGAGGCGGGCCGCGACGGTGGCGACCACCTCGGGCAGCTGCCGCAGGCTGGCCCGCTCGATGGGGATCACCCGCACGATGCGCGCCATCATTTGGACGGCGACGTTGCCCGCCACGTCGGCGCGGGCGACGAACGACACCGGCGATGCCCGCCATCGGGACGACGGAAGCATCGCGCCGATCGTCAGCACGTCCAGCCAGGACATGTGATCGCTGACCACCAGCACGCCAGGCAGATTGCGAAGCGGCCCGCCGGACAACGTGATCCGGACCCCAAGGCACCACAGCAACAGTCGGCAGTACAGCTGCCTGGCTTTCGACCAGCCCGGCAGCACCACGGCGAGCAATGGCAGCACCGGCGCGAACAGCAGCAGCATCCCGATACGCCGCGCGACCCGCAGCGCCACGATCACCCGGCGAGACGTCGCGGAGCCACCGGCGTGCAGGCATTGAGCGTCACAGGTCGCGCGTGGCAGCCAGGCGTGAGCGCGCACCCCCGGGCTGTTCATCACGCGACCTTGCTCGCTGCCTCGGTCGCCGCCGACATCGACCGGAGTCGTCGCAGGTAGCGGGTATCGGCCTGGCGTTTGTCCAGCAACGCGGGGAAATCACCCACCCCGAAAGCGGCGTCGTGGGCCGGTTCGCCACATATCCGCGCGCCCAGCCGCAGGTAGCCACGCATCAGCGGCGGTATCACGGGCCGCGCCGGCGGCGGGATCTCGTCGAGCGGGCGCCCGTCGATGATCACCGGGCGGTGCGGGTGCACCCGGTAATCGGCCGGCGCCGGGTGGCGCCGCAACACGAAGTCGCGAACACCGCGGATCTGGCTGCCCGGCCGTTCGCCTTCCCCCGCGACGGGGACCGACACGCACCCGGTGACGTAGTCGTAGTGGCAGCGGTCGAGGTAGGCCAGGATGCCGGCCCACATCAGCAGGACGACAGCGCCGTTGCGGTGACCGTCGTGCACCACCGCGCGGCCCATCTCCACCAGCGAGGGCCGCAGGGCATCCAGTGCTGTGATGTCGAATTCCGTTGCGGTGTAAAGGCCTCCAGCCGCAGCAGCACCGGCCGGCGACAGCATCCGGTAGCAACCCACCAGTTCGCCGGAGTTGTCCTCGCGAACAAGCAGGTGGTCGCAGTACTCGTCGAAGCGGTCGATGTCGAGGCCGGCGTCCTGCCCGGTCAGCGCGAATCCGGGCTCGCTGCTGAACACGTCGTAACGCAGCCGCTGGGCCGCCTCGACATCGACGGGGTCGGTGGACAGCAACAGCGAATAACGCGGCTCGGCGGACGAACGGGAGCCGGGGGCCGGCTTCTCAGCGGGTATGAGGACGGACTGAATGCTCATGCCAACACAGTTGCGTTGTTGATCAGCTAAATGGCATCGGAGCAGTAACGTGTCCATGCACGCTAGATGACGATGTCGCAGCGGCAATTCGAACAATTCGCGGCATTTCGGCGTTGCCTGGGTGACAAAATTGGTTCACTATTCAGCCGTGACGTCTAGCAGCAGCGCAGGACCGTTCGACCCCGGCGCGCTGCGCGCTAAATATGCCGAAGAACGTCGGCGTCGACTGCGCTCCGACGGCATCTCCCAATACGTGGCAATCTCCGGCGCATTCAGCCGATTCGGTGACGACCCGTGGGCGGATCCGGACTTCACGCGCGAGCCCGTCGCGGACTCGGTCGACGTCGCGGTGGTCGGCGCGGGCTTCGGCGGGCTGCTGATCGGTGCACACTGCAAACAACTTGGCGTCGACAACGTGCGGCTGATCGACAAGGCCGCCGACGTCGGCGGAACCTGGTATTGGAACCGCTACCCCGGAATCGCCTGCGACGTCGAGTCTTACGTCTACATGCCGCTGTTGGAGGAACTCGGCTACATCCCGACCGAGAAGTATGCCAAGGGCCCCGAGATTTTTGCTCATTGCCGCCGCATCGCCCAACACTATGACTTGTACCGGAATGCGTGCCTGCAGACCGAGGTACAGGAGATCCGTTGGGAGGCGGACACTTCTCGGTGGGTCATCATCACCGACCGGGGTGACGAGATTCGCGCCCGGTTCGTCGCGATGGCCAATGGCTATCTGCAGAAGCCCAAACTGCCGGGCATCAATGGTATTACGAATTTCGGCGGTCACACCTTTCATACCAGCCGATGGGCCTACGACTACACCGGGACGGATCTGGGCGCGCTGTCGGACAAGCGAGTCGGGATCATCGGGACCGGCGCTACGGCTATTCAGTGTGTGCCGCGACTGGCCGAAGCGGTGCAGCAGTTGTTCGTCTTTCAGCGCACCCCGTCGACGGTCGACGTGCGGGCGAACCGACCTACCGAGCCGGAATGGGCCGCGTCGCTGGAACCAGGCTGGCAGCAGCGACGGATGGAGAACTTCCAAATCCTCACTGCCGGAGGAACATCCGACGAAGACTTGGTCGACGACGCGTGGACCAGCCTGACCAAGAAGATGCCGATCGTCAACGAGGGTGGGCCGAACGCCGCCGAGATGGCCGACTTCGCCAAGATGGACGAGATCCGGGCACGTGTCCAAGCGGTCGTCACCGACGCGGCCACCGCCGAGGCGCTCAAGCCGTGGTACGGCTACTACTGCAAGCGACCGTGCTTCCACGACGAATACCTGCAGGCGTTCAACCGCGACAACGTCAGCCTGGTCGACACTCACGGCCTCGGCGTCGAGCAGATCACCGCGAACGGTGTCGTCGTGGATGGTGTCGAATACCCCTTGGACTGTTTGATTTTCGCCACCGGGTTTGAAGTCGGCACCAGTTACTCGCAGCGCACCGGCTTCGAGATCATCGGCCGCGACGGGTTGACCCTCACCGACAAGTGGGCCGACGGCGTGCGCTCCTTGCATGGCTTGCACGTCAACGGCTTTCCGAACTGCTTCATCGAAAGCATCGCCCAGTCCGGTTTCACCGTGAACTTCCCCTACCTCATCGACACCCAGTCTCGGCACATCGCCTGGATTATCGCCAACGCGTTACGGCACGGTATTGCGGAGCTGGAAGCCGGCGCCGACGCCGAAGCCGCTTGGGTCGACACCGTCGTGCAACGCTCGAGCGTGATCGCCGGCCGGCGCGAATCCTGCACCCCGGGCTACTACAACCGCGAGGGCCACCCGAGCGCACGTCTCAACCAGGACAGCTTTTTCTTCGGCAGCCCAACCGAATACGCCGATATCCTGGACGCCTGGCGGTCCGTAGGGACGCTGGAGGGCCTCAACATCCGGCAGGCCGTCCCGTAACGATCAATCAGACAGCGCGATCCGCAGGATCACGCGGATTTTCTGTCCACGCGCCAGCACCCGCTCAATAAACGTCACGATCAAGAACTCCACGCCGTACTTGCGACGGATCAGGCCGGCCAGCCGCGCAACCGTCGCAGGATCGGTGATGACATCGGCTACGCCGTGCACCTGAACAGCACCTTGGCGGATCTTCCCACCGCGGCTGCATGGCGCCATGATCACCTCAGGATTGTTCCTGGCCCGCTTGGCCTTCCAGCTATCTGCCGGCGTCCAGAAGAACAAGTGATCGCCGTCGTGCCCGATCCACATCGGCGTTGCCACCGCGCCGCCGTCCTTCTTGAACGTCGTCAGCGACACGAACTTCTCGGCACCCAGTGCCGACACAGCGTCTGTCATCACGCTCCTTGATTCGGATTCTGCCTGCGAGGGTATGGCAGGCAGATGAGTTCCGACACCCGGCGCTGGTGTTTCGCCGACCAGCTCGGGCCGCACTTTCTGGACGACCTCGACCAGCCGGTGCTGCTGATCGAATCGCAGGCGGCGTTCACCCGCCGCCGCTTTCACCGCCGCAAGGCACACCTGGTGCTGTCGGCATTGCGCCACCGTGCGGCCGAACTCGGCGACCAGACCACGTTCCTGCAGGCCCGCACCTACAGCGAGGGCCTGGGCCAGGTCGACGAACCGATCAGCGTGTGCCAACCGACCTCGTGGGCTGCCGATCGATTCGTCCGCTCGATGCCGGACATCGAAGTGTTGCCCGCCCGCGGATTCTGCACCGACCGGGCAGCGTTCGGAGAATGGGCACAGGGGCATCAGACGCTGAAACTGGAGAACTTCTACCGCGACGCGCGCCGCCGGTTCGACCTGCTGATGGACGGCAACCGTCCCGCCGAGGGGCGGTGGAACTTCGACGCCGACAACCGTGAGCCCGCACCTGCGAAAGCCGACGCCTTGGGCGTCAAGCCGCCGTGGCGACCCGACGAAGACGAGATCGATGAGCAGGTTCGCGAGGATTTGGACCGCTGGGAACGCGACGGGGAGGTCGCCTTCGTCGGCCGCGACGGCCCGCGGGAATTCGCCGTCACCGCTGCCGAAGCGCAGGCTGCTCTCAAGGTGTTCATCCGAGATCGTTTGCCGCACTTCGGCCCTCACGAGGATGCCATGCTCAGCGGCGATCGCTTCATGGCGCACAGTCTGCTGTCTGCGCCGATGAACCTTGGCCTGCTCGATCCGTTGGACTGCGCGTACGCCGCCGAGGACGCCTACCGATCGGGTAAGGCGCCGATCGGCAGCGTGGAAGGCTATGTCCGACAGCTGATCGGCTGGCGCGACTACATCTGGCATGTCTATTGGCATTTCGGCAAGGGTTACCGCCGCCGCAACGCGCTGGACGCCCACGCCCGCATCCCGAGATGGTTCGCCGAATTGAACGCCGACGCCGTCGACGCGACCTGCCTGAAGGACGTACTGGCGCAGGTCCGCGATCACGGTTGGGTGCACCACATTCCGCGGCTGATGGTGTTGTCCAACTACGCGCTGCAGCGCGGCTGGAATCCCGCGGCCGTCACCGACTGGTTCCACCGTTGCTTCGTCGACGGCTACGAGTGGGTGATGGTCGCCAACGTGGTGGGCATGTCCCAGCACGCCGACGGCGGGCTGATGGCGACCAAGCCCTACACCTCCGGCGGCGCCTACATCAATCGCATGAGCGACTACTGCGGCCAATGCCGGTACCGCCCCACCGAACGGGTGGGCGACCACGCGTGCCCGTTCACCGGCGGGTACTGGTGGTTCTTGGACCGCAACGCCGAACTTCTTGGGAACAACCAGCGAATGAACCAGCCGCTGGCCGGAATGCGGCGGCTCAGCGATCTCGCCGACGTCGTCGCGCAACAACGTCGCCTCGGAGGTCACGCGCCCTGATGCTCGCCGTCGACAGACTGATCGCGGCGCCGTCCGCAGCGGCGTGGGATGTTCTGGTGGACCTCGATGCGTGGCCCACGTGGGGGCCGACGGTTCGCGGCGCCCGGCTTGATCCTCCGTACAGCGAGTTGGCGTTGCACGCCACCGGCACCGTGCAGACGGCGCTGGGGTTCAGCGTGCCGTACACGGTCACCGAGTTCGAGCTGGGCCGGCACTGGGCGTGGCAGGTGGCCGGAATCCCGGCAACCCACCACCGGGTCGAAGCAGTCGGCGACAGCGCAAGGGTGAGCATGGCAGTCCCATGGTGGGCCGGGCCCTATCTGACGGTGTGCACGATCGCGTTGGGTCGCATCGACGCGATGCTGACCGCTACGTCGTAACGCTCACCAGCCCATCGAACCGGGAATTCCCTTGAACGGCCCGACAATCCAACTGTTGATCCAGCCGCCGTAGAAACCTCCGGGCTGCGGGGTGACCTCTTCGCAGTTGACGGTGCACCGGTCCACCGCGGCGGCCATCACGGCAATAGCTCCGGTGAGAGCTTCGAAACCGGGCGTGGGCCGAAGGTACGTCCACGCCGCCTGCATCGCCACGCGAGGTTCGCTGACCAGGTCGTAATACGTTGCCTGGCCTTTCCATTCGCACCACGAAGCGCCTTCGGCGCGGCGCAGCACCCCGTCGGCGAACGCCGCCTGCGGCAGGTAGTAGGTGGGCGGGTGACTGGTCTCCAGTACCCGCCAGCCGTGCGACGTCGACGCGATCGTGCGGCCAGCCAACTCGACCGTGATCGAGCCGGTGAATTCCTCCAGACGCGGTGGGCGCGGATAGTCCCACACCGACTCCTGTCCAGGACCGGCGACGTCAGGCTTGGGCCAGCGATTCACCATGTCATTGTGCCCCGGTTCACACAATGTGTGACTCGCGGCCTGGCGGGTAATCTCCAGCGTCGGGTCGCGGCTTCGCGGCCCTCTGAGGAAAGAGGGCGCTGTGACGGAAACCGCGGAATCGACCCGGGTGCGCATTGAGCAGTGGCCGGGAAAGGCCTACCCGCTCGGCGCCAGCTATGACGGGTCCGGCACCAATTTCGCGGTGTTCAGCGAGGTCGCCGAGAAGGTGGAGCTCTGCCTCTTCGACGCCGATGGCACCGAATCCAGGGTGACGCTCAACGAGGTGGACGGCTTCGTGTGGCATGGCTTCCTACCCGCCGTCGAACCGGGTCAGCGTTACGGCTACCGGGTGTACGGGCCCTACGACCCGGCCGCCGGGCAACGATGCAACCCGAACAAGTTGCTGATCGACCCGTATGCGAAAGCGATCGACGGCAACTTCGAGTGGCACCAGGCGTTGTTCAGCTACAACTTCGGCGACCCGGACAGCCGCAACGACGACGACTCCGCGCCGCACATGCCGAAGTCGGTGGTGATCAACCCGTACTACGACTGGGGCAACGATCGCCCGCCCGGCCACGAATACGCCGATACGGTTATCTACGAGACACACGTCAAGGGCTTGACCGAGCTGCACCCCGACATTCCCGAACGGATGCGCGGCACTTACGCCGGCATCGCCCACCCGGTGATCATCGAGCACCTGAAGAGCCTGGGCATCACCGCCGTCGAGCTGATGCCGGTGCACCACTTCGCCAACGACTCCACGCTGGTGGACAAGGGACTGTCAAACTACTGGGGCTACAACACAATCGGCTTCCTGGCTCCGGACTCGAAGTACGCTTCCAGCACGACTCCGGGCGGCCAGGTGCAGGAATTCAAGACCATGGTCCGCGCCCTGCACGAAGAGGGCATCGAGGTCATCCTCGACGTGGTCTACAACCACACCGCCGAGGGCAACCACCTGGGCCCCACGCTGTCGATGCGCGGCGTCGACAACGCGGCGTACTACCGCTTGGTCGACGACGATCAGCAGTACTACATGGACTACACCGGTACCGGCAACAGCCTCAACGTCGGCCACCCGCACACGCTGCAGCTCATCATGGATTCCTTGCGGTACTGGGTCACCGAAATGCACGTCGACGGATTCCGCTTCGACCTGGCCTCCACACTCGCCCGCGAGTTCTACGACGTCGACCGGCTGTCAACGTTCTTCGAACTGGTGCAACAGGATCCGGTCGTCAGTCAGGTCAAGCTGATCGCCGAGCCGTGGGATGTCGGACCGGGTGGCTACCAAGTCGGCAATTTCCCTCCACAGTGGACAGAGTGGAATGGCAAGTTCCGCGACACGGTTCGCGACTACTGGCGGGGCGAGGCAGCGACGCTGGGCGAGTTCGCCTCCCGGCTGACCGGCTCGGCTGATCTCTACGAGTCCACCGCGCGGCGCCCGGTCGCATCGATCAATTTCGTCACCGCCCACGACGGCTTTACGCTGCGAGACCTGGTGTCTTACAACGAAAAGCACAACGACGCCAACGGTGAAGACAACAACGACGGTGAGAGCCACAACAGATCCTGGAACTGCGGTGTGGAAGGTCCGTCCGACGATCCTGAGGTCAACGTGCTGCGTGCCCACCAGCAGCGCAACTTCCTCGCGACGACGCTGCTGTCGCAAGGGGTTCCGATGATCTCCCACGGCGACGAACTCGGGCGCACGCAGGGCGGCAACAACAACGGCTTCTGCCAGGACAACGAGATCACCTGGGTGCACTGGGACAAGGCGGATGAGGAGTTGTTGGAGTTCACCCGGTCGGTGTCGGCGCTGCGCGCGGCGCATCCGGTATTCCGGCGTCGCCGATTCTTCAAGGGGGTGCCGGTACGCCGAAGGGGCGTCGAAGGGCAGCCCGACATCTCGTGGTTCCGGCCCGACGGCTCCGAAATGGACAACGAGGACTGGGGTTCGGGCTTCGGTAAGTCCGTAGCGGTCTACCTGAACGGCCTGGGTATCCCCGACCTCGACGCTCGGGGACAGCGGGTGACCGACGACTCGTTCTTCTTGTGCTTCAACGCCCACCACGAGCCCATCGAGTTCACCCTGCCGCCAGAGGCTTTCGGGACAGCGTGGCTGCCCGTCATCGACACGTCTGCCACAACAGAGGATTCAGAGCAACAGGAGCGGATCTCGGCCGGCAATGTGGTTCAGGTAGCCGGGCGGGCGATGGTGGTGCTGCAGGCCGACAGCGAGTAAGCCTGCAGCACAACCGATTCGGGTCAGGCGTGCGGCGCCTCGGAGATCTTGCTGTCCGGCTTGCCGAGCGTCTGGCAGTAGGTCGCCGCCGACAACCGGGTCGCTGTCACCTGCAGAGTCGCCGGGTCAGCGCCGCTCTTGTCCTTGAGCATCTTGCTGACTTCTTCGTTCTGCTTCTTCTCGTCCTGCGAGACGAAGTCCTTACACTTGGTGTCCCCACCGGTGTTGATGATCTGTGACGCTGAGCATCCGCTGAACAGGAGCGCGGCTATCACGATCGCGACTGGCGCCGTTGCCTTCATCATCGAGCCTTTCCTGGGTCTGAGTAGCAACTGTTTGTACACCGCCGCGTCAGATTCCAAACGCACAATCGGCACTTTAGGGCTTCACCCGGATGCGGATGGGCCCGCGCAGCGAGTCATCCGGGTCGACGACACGACCGCGTTGGGTGATCTCCACCTCACCGTTACGGGCCAACGTCAGTGCGATGCCGCGGCTCTCAGTATTCAGCTCGCGCCAACCCTCGCCCCCTACGGCCCGGGCCGCATCGGACGGGCAGATGCTGGAATCCGGCCCGCGGTGCCGCGCGAGAGCCAAGATGGCCGCGCGTAACCGGGTGGGCGCCGCCCGACCGCTGAGCGCGGCCTTGGCAACGCCGGCCGCCGGACCGTCGCTATCGGCCAGCTGCGCCAACTCGCGG
>JBAWAV010000273.1:0-6616 GCA_049589475.1 Mycobacterium sp.
ACCTGCGGCACCGAGTTGGCCGGGTAGAGGCTCTGGTCCGGGTAGGTGTGGCCGGACAGGTTCGCGTCACCGGCGACCTGCCAACCCGACAGGTAGATAGCCTTGAGGCCGGCGCGGACCTGCTGGACGGCCATGTTTCCGGTCAGCGCGCCGAGCGCGTTGACGAACTCCAGGTCGTGCAGCTGGCTCCACAGCACCTCGGCGCCGCGACGAGCCAGCGTCGACTCCTCGACCACGGAGCCCTGCAGGGCGACGACGTCGGCGGGACTGTAGGTACGGGTGATGCCCTTCCAGCGGGGGTTGGTGTCCCAGTCCTTCTGGATCTCTTCGGGGGTCTTCGGCGTGCCAACGCTAGACATTGCGCTGCTCCTCGGGTCGCTATGGATTTCCAGCCTTGCTAAGGCTTTCAGCTTCTTTACTGCTCTGCTCCTACGAAGATGGCACAGCCTTACGCCGCAGGTCCACCGATTTTTATGCCAATTTCCGTTACGGGTTGGATGCTTTTTGCAAAGGTTGCGAAGTTCGGTCGCAACTGAACCGGTTCAGTCGTTACCGGCCGGTAACAAGAATGCGCAGGTCAATGCCCGGTTTGCGTAACGCTCGTACTGTTAGAGCGGAAAGATCGACGCGAGCGCTTTGATCTCGTCGCCGACGGCATATGTGAGCGTTCTAACAGTGCGGTCGGCCAGCTCGGCGCCGAAGCGATCAGTCGAGCCGGGCGGGTGCACGTGCGAGATGATCTCCAACTTGTCGCCCAGCGCCACCGCGGCATCGTGCTCGACGGCCACCCGCAGCGGCGCCTTGAGCAGCTCCGGGTACGACGAGAGGTAATCCTCGACGACGCTCCAATAGACGGAATTGTTCATGTGGTCGAAGAAGTCGATGTCGGTGAACCGGACCGGGAACTCGTGGATTTCCGCGGCATCGTCTCGGCTGCCCGCTTTCAGGTAGGCCTTCCACCGCAGCCGATCGACGTCAGTGGTCTTCCGCAGGCCTTCGAGAAAGTCGTCGGCGATGCGTGCCGGCGTCTGGGTCTCCCGGTTGAAGTTGATCCAGAACGCTTCCGACTCCAACAAGCCGCCCTTGCGACCGTCGATGCGGACTCGCATCTCGCACCACCGGTTCGATGTACCCGAACACCACCGGCGCATCCGCAACATGTCGCCGAACTCAATCGGACGGATCACATCGATCATCGTCCGGCGGACAATCCAGAGCGGATGAGTCTCCTCGAACCCCATCTCGCGCAGCTGATCCTGACCGATGTCCACGATGTGGCGGGCTGCGGAATCGAAGCGCAGTCGCCCCTCGCGGTCGATGTCGGCGACGCGTAGCGGCCATTCCCGATCGAAGACGTCAGGATGCGGGTCCGGCACCGGCATCATTACTTTGTCCAGGCTCACAAGTCTCGCTGCTCCTCCCGCCGAACCCTCACCGCATCAGAATGCGCGGCCCGGCTAAACCTCCCCCAACCACCGATGATGCCAAACGACCACGACGCGGCGCTAATCTGAACCATTTTGCAAATCTTGCTAATGGTGCCTTAACAACCCGCGTAAGCTGGGCGGATGTCTAAGACATTCGTCGGCTCGCGGGTACGGCAACTGCGCAGCGAGCGCGGATTCAGCCAAGCCACGCTGGCCCAGATGCTTGACATCTCGCCGAGCTATCTCAACCAGATCGAGCACGACGTCCGGCCGCTGACCGTGGCCGTGCTGCTGCGAATCACCGAGGTCTTCGGTGTCGACGCGACGTTCTTCGCCTCGCAGGACGACACCCGGTTGCTCGCCGAGCTGCGCGAGGTCACGCTCGACCACGACCTCGGTGTCGACGTGGACCAGTCGGAGCTGGCCGACGTCGTGAGCTCGCACCCGGCTTTGGCGCGCGCGGTGGTCAATTTGCACCGCCGCTACCGGCTCACGACCACGCAGCTCGCGGCCGCGACCGAGGACCGCTTCTCCGACGGCAGCGGCAGTGGGTCGATCACCATGCCTCACGAAGAGGTCCGCGACTACTTCTACGAGCGACAGAACTACCTGCACGAGCTGGACACGGCGGCCGAGGAGCTGACGGTGCGGATGCGTATGCACCGCGCCGATCTGGTGCGCGACCTGTCCGACCGGCTGACGTCGGTGCACGACGTCCGTATCAAGCGAATCGATCTGGGCGACAACGTTCTTCATCACTATGATCCGGAAACGCGGACACTCGAGATCGGCGGGCACCTGCCGTCCGGCCAGTACGCGTTCAAGCTGGCCGCAGAGCTGGCCTACTTGGAGCACGAGACGCTCATCGACAGCCTGGTCGATCAGGGCAACTTCACCAGCGATGAATCCCGCAAGCTGGCCCGGCTCGGGCTGGCCAACTATTTCGCGGCCGCAACGGTGCTGCCGTACCGGCAGTTCCACGAGGTCGCCGAGAATTTCCGCTACGACGTCGAGCGGCTGTCGGCGTTCTACGCGGTGAGCTACGAGACCATCTGCCATCGGCTGTCCACCCTGCAGCGGCCGTCGATGCGCGGCGTGCCGTTCTCCTTCATCCGCGTCGACCGCGCGGGCAACATGTCAAAACGCCAGTCCGCCACAGGTTTTCACTTCTCATCCAGCGGCGGCACCTGTCCGCTGTGGAACGTCTACGAGACGTTCGCGAACCCGGGCAAGATCGGAGTGCAGATCGCCCAGATGCCCGACGGACGTCATTACATGTGGGTGGCCCGCACCGTGGAACGGCGGGCATCACGGTATGGTCAGCCCGGTAAAACCTTCGCGATCGGGCTTGGCTGCGAGCTCCGGCACGCGCACCGGCTCGTCTACTCGGAAGGACTGGACTTGTCGGGGAATATCGCAACGCCGATCGGCGCGGGCTGCCGCGTGTGCGAACGCGACAACTGCCCACAGCGGGCGTTCCCCGCACTGGGCCGGGCACTGGATCTCGACGAGCACCGCAGCACCGTGTCGCCTTACTTGGTGAAGCAGGCATGACCGATCAGGGACGTATCCCGGCGGGCGGCTTCCGCGAATTAGGACCGATCAATTGGGTTTTGGCGAAGTCGGCGGCCCGCACCGTCCGGGCACCCAAGATGCACCTGTTCGCCACGTTGGGACAGCACAAGCGGCTCTTCCTGGCGATGATGCCGTTCTCCGCCTTGTTGTTGCGCGGTCGGCTGCCGCAGGTTGACACCGAGTTGGTGATCCTGCGGGTCGCTCACCTGCGTGGGTCCGAGTACGAATTGCAGCACCACCGCTGGATGGGCCGCCGTCGCGGACTCAACGATCACACCCAGGAGCTGATCTTCGCCTGGCCGGACACGTCGGCCGGCGCCCTGACCGACCGCCAGCAGACGCTGCTGCGCGCCACCGATGAGTTCATCCTCAACCGCGCCATCGGCCCTGAGGTCTGGCAGCAGCTGTCCAGCCACCTCGATAAGCGTCAGATCATCGAATTCTGTCTGCTCGCAGGGCAGTACGACAGTCTGGCCGCGACGATGTCGGTGTTGCAGATTCCGCTGGACAATCCCGGACAAGCGGCCCGCTACAAATAACTGTCGACCAGCACAACTATCGACAGCAGGACCGGAAGAACCGGTAACGCGAACGCGAGCAACGCGAGAGGCACGTTGCGTTGTTGTCGCAGACGTCGTCCCCACAGCACTGTGCCGATCGCGAACGCCAACGAAACGATCAGCACCACCGGCCCCCACAGGCTCACCACGGTGAGCGCCTCGCCGATCGAGATCGCCACCAGCCAAAGGACATAACCAGCCAGGACACCACCGATCACTGCCCAAATCGACTGAGTGCGCGTCGTCACGTGGCCATGGTATCGCTGTCGCGAAGCTGGGCTAGTCGCCGAAGGTCCAGGCAGAATGCGCCGACACCACGAAACCCCTCGGGTGATCAGGCGATTGGGCGTAACACGCCACCCCGCCGTCGCCGGTGGCCAGGCAGGTAGTGAAGGTTTCGTAGGAGTAGTCGATCCGGTGCCAGGCCGGCAGCTTCTTGACAGTGCCGTGGGTGGTGAACCTGGGCCTGTCGGTCGTGCGCATACCGGCTCGACGGGCCGACAGGTCGACGAAGATCTCGTTGTCGGCTTCGGTCATGCCGGGCAGCGGCCCATCGCAGCCGAACGCGCCGCCGCTGAAAACGCCGATACTGCACGTCAGCCCCGATGCGACGGTGAAGTACGGGAATATGTTCCGCCCTCCCGACCCGACGATATAGCTCTGCTCGTCGACGACGAAGTCGTGCGGGTCCGGGAACTTCGGTGGCAGACCCGCGATGCGTGGCCCGATGCCACTGCGGGCCGGCGACAGCACGAACCAGCTGACGGCCGGCGAGCCACGAGTGCACATGGTGATCGCGCCGCTGTCCACCGCGCACTGCATGTCCTGGTAGACGATCTTGTGCCGCGGCGGCAATGGTTTTGCCGGGCCGCCGGGCGGCGCGGCGAACCGCGGGTGAGACGTCTGGTGGAACCCGTCGGGCTCGACTTCGGCAGCTGCCGGCGAGAGGGTGCCGTTGAGCACGACCTCGTTGGCCGGCGCCAACGTACCGCGGATGGCGCCGTCGCAGCCGACCCCCGATCCGATCCGGCAGGTCAGCCCGTCAGGCGTTTGGAAGGCGACGTACTGATCTGCGACCTGGTAGTCGTCTGCGACGACCGCCGGGTAGCCGTTGAGGTCGGGCGCCGGCGGTGCGGGCAGTGCCGGGCGGGCCGGTGCTGACGGTCGACCGGGCGCGGGCCGGTCCGGCGCCGGGGCCTGGCATCCCGCCAGGCAGGCGACGCCCACCGCAGTGACGACCGCGAACATCCGTCGGCGCATCGGTATCAGAAGTTGATCATGTGCCCGGTCAGGCCGTGGAAACACTCTTGCAGCGCCTCGGACATGGTCGGGTGGGTGTGGACGTTGCGGGCCAACTCATTTGCGGTCAGGTCC
Organism: Mycobacterium sp.; assembly: GCA_049589475.1. Taxonomy (GTDB): domain Bacteria; phylum Actinomycetota; class Actinomycetes; order Mycobacteriales; family Mycobacteriaceae; genus Mycobacterium. Next base: position 4,937 of record JBAWAV010000273.1, read on the forward strand.
CACTTCTGCGCCAGCGTCAGCTCGGGTAGCAACTCGGAGACGTCGTGTCCGACCAGGTGTCCGCCCAGCAGTTCCAAATGCTTGGCGTCGGCGACGAGCTTGACGAAACCGCTCGGGTCGCCCACCCCGTGCGCTTTCGCGTTCGCGGTGAACGGGAATTTCGCCACCACCACGTCGTAACCCTCGTCGCGGGCTTGCTGCTCGGTGAGCCCGAAGCTCGCCACGTTCGGCTGACAGAAGGTCGCACGTGGCAGCATGCGGTAGTCACCGAGCGCCAAAGTCTCTGCGCCGGCGATGGTTTCGGCAGCGACGACGCCCTGCGCCTCGGCGACGTGGGCCAGCTGCAGCAGTCCGGTGACATCGCCGATCGCGTAGACGTGTTCGACGTTGGTGCGCATGTAGTCGGTGATCCCGATCGCCTTGCGGTCGGTCAGCGCGACTCCGACCCTGTCCAGCCCGAAGCCGTCAACGTTGGGCGCAAACCCGATGGCCTGCAACACCTTCTGCGCTTTGAGCTCTTCGGGTTTGCCGTCCTTGCTGACGGTTACCGTGACAGTGGAGCCGTCGTCGGCGATCGATTCGACCTTGGTGCCGGTGAGGATTTTGACGCCGAGTTTCTTGTACTGTTTCTCGATTTCCTTGGAGACGTCGACGTCCTCGTTGGGCAGCGCCCTCGGCAGGAATTCGACGATGGTCACATCGACGCCGTAGTTCTTCAGCACGTAGCCGAACTCGATGCCGATGGCCCCGGCGCCCGCGATGACGATCGACTCCGGCAGCTCGCGGGACAGGATCAATTCCTCATAGGTGACAACGTTTTTCGACAGCGAGGTGCCTGGAACCAGCCGGGTGCTGCTGCCGGTGGCGATGATCACGTTGTCGAAGGTGACCTTCTCGGTGCCGCCCTCGTTGAGCTCCACATCCAGCGTGTGGGCGTCGGTGAACCTGCCGTAGCCGTGGATCTCGGTGATCTTGTTCTTCTTCATCAGGAAGTGCACCCCGGCGACCCGGCCGTCGGCGACCTTGCGGCTGCGGTCGTAGGCGACGCCGAAGTCGAACGAGACCTCGCCGCTGATGCCGAAGGTCTTGGCCTCCTTGTTGAAGATGTGCGCCAGTTCGGCGTTGCGCAGCAGCGCCTTGGACGGGATACAGCCGACGTTGAGGCAGACCCCGCCCCAGTACTTCGGTTCGACGACGGCGGTGTTGAGACCCAGCTGTGCGGCGCGGATGGCCGCGACGTATCCGCCGGGTCCGGCTCCGAGCACGACAACGTCATAGTGAGAAGTCACGGCACCTACCCTAATGGCCGAATACCGGGCGTCAGGTCGCCAACCATTTTTCGACGTTGCCGTCGAAGTCGCCGTCGACCCGCAGGCCGCGGCCGGGGCCACGGGTGAGCCAGCCGCGGTCGAGAAACTCGCTGGTGATCGCGGCGGGCAGCACCTCGGCCAGATGCACCCGGCGATCGGTCCAGTCGATGCAGGACCGGGCGAAAACCCGCCGGCTCGCCCGCAGCGCGGCCAGGTCGACGATCTCGTGATAGCGGTGACGGCCCTGCACCCGGACCTTGATCAGTCCCGCCTCGGTCAGCCGGCGCAGATGCGCCGACGCGGCCGTCGGCGGCACACCGGCCCGTCGGGCCAGCTCCCCCGCGGGCAGCGCCCGTCCGCCGGCCAGCGC
>JBAWAV010000274.1:0-15657 GCA_049589475.1 Mycobacterium sp.
CTCGACGACCTCAACGCGGTCGGCTTCTCCAACAGCGTCGGGCCGGGTGTCTACGACATCCACTCGCCGCGGGTGCCGAGCACCGACGAGATCGCCACGTCGCTGCGGGCCGCGCTCAAAGCTGTTCCAGCCGAGCGACTTTGGGTCAACCCGGACTGCGGCCTGAAGACCCGCAATTCCGACGAGGTCGAGGCCTCGTTGGCCAACCTGGTCGCCGCGACCAAGGAAGTTCGCGCCAACGCGTAAACAGTTGCGTCGAGCGTGAAGCTGTTGCGAAAGATTCGTTGAATTCTCGCAACAGTTTCACGCTCGGCGTTACGAGAATAGATGCACAGGGACGTCGTCGGCCCACGGTTGGCGGGTCACCATGTCGGCGACGCGCACGTAGCCGCGTTCGAATTCGCCGGTGGCGGCGTCCACCAGCCGGTACTGCTGGGTCTGCCGATGGATGGGTTGCGCGTCGAGCATCACTACGCGCACCTCACCCGGCTCGAAGTGACACCGTTTCTGCAGCGCCGCGACGAGCTGCTCGTTGCTGAAATGCCCGTCGCCGAAGTTCCATCCGATAGCGGTGCTGGTGATGCGTTCACCATCGGTCAGGACGTAGTCGTCTTCGTTCTGGCCGGCCATCGCGCGGTGCGCCAAGGTGAACAATGCACGGCCGTGAGTGTTGAAGGCGCGGAACGCATATCCCATGTACATCGGGATCTGCGCGGCCTCCCTGCTGCCGTAGAACTTCTCCAGTTGCGCGGCGGGCATGCTCGCAATCGCGACCACGCCCTTGGCGATCTTCGCCTCCGCCGAAGGCTTCATGCACCACAGCGTGGTGTCCCAGTTGCCCGCGTAGTACCGCATGCCGGGTAGGAAGGAGACCTTGCGCGGCAACAGGTTTCCCGTCACGACGGTACCCGCAACGCCGACGAACAGCAGCAGCGGCAGCGGGGTGGTCAGCTCGCTGAGCCCGATCGACGCATGCCCGACGAAGAGCGCGAGCACGCTGAACATCATGAAGACGTTCCACTCCAGCGGCACGCCCATCGGGATCGACGACAGGATGCCGAAGTGGAAGCACAGCATGACGAACGCGGCGATCACCGTCGGCCAGCCACCGTGACTGAAGAACAGCACCAGCGGCACCAGACCCTCGATCGCGGTACTGAAATGCGCGAGCCAGCGCGAAGCCCGGCCCGGTCGCAGATCGTCTGGAAAGTGTTCGAAGAACTTGCGTTTGATGAACCGCGGCCGAAACACCGGGTTGTTGCTCATCATCGTCGAGATGACGAACGGAAAGTGCTTGTTCAGCTTGGATGTCGCCGCCCCCAGCCAGATGACCAGGCACACCAGCTTGGCGCCGATGATCATGTCCACGCCGTAGCCGGCGAATAGGAACGCGACGGTGAACGAGGCGTAGACCTCGCCGCGGGCGGCCAGGAAGATCACCTTGTCGCGCAAACCGAGCACGGCGAGCACGCCGAGCACGGCCCAGATCTGCCAGGCCGGCAGCACGCCTACCGTCGTGCCGAGCGCCGGAACCGGGCCGGTGCCATCGGAGAAGATCGCGACGACGAGAAGCACCAACAGCGCGCCGTACAGCAGCGCATCGACCGGCGTCCGGTTATCCCCCGTCGTGAACGGAACACGTCCCGGCCAGGGTGGCAACCGGATGGTGCCCGGCCGCAGCCAGTACAGGATCGAGCCCAGCGGCGGGAAGAACCGGTTGTTCAACGGCCCGAACCCGCAACCGAGGCCGACGACTTCGAACAGCATGGTGTACAGCACGACCTTCTCGAACACGATCGGCTCGGCGTACCAGTGCCCGACGCCTGCGAAACCGTGAATTCCGGTCGTGGTCAGCGCCAACAGCCAGGCCGCCAGAATGTAGAACGCAATCTTGACGACGTAGAACAAATGCAGCAGCACCGGGGTGCCGAAACCCACCTCGGCCCAATGCCGGGCCATCGGGATGATTTTCTCGGCGCGGGTGCCTTTGCTCCACTCCTCGAAGTCAACCTGCGGAGTTTCCTGTTTGAGAAATCCCATGGCGGCAAGATTAGAACGTGTTCTAGCCGGATGGTTCCGGTTCGGCGGATCGGGGCGGGACCCCCTTGACTACTACTTTACGTAGTAGTAGAACGGAGTTCTGGGGTGCACATTCGTCACCAGCCCGTACCAAGGACGGTGATCCACGATGACGGTCGAACTTTCACAACCACCTGAGTCCACCGTTCGGTCTCTCCGTTGGGCGGCAATGCTATTCGCCATCGGCTGGGGCATTCATGTCCTCGACCACCTGCGCCGCGGCATGTCGTCGGCACCACACGCGATCATGGTCGGCGGCACAGTCCAGGGGCTGTTCGTCGTGGTCGCCGTCGTCATGGCGCTCACCCACCGCCGGTGGGCGCCGGAAGCCGCGATCGTGGTCGGTTTCGGCAGCGCGATCCTCTTCACCTATGCACATCTGCTGCCGTCGTTCTGGCCGGCCTACCAAGACAGCTTCGTCTCCGGCCCGCGCATCAACGTAACGTGGTTTTCCTGGCTGAGCGCGGCCGCCGAGATCGGCACCGGCATTGCCTTCGCAATCGTTGGCACGCACGCCCGGCGGGCAGTACAGGAGGTGGCACGATGAAGGGAACGTTGTTCTTCGACGGCGCGTGTGGAATGTGTACTCGCAGCAAGGATTTCCTGCTGAAGTTCGATCGGACCGGCAACCTGCACACGCAGCCGCTGCAAAGTCCGGGGACGGCTGAGCGACTCGGCGTCGCACCGGCGAGCCTGCTCGATTCGGTGCGCTGGCTGGACACCTCGGGCGCTGTCTACTCCGGCGCGGAGGCCGCCAACGCCGCGGTTAGCGCGGCCGTCGGGACCCGAATCCCGCTGGCGATCTACCGGATCCCCGGCATCCGCTTCATCGAGGATGCCGTCTACACCTGGGTAGCCGCACACCGCTACCGGTTCCCGGGCGCGACGCCGTATTGCGAAACGCACCCCAACGCCTGCTAAGGGCGTCGCGGCGGCCACAGCACAAAGCGAGACACGCGATCGATGACGTCCTGATACCCCGGACGGCGTTGCAGGCTACGCGCTTCCATCATCGGGATGCTGCCGCCGAGAAACATACCCAGCATCCCCAGCGCTCCCAGGCCCAGCCACCACGCGTCCGACGGCGCGGCGGCAATGCCGAACAGCGCCAACGAAACCCAGAAGCTGAACTCGCCGAAATAGTTCGGATGCCGCGACCAGGACCACAATCCCCGATCCATCACTTCTCCGGGACGCCGATCACGGACGAAACGATGCAACTGCACGTCGGCCGCCAACTCGAGGGTCACCGCTGCCAGCCCCACCACGGTCGCGACACCGGTCAGCCAGCCGATGTCGGCGCCGGGCCTGGTCACCGCGACGTACACCGGCAACATTCCGGCGAAGACCAGCAGGGTGGGAATCAGATGAATCGTCACCAGGTCGACGATGAACTCCCACCGCCCGGCCTTCTCCCGGAACATCGGATAGCGCCAATCCTCATGATGCAGACCGGGAAACGCGTACAGCCAGTTCGCGGTCAATCGCACCGCCCACAGCACGACGACCGCCGAGATCAGCCAGCAGCGCAGCTGGTGCACGCCCGATTGACTCCACCAGTAGAACAGCAGCAGCGGCGGAATCACGCTCCAGTACACGTCGTAGAAGCTTGAGTTGCCGTACGCCCGGCTGAACCCGAACACGACCAGAGTTGCCAGCACATCGGCGATCAGTGTGTCCAGCCACAGCCTGCCGGTGTGCACGCCAAAGACCAGCCAGGCTGCGGCGACCGCGACGGCAACGACATACGCCAGTGTGACCAGCGTCAGTGACCGCGTCTTGCCCATCGTCACCGTCATTGAGTGCGTCTCCCTCTCCAGTGCGGGCTCTTGACCGCATCGAGCGCTTCGGTGACATAGCTGTCGAGCGCCTTGGGTTTCTTCGTTGATTGGCGGACCCACTGCTGGAACGCGAAATCCGCTGCCGCGAAGGCGAGGTGGACGAGCAGGCCGGGCCTGATATCGGTACCGGGATTGGCGCCCATGCGGGCCGCGACCAGCTTGGTCGCCCGCTCCTTATCGGCGGGCAGGTGCACGGTCAGCTTGCCGAGCAGGTCCGGGGCGACCAGTAGAGCTGCCCGCCACTCTTCGGTGTCGGCCTCGCCGAAGGAACGGGTCCGGGTGACGATGGCATTGATCAACGCCTCGTCGGGCGATTCGACAGCGGGTCGGTCTTCGAGCAACGCGACGATGGCGGTCCCGCCGTGGCGCACCGGCGCCAGCAACAGTTCTTCTTTCGTCGGCACGTGCCGGAAGAAGGTACGCGGGGAAACGCCTGCGGCCGCGGCGATTTCCTCGGTCGTCACGGCGTCGTAGCCTCGTTCGACGAACAGCCGGAAGGCGGCGCGCCGGATGTCGGCGCGGATCTGCGCCCGCTGCCGGTCACGCAGCGACTCACTCACCGGAACGAGCCGATCCCGCCGTCGACGTGAATGGTCTGGCCGGTGATGAACGTCGCATCGGTGCTGAGTAGAAATGCCACCAGCGCGCCCGCGTCCTTGCGCACGTCGCCGATACGCTTCATCGGAACACGCCCCACCGCCTTGTCGTACTCTTTGGGCGCGAACGACTTCCACAACTTGACGCCGTCGGATTCGGCGAACGGGCAGACCACGTTGACGCGAATGTTGTCGCGGCCCCATTCCAGCGCGGCGACCTTGGACAGCCCGCGGATGGCCTCTTTGGCCGCCGCGTACCCGCCCCATTTGGGCTCGCCACCGGTGCCGGTTCCGGAGCCGAGGTTGACGATGGCACCACCGCCCGCCGCGGCCATCAGCGGGTGCACGGCCTGCATGAGCAGAAATGTCGCTCGCGGTCCGACGTCGTGACCGAGCGCGAAGTCCTCAGCGGTGATGTCGACGAAAGCCTTGGGCTCGTTGGTGGCGATGGCATTGTTGACCAGGCCGTGCACCGCGCCGAAGGCATCCACCGCTGCGGCGACAATCCGTTGGGCGGCTTGTGGATCGCGCAAATCGGCGACGACATGTTCGACGCGGCCCAATGCCCTGAGCTCGTCGGTGGTCGCGGCAAGTTTCTCGTCTTGGATGTCGGCCAGCAGGACCGCCGCCCCGCGTTCGAGCAGCGCGGCGGCGATACCCTTACCGACGCCCTGTGCAGCGCCGGTGACGATAGCGACGTGGCCGCGCATCGAGTCGGGGTGTGAGTAACTCATCGGGCTGGTCCCAGCTGCAGCGGCACGCCCCGGTGCATTTCGTAGGTGCTTCGCACACCACCGGGCAACTCGATGAACTCGACTGGAGTCCCGTCCGGGTCTTTGACGAAAAACATTCGAACGCCGCCGATTTCGAAAGGCTCCTGCTCCGGCGGGTAGCCAGCGTCGCGGATACGCCGGTGCGTGTCGTCGAGATCGGTGACCGACAGCGACACGTTCTGGATGCCGGTGACACCCGCCGGCTTGTCCGCGGCGGGCTTTGACCCAAGCGACAGCAGCTCGATCATCAATCCGCCCAGCAGGCCGCCCGCCACGCGGCCTTCCTGTTTGCGCTTCGCGTGCAGGAGCGCGTCGAAAGACTCACCCGAGATCAAGGTTTCGAAGATGACGTCCATGCCCAGCACATCGCGGTAGAACTCGAGTGCGCGGTCCATGTCGGTCACGCCGATCACCAGGTGACAGAACGACACGTCGCGCAGGACCGTCACTGCGCTGCCTGGAGGCCCCTCGCCGGGCGACCGGCGAACAGCGGCAGGTCCAGGTAGGTCTTGATGCCCGGCTCGGCCGCGCACACGTCGGGGATGGCGTTAACGCAGTGGTTGGCGGTGGCGACCACACCCGGATTGCGTTGCAGGCCTTCGGCGATCGTTGGCGGCTGTAAACCTTTGAAGGTGAGGCTCACCGTCGGGTCGCCGGTGATCTCGACCTCGAAGCGTTCTCCGCGTCCGCCGAAGTCCCAGGCCGGTTCCAGGTTCTCCTCACCCATCAGCCAGTTGACCGCCGCGGTGATCACCGGTTCGCCGTCGACGAGTGCCTGCCAGCGGAATCGACGGGCCGCCACCGCTCCCGGTGTGATCGTGAACGGTCCATAGTCGATGTCCGAGGTCGCGACCGCGATGTCCTGTATCGTCCTGATGTTGGGTTCGATGTCAAATCCCATGTGGTCAGCGATCATTCGCACCGACATCTTGAACCCGTTTTCCAGCAGGCTGGCCATCGGGCCCTGGATGGCCTCCTCGGGGGTGCCGCCGAAACCCATGATGTGGCGCACCACATCGGGGGCGTTGTAGGTACGGATGTCGGAGAACTCCTCAGCGCGCACATGGGTGACCGCCGATGACAGCGACGACACCATCAGCGGGAAGCGTTCGGTGATGCCGCCCGGGTGAATGCCCGATCCGTGCAGCGTCACCCCACCCGCGACCGCGGCGTCGGCGATCGCGGCGACGGCGGGACTGCTCAGGTCCGGGTACACCCAGCCGACCGGGGTCACCACGTTCTTACCGGATCGCAGGATCGCCGCAACCTCGTCGTCGTTCGGAATCAGCGGGCTGTATACGACGCAATCGGCATCGAGCGCCAGCACGTCATCGATGCTGGATGTCGCTGTGACGCCGAGCGGCTCGGTGCCGAGGATCTCTCCGACGTCGCGGCCGTTCTTGTCCGCGCTGTGCACCCAGCAGCCGGCCAGTTCCAGCTGCGGGTGGTTGAGAACGCATTCGATGGCGGCCTTGCCGACGCCGCCGGTCGCCCACTGTATGACGCGAAAGCTGGACGGATTGCTCATCGTGGCACAGTATGACTTACTGACAGTCACTGTCAACAAGAGGTCGGCTCATCGGTGTGCTCGACGCCGTGCTGTACGACGCCGGCCTCAAGACCATCACCGACCTGCTGTAGTTACGCCGAAGCTGCGCTGCGGCCGGCCCGAGTATTCGCTCAGCGGGCGGATCAACGCGTTGGAACAGGCCTGCTCGATGATGTGGGCGGTCCACCCGGTGATACGGCTCATCACGAAAAGCGTTGTGAAGCTGGGGATGTCGAAGCCCATCAGGTAGTACGCCGGCCCGGTCGGGAAGTCCAGGTTGGGTTTGATCCCGGTGGCATGCAACATCTCGGTCTCGAGTATCTGGTAGATGTCCAGCCAGCGCCGGCCGCCACGTGCCTCCGCGACGCGGATCAGCGCCTGCTTCATCGTCGGCACCCGGGAGTCGCCGTTCTTGTACACGCGATGCCCGAAGCCCATCACCTTCTCGTGACGAGACAGTCTGCCGTGCAACCACTCCGCCGCCTTCGACGGCTCGCCGATCTCGATCATGTCGTGCATGACCGCCTCGTTCGCCCCACCATGCAGCGGGCCCTTCAACGCGCCGATCGCCGCCGTCACCGCGCTGTAGATGTCCGACTGAGTCGACGTCACCACCCGTGCGGCAAAAGTGGAGGCATTGAAGCTGTGCTCGGCGTAGAGGATCATCGACTGCTCGAACGCGGATACCACGACCGGGTCGGGAACCTCGCCGAAGCACATGTTGAGGAAGTTCTCGGCGTACCCGAGATGACTGTGCGGAGCAACCGGCGGTAGGCCGCGACGGCGACGCATGTCGGCGGCCACGATGGTCGGAAGCACAGCGAACATCCGCAGCGACTTGGCGAAGTTCGCCGCCTCGGCGCTGTCGTCCTCTTCGGGATCTTCGGCGCCCAGATAGCTGATCGCGGTGCGCACCACGTCCATCGGATGGCAGTTGTCCGGCAACTTGGTCAACAACGACAGCATCGAGCGGTCCAGCCGACGGCTGGCGCGTTCGCGCTGACTGAACAGCGCCAGTTGGCCGTCGTTGGGCAGTTCGCCGTGCCACAGCAGATAGGCGACCTGCTCAAAGCTGCAGTGCGCGGCCAGATCTTGGACGGGGTAGCCCCGGTAGGTCAGCGAGTTGGTCTCCGGCACCACCTTGGAAATGGCGGTCGTGTCGACGACGACGCCGGCGAGTCCTTTGTGAACCGTTGCCGTGCTCATCGGTTGCCTCCTGCGATGTTGTCGTCGAACTGTCCGTATTCGGTGTAGCGGAGCAGCTGGTAAAGCCTTGTGCGGTGCTGCATCTGGTTCAGCAGGCCGGATTGTGTTCCCTTCGCCTCGATTTCACGCAGGCCGTCCTCGACGGCGAACATCGCCAGCCGCAGCGCGGTCACCGGGTAGATCACGACGTCGTAGCCGATGTCGGCAAGCTGCGAAACGCTCAGCAGCTCCGACTTGCCGAACTCGGTCATGTTGGCCAGCAGCGGAACATCCACGGCGGCACGGAATTTCTCGAAATCGGCCGGACCGGCCAGTGCCTCGGTGAAGATCAGGTCGGCGCCGGCGTCAGCGTAGGCGCGGGCCCGTTCGACCGAGGCGTCCAGCCCTTCGACCCCGGCGGCATCGGTGCGGGCGCAGATGACGAAGTCGGGGTCGCGGCGCGCGGCCACGGCGGCCCGCAGTCGCCTGACCATCTCCGCGGTCGGCACGACGGCTTTACCGTCGAGATGGCCGCACCGCTTCGGGTTCACCTGGTCTTCGAGGTGACAGCCGGCCAATCCGGCGTCCTCGAGCAGCGTGACGGTGCGCGCAGCACTCATCGGTTCGCCGAATCCGGTGTCCGCATCGATCAGCGTGGGCAGGTCGGTGACCGCCGCGATCTGCGCGCCGCGCTCGGTGACCTCGCTCAGGGTGGTCAACCCGATGTCGGGCAACCCCAGGTCGGCGGACAACGCCGCACCGGAGACATAGACTCCCTCGAACCCGATCTCCGCGACCAGCTTGGCCACCAGTGGCGAGAATGCGCCCGGAAAGCGTTGCAGTCGACCCGATTTCAGTCCGGCCCGAAACGCCACCCGCTTGTCCGCGGCGCTGGACGCCGCGCCCAGGAGTCCGGTCATCGGAATATTCCCGACGGAATGGTCGGCGCCTTGTCTAACACCTCAGGCAGCACCCGCACGTTCAGTGCGACAAGATCACCGCCCTTCAGGTCGCCGACGTGCTGCACGGCGTCCAGGAACCGTTGCTGCTCGCCCGCGTCCACCACGCCGTCGGCCAACTCGGTGAACTTGCCGATGTACTGCTCGCGTCCGAAAGGCCGCGCACCCAGTGGATGCGCGTCGGCGACGGCGAGCTCATCGCTGATCACCTCGCCGCTTTTGAGAATCACCTCGGCGCGCGCCCCGAACGCCTTCTCGCCCGCGTCATGTGAGTGGTAGCGGCGAGTCCATTCCGCGTCTTCGACGGTAGAGATCTTGTGCCACAACTCGACCGTGTCAGGCCGGTGCGCGCGCTCACTGGCATATGAGGCTTCGTGGTTCCAGCTGCCGTCCTGCAGCGCGACGGCGAAGATGTACGGCAACGAGTGGTCGAGAGTCTCCCGCGACGCGTCAGGATCGAACTTCTGCGGGTCACCGGAACCGGTGCCGATCACGTAGTGGGTGTGGTGGCTGGTGTGCAGCACGATCGTCGCGATCTGGTCGAGGTCGCCGATGCGGTCACGTAGCCGGCGGGCCAGGTCGATGGGCGCCTGGCTCTGATATTCGGCGGAGTGCTCTTTGGTGTAGGTGTCGAGGATGGCGCGCTTGGGCTCACCCGGCGCGGGCAGCTGCACCTGGTAGGTGTGCTCGGGACCGGACAGCAGCCACGAGATCACGCCGTCCTCGCCCTCCCAGATGGGCGCCGGCGAGGTTTCGCCGCGCATCGCCCGGTCGACGGCCTCGATAGCCACCTTTGCGGCCAGCGCGGGCGCGAAGGCCTTCCAGCTGGAGATCGAACCCTTACGGGATTGCCGGGTCGCGGTGGTCAGGTGTAACGCCTGGCCGATCGCCTGGTAGATGGTGTCGACGTCGAGCCGCAGCATCGTGCCGAGCCCGGTGGCCACCGACGGACCGAGGTGGGCGACGTGGTCGATCTTGTGCTCGTGCAGGCAGATCCCCTTGACCAGGTCGACCTGGATCTCGTAGGCGGTCGCGATGCCGCGAATCAGGTCGCTGCCACGGACGCCGAGCTGCTGGGCGACCGCCAACAGCGGCGGGATGTTGTCACCGGGGTGGGAGTACTCGGCGGCCAGGAATGTGTCGTGGAAGTCCAGTTCGCGCACCGCGACGCCGTTGGCCCACGCGGCCCACTCGGCGGAGTAGCTGCCGTCGACGCCGAACACCAGCGCGCCCGGCCTGGACGGCGCAGCCGGATGAGACACAGCCTGGTGGCGGGCGGTGGTGACCGGTCGCCGCACCACCGACGCGGCGCTGACCGCCGCGTTGTCGATGATCCGGTTGATCACCATCGCCTCGGTGTCCGCGGGCACCGCGACCGGATCGACGGCAACCTGGGCGATCTTGTAGGCCAGGTGCTCGGTAACCGGGAAGTCGTCGGCGCTGCGGTGCGTCCGGACCGAATGAATCAACATAATCCGCAGACTATGCAACCCCCGCCACGAAGGAAAGCCCCAGCAAGTGTGTAATTTTGCGTCCTACGGACGCGAAGTTTGCGAACCTTGCGAAAGACCTCCGAGTAGCATCTGCCCGGTGGCGAAGATGTTTTCCGGCGCACGACTTCGGCGGTTGCGGGAGGAGCGCGGACTGACCCAGGTTGCACTGGCCCGGGCGCTGGACCTGTCGACGAGCTACGTCAACCAGCTGGAGAACGAGCAGCGGCCCATCACCGTCCCGGTACTACTGGCCCTCACCGAGCGGTTCGACCTGCCCTCGCACTACTTCTCCTCCGATTCCGACGCCCGACTGGTGGCCGATCTGTCGGACGTCTTCACCGCCACCGACGGTTCGGTCAGCCCCGCGCACATCGAGGAGCTGGCCGCCAGGATGCCCGACGTCGGTCGCAATCTCGTCGCCGTCTACCGCCGACTACGCGATGCCACCGAGGAATTGGAGGCGTACCGCTCACACGCGACAACCGAGACGTCGCTGCCCGCCGAGCGCCCGATGCCGTTCGAAGAGGTCCGCGACTTCTTCTACAACCGCAACAACTACATCGGCGAACTCGACCTCGCGGCCGAGCAGATGTTCACCGACAGCGGCATGACCGTCGGAGGGCTGGACGCCCAGCTGTCGGCGCTGATGCGCGATCGGTTCGGCGTACGGGTGGTCGTGGATACCGGGCTTGCCGCGCATGCCAAGCGCGCCTACGACCCGGATGCCAAGGTGCTGCGGATCGCGCGGTGGCTGTTGCCGGGCCAGCGGGCCTTTCAGATCGCCACGCAGCTGGCCCTGATCAGCCAGCCGGAGCTGCTGACGGCGATCCTGGCCACCGACGACCAGCTCAGCTCCGAATCTCGCGGCGTGGCCCGCATCGGCCTGGCCAACTACTTCGCCGGCGCTTTTCTGTTGCCGTACCGCCGATTCCACAGCGCCGCAGCTGAATTACGGTACGACATCGACCTGCTGGCGCGCCGCTTCGAGGTCGGCTTCGAGACGGTGTGTCACCGGCTCTCGACATTGCAGCGGCCGCAACTGCGCGGGGTGCCGTTCATCTTCGTCCGCACCGACAAGGCCGGCAACATCTCGAAACGTCAGTCCGCCACCGCATTCCACTTCAGCAGGGTCGGCGGCAGCTGCCCGCTGTGGGTCGTACACGATGCCTTCGCCCAGCCGGGCCGGATCGTCACCCAGGTCGCCCAGATGCCGGACGGCCGTTCGTATTTCTGGCTGGCCAAGACCACCGCACCCGAAAGCCAGGGGTACCTGGGTCAGCACAAGAGCTTCGCTATCGGATTAGGCTGCGACCTGATCCACGCCGACAAACTGGTGTACTCCACCGGGATCGCGCTGCACGACGCGAGCACCGCCGTCCCGATCGGAGCGGGCTGCAAGATCTGCAACCGTACGGTCTGCGCGCAGCGCGCGTTTCCCTATCTCGGCGAGCGGGTCGCCGTCGACGAGAACACCGGCAGCAGCCTGCCGTACTCGCCGGCTAGTGAGACTGGTTGACCGGCCGGAAGAAGAGCACCAGCTGGCCGAGCCCTCCGCCCAGGCCCAGCAGCAGTGATCCGAACAGGCCGTGCCACCCGTCGTGCCAGTTGTGGCCGAAGATCAGCCAGTCCAGGCTGTACTGCCCGGGGCCGGTCGTGGCGACCGCCACCGCCGCTGCAGCCAGGATGAGGTTGTACTCCCAGCCCTCTTTGACGATGAAGAAACCGTTCTTCCGGTGCACGGTCCACGCCGCGACGAACATCAGCGCGACGAACCCGGCGGCCGGAATCGGCGTGAGCAGCCCCGCAGCCAGCCCCAGGCCGGCGCCGATCTCGGTGCTGGCCGCGACCACTGCCTGGAATTTGCCGTACTTCATGCCGATGCTCTCGAACCAGCCCGCAGTTCCGGGTATACGTCCGCCACCGAAGAACTTGTTGAAACCATGAGCAGCCAGAGTCAAGCCCAGTACCAGCCGCAGGATCAGTAAACCGACATCATAGGCAGTCATAGACGCCAACCTAGATCATCGGGCAGGCACGGGTATCCTGCGACCCGGCACGCGACCGCAAAGGAGCCGCACATCAAGATCGCGATCATCAGAGCCGGTATCGTCGGGCTCGGCCTGCTGCGCGGTCGAGCTTGACCATCCGCATGTCCACGCAGCCCGTAGTACTGCTCGACGGTGACGCCGCGTCGCCGTCGGAGCTTCTGGGCCATAAGGGGCACGGCATCGACGTGATGCGCGCCAACGGTCTGCCGGTACCGCCGGCGTTCTGTATCACCACCGAGGTGGGCTCGCGCTATCACGCCGATCCCGGGGCGACGATGGACGCGATCTGGGCGGACGTGCTCAACGGAATCCACACGCTGGAGGCGGCGACGGCCCGCACGTTCGGGCGAGGACCACGCCCGCTGCTCGTGAGCGTGCGGTCGGGCGCGGCGGTGTCGATGCCCGGCATGATGGACACCTTGTTGGATCTCGGATTCAATGACGCCGTCGAAGACGCCTTAACCCATTCGGCCACAACCGAATTCGTCCATGACACCCGGCAGCGATTCTCACGTTGCTATCAACGCATTGTAGGAAGTGCGCCACCCGACGACCCGTATCTTCAATTGCGGGCCGCGATCGAGGCGGTCTTCGCGTCGTGGGATTCACCGCGCGCGGTCGCCTACCGCTCGCACCACGGACTCGACGATCGCGGCGGAACCGCAGCGGTGGTGCAGGCAATGGTATTCGGCAATATCAATGCGAATTCCGGTGCCGGTGTGGTGTTTTCGCGAAACCCGATGACCGGGGCCCGGGCGGAGTTCGGCGAATGGCTGCCCGGCGGCCAAGGTGACGACGTGGTGTCGGGCACCCTCGACGTCGAGTCGATCGCCGCCCTGCGCACCCGGTTGCCGGCTGCCTACGACGAGCTGATCGCAGCGGCTCGCTCGTTGGAGCGACTCGCAGCCGACGTACAGGAGATCGAATTCACCATTGAAGACGGCACGCTGTGGCTGCTGCAGACCCGGGACGCCAAGCGGTCGGCACAGGCAGCGGTCCGGCTGGCGCTGCAGCTGCACGACGACGGCCTGATCGACGAGGCCGAGACGCTGCGGCGGGTGGCGCCATCACACGTCGAGGCGTTGCTACAGCCATCGCTGCAACCGGAAACGCGCTTGACGGCAACGCTTTTGGCACAGGGCCTGCCAGCAGGACCGGGTATCGCCTCCGGGCGAGCCTTCACCGAGGTGGACGCGGCGATCGACGCCGCCGACCGGGGCGAACACGTCATCCTGGTGCGCAACCACACCAGCCCCGATGACATTCACGGCATGTTGGTCGCGCGTGGCATCGTCACCGAGACCGGTGGCGCCACCAGTCACGCGGCGGTCGTCAGCCGTGAACTCGGCCGGCCTGCCGTAGTCGGCTGCGGCAGCGGGGTGGCCGCAGCGTTGGCGGGCAGGCTGGTCACCGTCGACGGCAATGCGGGCGAAGTGCGCGACGGCGACCTGCCGTTGGCCGCCTGGTCCGAGGACAGCACGCCCGAGTTGCGGAAGTTGGCCGATATCGCCCGACGCGTCAGCCCATTACGGGCGCATACCCGCGGCGACTACCCACGGCTGGACCGTCATTCCGAGGCCGCGGTGCGGACCGCGTTGGACAGTGGGCAGTGCGATGTGGTGTCCGCGAGTCCGTTATTGGCGATGCTGGAGGCGATACGGCTCAGCGAGGTGTCGTGACTGACGGTGTCGTGACTGACTTGGCTGTGCTGCAAGGGGTTCGGTTGAAGGGCCGGGTGAGCCGCGCCGACCTTGCAGCCACACTGGCCGCGGATCCGAGCGACACTGTGGACGACCTGACCCGGTCGGGACTACTGCTCGACGGCCCGACGTTACGGCTCAGCCCCGAGGGCCGCGCGCGTCTCGACGAGTTGCTGGTCGCCGAACGTGCACACGTGGACCATGCCGCAATGTCGGCTGCGTACAACGACTTCCGTGCCGTAAACACCGAACTCAAGGAGCTGCTCACCGACTGGCAGGTCAGGGATGGTCAGCCCAACACGCACGACGACTCCTATTACGACGCTGCCGTACTAGCCCGGCTCGACGTTGTGCACCAACGGGTTACGCCGATCGTCGCCGCCGCTGCTGCCCAACTCCCCCGGCTGGGCCGCTACTCGACCAAACTGCAGACAGCGCTGGACAAGGTGCACGCCGGCGAGACGGTGTGGCTGTCCCGCCCACTGATCGACTCCTACCACACGGTGTGGTTCGAACTCCACGAAGAGCTGATCCTCGCGGCCGGTTCGACGCGCGAAAACGATGACGCATGATCACAATTCGGCGTCGAGTAGCGCAACATAGGCGTCGATATCGCCGATCGCCGACTCGGCCGCATGGACGCCGACCGCGACGGTGTCGCCGATCCCGTACACAGCGTGGGTGAGACCCATCGCCGGTGACAACGTCGGACAGCCGGAGATCAGCAGCACCGGCGCGCCGCCGAAACTCAGGTCGGCAGGTCCGCGGTAAACACTGGTCACCACGGTGTTGCCGGACACCTGGGGCGGCTTGACGTCGGGATCGAATTGGCTGATGCCCCAACGCAGCAGCGGGGCGGGTACCCCGGCAAACGCCCGGTCAGCCGCGCGGGCCGCAGGGTGCTGCGCGCGGCGGCGGGCATTGGCCAGGTCTGCGGCGATCCGCTCGAGGCGAGCCTGTCGGTCCAGATCCGGGTACAGTCCGACGGTGATGTTGAGGAAGTGGTTATTCGCCTGCCGTACACCGGATTTAGCCATCGGTACTTCGGCAACGAGCGATGCGGTCGCTTCGCCCAGGTACTCGGAGAGTGCACCGGACACCGCCGCGAGCGCCGCGACGGTGACCGTGGGACCCCTCAGCTGCGACCGATGTCGCACCAGAGTACGTAGTGATCGGGTACCGACGGGCCGGGCATTGGTAACCTGCGGCGGCCGCGGACCGAGCGGAGGAGCGATCGAACCAGCCCGAATGTCGCGGACCAGCGACCGATGCGCGCGAGCGGCGTCGACCGCGCGCCACGGCAGAAGCCCGAGTGACGACGCCGACACTTCCGGCACCGGTGCCGCTCTGCCGAATAGCCAGCCCGCCAGCGCCGCCTCGCGAAGACCGTCGGCCAGCGCATGTGCGGTCTGCATGACCAGGACCGTGCACGGA
>JBAWAV010000275.1:0-4940 GCA_049589475.1 Mycobacterium sp.
CGACGAATGGGGTGGGGATGCCGGGTGCGGCGAAAGTGACAATTGTGAACGCCCGCACCGTGCCCTCGGTTGGAACTGAAACCGTGGTGAATTCGGATCCAAAGCACGACGCGCAGGCGTTGCGCCGGTCAAAGAATCGGGCGCCGCAGTTCGCGCATTGCTGCGCTCGGAGATGCGGGTTGCCGTCGTCGAGTACCAGGTAATCGACCAGTGGGATCTGCCCGCCCATCAAGACCTCCGTTGTTTAGGTACCATCGACCGTAGCGATTCCGGCGGCGCTACAAAGCCGAATATCAAGATCGGGCAAAACGCGAGTGTTCCGCAGCGACAACCGATGTGCGTAAACTCGCTCTCGAGCGTTAGTTAAGTAGACACGACGATTCTTAGGTCGATTATTTATGCAGGACAGGTCCTCAGTACGGGTTGAAGCCGACCATGAATCGCTGTGGACCTACGTCGCTTGTCCCACTCTCGTGGTTGATCAGGCCGGAGTCGTCCAAGCGCTGAGCGCGTCGGCCCAGTCGTTGATCCCCGAAGCGGCGCCGGGAATTCGTCTCGATGTCGCCGTTGGGTGGCTGTCGCCGGTACACCTTCGGCTCATAGAACCTTCGGCAACGCATGACAACCGGGAGTCGTTCAACGCGTCCGGGCCGGTGGGTGGGCGGAGGTTCGACGCTCACCACGCCATGCTGCCCGGCGGCGAAGTCGCCTGGTCGCTGGTCGAAGACACCGGCCAGGTGTTACGCGACGCTCAGCAAGCGCTGACCCGGGAGCACGAACGCGCGGCTTTCCTGCTCGAAGCGTCGTCTGTGTTGATGGCATCGCTGAACATCGACCGCTGCAGGGAAGCGACGGTGCAACTCGCGGCCCGGGATCTCGCCGACGCGGCGGTCGTCGTCGCTCCGGCGGGACGTGGCCGGCGGATGCCGGTCTTCTACTGCGACGCATCGGGTGTCGTCGAGCAGCGCAGTGTCGACGCCGACCCGACGTCGGTGTCGGGTCTGAGCGAGGCGCTGCGGGGATTTCCACCGGTTCCCTCGCGCTGGATCGACGCCGCGACGCTGCCGGCGTGGCTGATTCCGCAGGGTTTCCAGGGCCCGGTCGGCTCGGTCATGATCACTCCCCTGCCTGGCCATGGTGTATCAGCGGGTGCGCTGGTGCTGTTGCGGCACGCTGAGGAAGGCGTGTTCAGCGAGGGCGAAGAGGTGCTGGCGCGTTCGTTCGCAGCGCGAGCCGGTGCGGCGTTGTCGGCCGCACGGCTCTACGCCGAGCAGGCGGCGATCGCCCGCACGCTGATGCGGGACCTGCTGCCTCCCCAACTGCACCCGGTGCACGGCATCGAGTACGCCGGCGGCTATCGGGCCTCAGAAGACTATGAAGTGGTCGGCGGCGACTTTTACGACGTCCACCCCGCGGCCACTCCCGATGGCGAGACGCTGGTTGTCCTCGGGGATGTCTGCGGTAAGGGCCTCGAAGCCGCGATGCTGACCGGCAAAATCCGGAACACCTTGCAGGCGTTGACGCCGATGGCCGCCGACCATCAGGCCGTCCTCGAGTTGCTCAACGGCGCGCTGCTGTCGACCGAGCACGCCCGTTTCACGACTTTGGTGCTGGCATCGGCCGCCAACCGGGATGGCGGGGTGGCGTTGCGGTTGACCAGCGCAGGCCACTTGCCTCCGCTGATTGTGCGCGACGGTGGGCGCGTCGAGCAGGCCGATACGGCGGGCACGCTCATCGGCGCGTTGCCGAGCATCGAAACCCAATCGTTCGAGACGTCGTTGGCGCCCGGTGAGACGTGCGTGCTGTACACCGACGGCGTCACCGAAGCGCGCGGCGGCCCGCTGGGCAATTACATGTTCGGCGAGGAGCGGCTGGCAGCCGCACTGGCCGAGTGCGCGGGAATGCCCGCCGCCGCCGTGGTCGAACGCGTCATGATGCTTGCCACGCAGTGGATCGGGCAGCAGGTGCACGACGACATCGCCGTCGTCGCGATCACCGCCCCGCGCCGTACCCACCTGAGCGCCGTCGACGGCCACACCCCGGGAAGGTTCACGGCTTGAGCTCTCACGACGTCGACTCCGCTGCCGCGCGGGCCGTCGCTACCGATCGAGTTCAGCTGCGCGAACAACTCTGGGGAGCTGTCATCGACTGCGACGAATACGCAGCGGTGGCGACGATCTACGGGGCAATGGATGCCGGAGTGGCACCCGAAGACGTCTTGCTCGACGTGATTGCCCCCGTCCAGCAGAAGATCGGCCTCGAATGGGCCGCCAACCGGATCAGCATCGCCCAGGAACACGCGGCCACGGCCGTCAACGACCGGGTGATCGCCGCGCTGGCTCATCACCCCGCCCGCCGCACAGGCGCACACACCGGGAAAGTGACCGTCGCGTGCGTCGTCGGTGAGTGGCACGCGTTGCCGGCCCGTCTACTGGCCGAGACCCTGCGCCTGCGCGGGTGGCAGGTCGACTTTCTCGGCGCTCAGGTCCCCACCCCGCACCTGATCGCCCACTTGCACCAGAGTGGGCCCGACACGGTCGCACTGTCGTGCTCCATCCCCACCCGACTGCCGACCGCACATGCGGCGATCACCGCCTGCCAAGCCGCGGGAGTTGCCGTCCTGGCCGGCGGCGCGGCATTCGGCCCGGACGGCCGCTACGCCCGGCAGTTGGGCGCCGACGCGTGGGCCCCGGATGCCCGCGCGGCCGCCGAGCTGCTGGCCGAGGGATTTCTGAGTACGCATCTGTCGTCGACCCGCCAGCCGATCGACGATCTGCCGCACCTGGTCGATCAGGAGTACACCACCGTCAGCCAGACGGCCACGCAGCTGATCAAGGAGACGCTGGCGACCCTGGAGACGCGCATCCCCGCGATGCGCGAGTACAGCGAAATGGAGCGGCAGCGGACCGCCGAGGACATCGCGCACATCGTCGAATTCCTGGTGGCGGGCCTCTACACCGACGACGACGAGCTGTTCACCGGCTTCATACTCTGGACCGCCGATATCCTTGTCGCTCGCGGCGTGCCCGCGGCAACCCTGTTTCCGGCGCTCGAACTTTTGGGTAAACAACTGCATGAGTTTCCGCGCAGCCAGCGACTCATCGACGCTGCAAATTCCGCCCTCGCCGGCGAAAAGACGCCGGCGGCCGACCCCCAATTGAATACATGAACTCCTCGATGACTATTACCACGAAGCCACGATCGGCCCGCTTGCGGATCGCCGGTGACTTGGACTACGAAACTGTCGATGAACTCGTCGACGCCGCGTCGCAGCTGCTGGCCCAGCAGGCCGATCTAGCGGACCTGCACCTCGACTTCAGCGAGTTGACCTTCCTCGACTCCGCGGCCCTGTCGGGTCTGCTACTCATCCACCGCCGTACTTCACATGACGGCGTCGAGCTTCATCTCGACCACCGCCCGCCCTTCCTCGACCGCGTCCTGCAGGTGACCGGGCTGTCCGGGCACTTCGTCTTGTCTGACTCTGACGTGGCAGCCAGCGATTCGACTCTGTTAGGCCAGGTCACCTCCGGTGAGACAGGCGTTCGGTAAGTTCAATACCGAACTAGTACAAGCAATCTCGGGTTTACATCTGTTTCGGCCGTAGCCGAACCGTGACACATGCTTTACCGAAATGCCCTCGCGCCCTTGGCGTCCAACATTCCGGACACCCCTAAGATCCGTATTGCAGTCTTGTCTACTAGAAGGAACTTGGTATGCGGGCGGTCTCTCGGTCTGTTCTCGCGGCGGTTAGCGTTGCCGCGTCCCTCGTCGCCGACCCAACTGGAGTGAGCAGTGCCGCGATGAGCCCATCGCTGACGTCCGAGATCGCCTCGATTCAACCGAGATCCGATCAAGTGGTGGGTGTGGCATACCCTGTGGTCGTCAACTTCCGTACGCCCATCGTCAACCGGCATGCCACCGAGCGGGCGTTGAAGATCAAAGCCACACCGCCGATGACCGGTAAGTTCGAATGGCTCGATAACGATGCCGTGCAATGGGTTCCGGACCGGTACTGGCCGGCACACAGCACCATTGCGCTGTCAGTGGGTGGCCTGTCGACAGACCTCAAGACAGGTCCGGCCGTCCTCGGCGTCGCGGACATCTCCGCCCACACGTTCACCGTGAGCGTCGACGGAGTCCACGCTGGACCGCCGCCGCCCGCCCCGCACCACCAAGCCCACTGGGGCGAGGACGGGGTGATGCCGGCGTCGATGGGCCGACCGGAGTTTCCGACACCTGTCGGCGTCTACACGGTCATGTCCAAAGACCGCTCACTGATTATGGATTCAAGCAGCGTCGGCGTTCCGATCACCGATCCGGCGGGTTACCGGGTCCCAGTCGATTACGCCACTCGCATCACCAGCCGGGGCCTGTTCGTGCATTCGGCACCGTGGGCGGTCAATGCGCTGGGCCACGAGAATGTCAGCCATGGCTGCATCAGTCTGAGCCCGGCAGACGCCGAGTGGTACTTCAACAACGTCAACATCGGCGATCCGGTGGTCGTCAAGGAATAACCTCGGCGATTGCCGATGCTGTTGTCGCACAGATACTTACATTCAAAAGGCGCCCCGACGTTTCGTCGGGGCGCCTTTTGATCGTGCGAAGCGGTTCTTACCCCGTCGGCCCGGGCGTAATAGGCTGACCCGGCTGAGGGCCGTCCGCCGACGCCGTGCCCACCGGCGCACCCTTACCTCCCGCGGCGCCTGCCAAGTCTGTGATCACCGCACCCGGGGGGCCGGCACCCGCTCCACCGAGTGCAATCAGCGGTGCGCCGGCCGGGACCACCGGAGCACCCACGGGTGCACCTGCCGGCACGGGAGCGCCCACCGGAAGCGGTGCACCCGCGGGGAACGGGAACGGTGCACCGGCGGGAACCGGCGCAGCGACTGGCGCACCGGCCATGTCAGCAATCGGTGCACCCGCGGGCCCAGCTGCAGCAC
>JBAWAV010000276.1:0-5895 GCA_049589475.1 Mycobacterium sp.
GGTCGTGATCGCCGCGATCGGCCGCACGCTGATACTCGAACAAGGGCTCGGCACCGCCGGCGGTCACGACGAGGCCGTTGCGCTGGTACACCGCATGCTCGACCGGTTCGAGATGCCGCAGCCCAAAGCTCGTCGCGGTTAAGGCAGCAGGATCCGCAGCCGTTGCCATCCGCGCACAGTGGATGTCGAGGCGAGTTGCGCTGTGTCGTAGTCGATTCCCCATTCGGGCCAGCGGTTGAGAATCTCATCCAGCGCGACGCGGCCTTCCAAGCGGGCGAGGTTGGCGCCCAGGCAGTAGTGCACGCCCTTCCCGAAGGTGATGTGCGAGATGTTGTCGCGGTGGATGTCGAAGCTGTCCGGGTCGGTGTATCGCCGCGGGTCACGGTTGGCCGCGCCGAAAAGAAGCAAAATGGCGCTGCCCGCCGGCACCGTCTTGCCGTAGCACTCGAAATCCGTTGCCAGCCAACGGGCGACGTGCGGGCCGGTCGGTTCGAAGCGCAGTGTCTCGTCGACCGTCCGATTCAACAGCGATCGATCCTGCTCGATCTCACGCCGCTGGTCGGGGTGCTCGGCGAGAACCTTTGCCAGCCAGCCGATCAGCCGGCCCGTCGTCTCATTGCCCGCGCCGGCGACCACCTGGGTGTAGTGCAGCACCTCTTTGCGGGTCAGCTTGCGGTGTATGCCCTGCTCGTCGTCGAATTCGACATTGAGCAATGTGGTCATCAAGTCGTCGGACGGGTTCTTCGACCGCCATTCGACGTAGTCCGCGTAGATCCGGCCGTCGGCGATCGAGTCAGCGTTGGCGACCTTCAGTGGCGTGCCCGGCTTGGTGCGCAGGTTGGCGTCGTTGGCATCGCGAACCGAGATTTGTTCGGACTCCGGGATTCCCAGCAGCATGCCGATCACCCGCATGGGCATCATCGAAGCGAGTTCGGCGATGATGTCGAAACCGTCCGAGCCGACCAGCGGGTCCAGACACCGCACGCAGTAGTCGCGGATCTGGTCCTCGATCGCGGCCATCCGGCGCGGCGTGAACACCCGCGACATCAGGCCGCGCAGCATCGAATGCTCGGGCGGATCCTGAAACATCATCACACCGCCGGGCATGTCGAATTCAGACTTCACCAACTCCAGGATGTCGCTTCGGCGACTGGAGAAGGTCTGCCAGTTAGCCAGCGCCTGCTCGACGTCGGAATGCCTTGAAATCGCCCAGAAATCGTACTTCTCGTTGTAGTAGATCGGCGATTCCTCGCGCAGCCGCGCGTAGGTCGGATACGGGTCGGTGTTGATCCCTGTGTCGTAGGGGTCGTAGTAGACGTCGGTTTCGTGCGCGACGGTCCCCATCCGTGGCCTCCGCATCAGACTTTGGGCGATCGCCCAACTATGGGCGTACGCCATGTCTAGCAGCCGTGTGTGAAGCGCGTCAAGGGAAGACGTTGCCGTTGGTTAAGAATCCGCCTTCGTCGCGTGAACGACGTTGCACGGCAGGTTTATGAGGCCGTCATCGAGGAGCGGCAAGATGGTGGCCATTCGTTCGCCCATCTGGCGCATCTGTTCGGCGAGCCCGGGCGGCAGATGTTCGAGAAGGGACTCTGGCAGCTTGCCGAAGCTGCCAGAGAAACCCGCCGCGTTGCACACAAAGGTGGCGGGTCCGAGAAAGTCGACGAGCCACCCGGTGCTTGCCAACGTGTCGCGGATTTCGGCCGGTGCCACCGCCTCCATCGGAGCGGTGACGCCGTTGACGTTGTCTTCGGAGAAGCAATAGATGAACCAGCGAGCGCGCGGCGTGGTCACGCGGTGCAGGGCGGCGGCGTAGGCGTGCCGTTCGGCGGTGTTCAGGCAGTGATAGAGAGCGCTGTCGACGACGGTGTCGAAAAGTCGGTCGAGACGGGTCAGGTCGGTGGCGTCGTCGACCTCGAAGCGCACCTGGACGCCGGCCGCAGCGGCCCGCGCGCGAGCCTGCTCGATCCCGGTCGGCGAGCTGTCGAAGCCCGTCACCTGGTGGCCGCGCTGAGCCAGGTAGATCGCGTTGTCACCGAGTCCGCAGCCGGCATCGAGCACCTGGCCCGTGATTGCGCCGAGCGCTTCGAGTTCCATGAGCCGAGGCTGAGCCTGCCGGATGTCCCAGGGGATGGCCTTCGGCGCGGGCGCACCCGGAAACGCCGGCCCGCCCCGATAGAGGCTTTCGTAAGACCCGGGATCGTGGCGAAAGGCTTCCGGTGCGGAATGGGTCATGCTGCGACGGTACAAGTCGCCGCGCTCGGGGGTCCGCGTCTGCGACCGAATGATGTCCAACGGCAACAGCGTTGGTGACGAACGACCCTATAGCTCGGTGCTGCCGCCTTTAGGCTCGAAGCACGACGTTCATGGAGGTTCACACGATGCACCCCAGCGGTCCCCCCATTCTCCCCGCGACGCCTTCGACGATGCGTATCACGCTCAGCGAGGACGGCGGCCGAACCTGCGCCAGAGTCGAGTTGGCCTGGGCCGGAAGGAACCTGGCCGGGACAGGGGTCGCCTATCGGCACCCGTCCGATTACCTCAATGACCACACCCGCCAGGAAATGGCAACCGCGCGTGCGCTATCGGACCTTGCCGGCCAGCTGGCAGCACACGCCGCCCTCGCTCGGGGTGCTAGCCGCCTGACGGTTGTGCACTGACTCTGCGACCGTCGCCGTCTGGGACTTTTGGTCCGTTACTCGGGGCCATCGGCCCTTCGTCGAATGTGACGTGAGGCCCTCATTTACGCAGTCACGGTAACGAAACATTGAGGTCACGGTTACCGACTGAAAGGAGGACGCCATGGAGATGCCCGCGCGCCTCACCACACTTCACATCTGCGCGATCACGATGTCTGTCCTGTCAGGCGCCTGTGCACTGGTGGCACTCACCGCTGGCTCACCGCTGGAGTTCGGTGTCGCGGTGGCGTTCTGCGCCGCATGGTTGATCGCCGCCGACTTCATCGAATCCGGCATCGAGCGCGAGCGCGAGCGTGCCGCCCGCAGGCGCGCAGTGCCGCCTACGCACCGCAGTCCGGCCCACGACGCATTGCACGTGGTCTTTACCCACCAAGCGGCCCAACGACGCCCGCTACGCTCGGCAGAACTGCAGCGACTCTTCTAGGTTCTCGAGCCGTGTCTAGCTCAGTGAGAAGCGGGTACACGCCGGTGCGGCGCAATTAATATGTGGTGACGCGCCATGGTGCAACGGGAGCAGGAGCTGATCATGAGAACTCATCGGAACATCGCGGTGCTGCGCGCCGGGGCGATCGGCTCGATTGCAGCTACCTCGTTCGCCCTCATGCTTTTTGCGGGCGCAGGCACTGCATCAGCAACCGAGCCGACGTATTTCTACAACAGCGACAACAGCATGCAGGTCATCTACGGCGGTGGCCGCGGGGCCATATTCGCGACGGTCGTCGATAGCCGGAACCCAGAAGGCGCTACGGAGTTCTGCCAGTACCACGCAGTGGGAGTGCAGGGCACGCCGGCATTTCCCTTCAATCGCCAGACGACCGTCACCGGACCCAATCCCTCGGCACCGATAACGATCATCTTCCAGCAGATCGGCGGACACTACGCCGTCGACGTGAGTTGCCAAGGCACCGGCAACTCGGCCGCCTTCTCACCGGTCATCTATTGATCTGGCAGACCGCTGAGAGACCTGAAGAAAGTTGCCACGTAGCGCCTGAGACCACACTAAAGTGCTGCTCGTGAGCACAAACCGAGCCAGCAGCCGGGGTCGCTGGTTGGCATTCGGCGGTGCGCTGGTGGTGTCCGCCGGCATGCTCTACGCCCAGGGCAGCGAGCCGCCATGCTGCGTCAAGAAGGTCGCGGCGACCGCGCCGATCGCTCAGCCCGCACCGAGTTCGCCGGCCGCACCCGCGCCCGCCCCCGCCGCTGCGCCGCCGCACATCGCCACTCCCGCCGAAGCGCAATCGTTGGCCGCCGACGCGCCCGCTGCTGCGCAAAGCTTCCAATTCGCGTTGCCGGTCGGCATCGCGCCGGAGAACGGGCTGCAGGTCAAGACCATCTGGGCGGCCCGCGCCATCAGCCTGCTGTTTCCGCAGATCACTACCATCGGTGGCTACCGCCAGGACGCGCTGCCGTGGCATCCCAACGGGTTGGCGATCGACGTGATGATCCCGAACCACGGCAGCCCCGAAGGCATCGAGCTCGGCGACCAGATCGCCGGATACGCCTTGGCGAACGCCAAACGGTGGGGCATCGACCACGTGATCTGGCGACAGAAGATCTACCCGGGCATCGGCAACCCGAGCTGGACGGCCAACATGGGCAACGAAACCGCCAACCACTACGACCATGTGCACATCGCCACCAACGGGGGCGGTTACCCGACCGGGCACGAGATCTACTACATCGGATCGATGACGCCGCCGCCGCCGGCCTGACCGACGCGCTCGACGGGGGGCTGTCGTCGACGATCGAGACCATCGCCACGACGCACTCAGCGGTCTAATCACGCGGAGTCGGTAAACTGGCGCAACACCCAGAGCTACGGAGAAACATGAAACGCCCGGTCTTCAACGCCATTCCTCTTGCTGCTTTCGCCATTCCGGCTGCGGCGATGGTCTTGGCCGCACCTTTCGCTCATGCGCAGACCGACATCGAAGATTCGTGCAAGAACTCCGGCGGTCAATACAGCCAAAGCCAGGTGAGCGCCCATTTCGGGCAAGACCCGCAGTTGCAGGAAACGTGCTGCACCGGCAACAAATGCACGACCTGGACCAACGGAGTGCAAGGCCCCACCTACGGCGGTTAAGCCGGTAGAGGGAGATCTGCTGTGGGACGAGTCGATGGCAAAGTCGCGCTGATCACCGGCGGTGCCCGCGGAATGGGCGCCGAACACGCGCGGCTGCTGGTCAGCCAAGGGGCCAAGGTCGTCATGGGCGACATTCTCGACGACGAAGGCCGTGCTGTCGCAAGCGAACTCGGCGATAACGCGCACTACCTGCGCCTCGACGTGACACAGCCCGAGGAGTGGACCTCGGCCGTCGCCGAAACGGTACGGCGGTTCGGCCGCCTCAACGTCCTGGTGAACAATGCCGGCGTCGCGGGCCGGAAAACGATCCGCAAGTTCGAACTCGAACGCTGGCGCCACACCCTCGACGTCAATCTGACCGGCACATTCCTGGGCACCCAAGCCGTGGTGGACGACATGATCCGGTCCGGCGGGGGCTCCATCATCAACATCTCGTCGATCGAGGGGCTGCGGGGTGCCCCGTTTGCGCACGCCTACGTCGCCTCGAAGTGGGCAGTGCGCGGACTGACCAAATCCACGGCGATAGAGCTGGGGCGTTACAACATCCGCGTCAACTCGGTTCACCCCGGGTTGGTACGCACGCCGATGACGGCCCACTTTCCCGACGACATCGTCGCTGCGCCGCTCGGCCGGCCCGCTGAGCCGATCGAGGTGTCCAACCTCGTCCTCTACTTGGCCAGCGACGAATCCTCTTACTCGACGGGTTCGGAGTTCGTCGTCGACGGCGGAGTCACCGCCGATACCCCCCGCAAAGATCTGACGTCCTAGCAACCGTCGGGGAGATGGTCGCCCCGGATGCGGAAAGCGCCGCGGCGTGCGTGAATTGTGGCACGCCGCGACGGCGCGGTTGAGCTAAGCAAAGGGGTAATCCGTGTCCGACAAGACGCCCGACGATATCTTCAAACTCGCCAAGGACGAGCACATCGAGTACGTCGACGTCCGCTTCTGCGACCTGCCGGGCACCATGCAGCACTTCACCATTCCGATTTATGCCTTCGACGAAACCGTGTTCGAGGACGGGCTGGCTTTCGATGGCTCGTCGATTCGCGGATTCCAGTCCATCCACGAGTCCGACATGCTGCTGCTTCCCGATCCGGAAACCGCGACCATCGA
>JBAWAV010000277.1:0-5925 GCA_049589475.1 Mycobacterium sp.
GGGTAGAAGTAGACGATCACGCGACGGCCTTTGTAGTCGGCCAGCGAGACCTTCTTCCCGTCGGCGTCCGGCAGGTTGAAGGCGGGCGCTTTGTCGCCCGGGGCAAGGCGTGCGGTGTCGGTCAACGAGGTGCCTTTCTGTTCACCGGCACGTGGGATCAGTGCCGGCTGATCTAGGGTAGGTCGGCAGGCACCAACCTAGACCGAGCCGGGGAGGATGAGCGTGGCGGAGCGGGATCCCGACACCATCAAGCAGGACATCGACCACGCCCGCGACCAGCTCGCGGCCACCGTCGACTCACTCGCTGTGCGGGCTAATCCGCGCCGACTCGTTGACAACGCCAAAGCCCGGGTGATCGGGTTCGTCAAAAAGCCCGCCGTAGCGATTTCGCTGGCCGGAATCGCGGCCCTCGCCGCGGCTCTCGCGGTGCATCGGATCCGCAATAGGTGACCCGCTCGATTGCCCGAGCGACGCCGCCGTTGACCACTTGCCGGGTGCGCCCGTTTCAGCGCTCACTCCGTCGATTCGGCTTGCGGTCCGTGAATTGATTTGCCGAGCGTGACCACGAGGTAATTCCCGTCGACTGCAGTTGCCGGGCACTGAAAGAGAATCTGGCCTCCGCACTCCGCCACTTCGAAGGAAGTTCCCGACGGGAGATCGGCAGGCAAAGCAACCGGTACATAACTACCGACGACGTATTTTCGGCCTTCGTACTCGATACACGACTTCAGGGTCAGGATTGCTCGCGGTTTCAACGTTGTGACCTTGTCGGTCAGCTCGAGCTGTATCGAGAAACCCTCCTGCTCAGCGAGGCGATCCCCGAGTCGGTGATCCTGTTGAATGAGAGCGGCGAGATCGACTCCGGCCAGCTCCGCCGAAGGCTTCTTGCCCTGGAATCGCGTAAGAGCGTCGTTGCCCTTCACGTGCCGATCGTGGGGGAATTCTTTGATGAATGCGGGGAATGGAAGCGCCTCGAACGCGCGCTCCCAAAACTCAGTGGACAGCTCCTTGCGTGACACGACCATCCAAGGGATCCGTCGTTGTATCGATTCGGAGCTGAGTATGAATGCAACGACAGCGCCAGTGAGTAAGACCCAACCGGCAATCCGAACCAGGCCTTGTTGAAAAACCAGCCCCGTGCCGAGTGAAAGCAGAACGATACCGAGCCCGAGCGGTCCGCCGTTCGCCCTGAGCCAGCGCGTCACGGGCCTGATGATAATTTGCCCACGCCTCTCGCGCGAGCGGTCAAGAGCGAGTGCCGAAGTATCAGTCAGGATTCCGGTCAGGCTTCGCGACGGAGTCGAGTCAGTTCTGACCTAGGGGTGCATGCCCCGCGCACAGTGCCCGCCGACCGTCGAAACAGCCCCGCAGTACGCGCCCGGATTCGACCGCGGAAACGGCCAATTCAAGCGTCTGGTCCGCCCTATTCTTGGCGGACCCATAGAAACTCGGGGCAGCGGAAGCGGCGGAGGGTCGGATGACGAAGACACTGCGTGCCGCACACGGAGCACCGCCCTGCCCAAGGCGAACGATTCTGCGGGTTCTGATTGCACGGCTAACGGTCCCGCCTGCGGACCATCGGCCAGCGCCGGCCTTGAACCAAAATGGCGCCGCATCCGTGGTACCACTGGAAGGCTGGTCATGGACACTCCGGAAACCAACCGGACACTGGTCGCTGAAGCGTTCGCGCGGTTGTCTGCGGAGGATCGCGCGTTTGTCCGACGCGCGTACTTCTACGGCTGGACAACCGCACAAATCGGCGCGGACCTGGGAATCGCCGAAGCGACCGTAAAATCGCGGTTGCATCATGCGCTGCGAGCACTGCAGCAGACGCTGCTGGAGATGGGAGTGGCGCAATGACCGCTTTGCCGGGGCAGGGAGCACCCGTCCCCGGATCGCGCGGACAAGACGCCGACAAGTATGCGCAGTGGGACGCGGCTTACGTGCTGGGGTCCTTGTCCGAGATGGACAGGCGCGAATTCGAAGCACACCTGGGAGAGTGCCCGGCATGTCGGGACGCGGTAGCGGAGCTTTCCGGCTTGCCCGCCTTGTTGTCGCTGCTCGACCTCGACCAGGTGACCGACGACTTCGACCCGGTAGCAATTCGGCCGCCACGGCCGCAGCCCGATCTGGTCGGTCGGCAGTGGGAACTGTCTGCCGTTGCGGGCTTGCTGGAGCATGCACTTGACGGCCACGGCGCGGTGGTCAGCGTGGTCGGCTCGCCCGGCATAGGCAAAAGCCGCCTTGTGCGCGAAGTTTCGGCGATGGCAGATGCCCACGACGTTGACGTGTTCACCGTCTTCTGCGAATCGCACGCCAGCCAGGTCCCCTTCCATGCCGTGGCGCGCCTGTTGCGCGCAGCCACCGGCGTCGAGAGTCTCGACCCAGCTGCAGCCCGCGCGCGGATCCGGGCTCAGGCTCCCGACGCGGTGCCTGAGGACTTGGTGCTCCTTGACGACCTGCTGGGCATCGCAGATCCCGATGTGGAGCTGCCGAAGATCGATCCGGACGCTCGTCGGCGGCGGTTGACGACGCTGGTCAATGCGGCCTCGCTGGCGCGCCAAGTCCCGGCGGTGTTCGTCGTCGAGGACGTCCATTGGATCGACGAGGTCAGCGAATCGCTGTTGACGGATTTCCTCGCGGTCATGTCGCAGACGCCCACGCTGGTGCTGATTACCTCCCGACCCGAATATCACGGCGCGTTGACCCGAGTGGCAGGTGCCCAGACTGTTGCCCTTGCGCCGCTGAGTGATTCAGAAACCGCAGGCCTGGTCTCGGAGCTGCTCGGCCCGGATCCCTCGAACGCCGCGCTGGGCCGGCGGATCGCCGAGCGGGCCGCCGGTAATCCGTTCTTCGCCGAGGAGATCGTGCGCGAACTGGCCGAGCGCGGCGTCCTGCGCGGCGAGCCGCGTGCATACCTCTGCGCGGCCGAGGTCGGCGAGGCGAGCGTGCCGGCCACGCTGCAGGCAACCATCGCCGCACGCATCGACCGACTCGACGCAAGGGCAAAACGCACGCTGAGCGCAGCGGCAGTGCTCGGTGCGCGGTTCGACCGGGACCTGCTGGCCGCACTGGGCGTTGACGCGGTCGTTGACGATCTGCTCGCCGCTCAGCTCATCGATCAGCTTCGCTTCACCCGGCAGCCGGAGTACGTGTTCCACCATCCGTCGATCCGGACGGTGGCCTACGAAACCCAGCTCGAATCCGATCGCGCCGAGCTGCACCGCCGCGTCGCGGCCGCTATCGAATCACGTAATCCCGCAGCAGGCGATGAAAATGCCGCCCTGATTGCCGAGCATCTGGAGGCGGCCGGCGATGGGCACGCCGCCTACGGCTGGCAAGTGCGGGCCGCAACCTGGGCGACCAACCGCGACATCGCCGCGGCATGGCGCAGTTGGGAGCGCGCCCGAAGGATCGCCGACGCCCTTCCCGCCGATGACCCCGGCCGGGCAGCCATGCGCATTGCTCCTCGCACCATGTTGTGCGGGATCGCCTGGCGAGTAAATGAACATGCGACAGGCGCCCGCTTTGAGGAATTGCGGGAGTTGTGTGCCGCTGCCGGGGACAAGCCTTCACTGGCCATCGCCATGGCGGGGCAGGTGATGGATCACTTGCATCAGGCCCGGCTGCACGAGGCGTCGCAGCTGGCATCGGAAGCCATGGCCCTCATCGAGTCGCTCGAGGATCCGACCTTGACGGTGGGCCTGTCCCTCGCGTCGATCTACGCCAGAGCTAAGTGCGCCGAGTGGCCTGACGCGCTGCGGTGGTCACAGATGGTGATCGACCTGGCCGACGGTGATCCCTCAAAAGGCAACTTCATTATCGGATCTCCCTTAGCGCTCGCTTTTACGACGCGGGCAACGGCCAGTTATTGCCTGGGACTTCCGGGATGGCGTGACGACCTGCGGCACGGCCTCGCCATGGCCCGCAGCACCGACCCGATGTCCTACGCCACTGTTGTCACCTACGCTTACTCCGCGGCAATACCGCCGGGCATGCTGAGGCCTGACGATCGCGCGATGGGCGAGATCGAGGATGCCCTGCGAATTGCCGAACAATCCGGTGATGATGTCGCCGTTGCCATCTCCCGGATGACGTTGGGCATTGCGCTGGTGCACCGCCGGACGAACGCGGAGCGCGACCGGGGGCGGCAGGTCCTGGCGGAGGTCGGTGAAGTGTTTGTGCGCCGGGGGTCCTTCCTGGCCGAGTTACCTATCGTCGAGGTCTGCCTGGCTCGTGAGAAGGCTCAACGCGGAGATCGCGACGGCGCTTTACCGCTCCTGCGCGCGGCCGCGGACGGCCAGTTCCGCGACGGACGGCTGCTGGGATGGAGCATTCCGGCGACCGGTGTTCTGGTCGAAACACTGGTCGATCGGGGGGACGAGGGCGACTTAGCCGAAGCCGAGGCCGCGATCGAGCGGTTAGCGGAGGCCACGATAGAGCGGTCAGCGGAGGCCGACGGCGGTTTCGCGGTGCGCGAGATCTGGCTGCTGCGGCTGCGGGCTCTCCTGGCGCGGGCTCGCGGAGAGGCCGCTTCTTACGCGCACTTCCGGGATCGCTATCGCGACATGGCGAAAACGCTTGGCTTTGAGGGGCATATCGATTGGGCCGAGGCAATGCGGTGAACGTTGTCAAACCCCGGACCCAGGGGCTAATCGAGAACCGCCCGCAGCCGCCGCATCCCTCGTCAACTCGAGTGTGCTTGCGCAGCAACGCATTAGCGCCGACTGCCCCGCGGCGGTAAGTTCACGCCTGGCCAGCCGCGGTGCTGTGCTGAACGTGTACGGGGAGGTCGTCCGCCCAGGGTTGGGTGGTGACCATGTCGTCGACGTCGACGTAGCC
Organism: Mycobacterium sp.; assembly: GCA_049589475.1. GTDB lineage: Bacteria > Actinomycetota > Actinomycetes > Mycobacteriales > Mycobacteriaceae > Mycobacterium. The sequence goes on from JBAWAV010000277.1 coordinate 4,843, forward strand.
CCGCTCGAATTCGCCAGTCGCCGCGTCCACCAGCCGGTACTCCTGGCGCTGGATGTGGATGGGCTGCGCGTCGAGGATCACCACCCGTACATCGCCCGGCTCGAAACCGCACCGTTCCTGTAGCGCCTCGATGAGGCGTTCGTTGTGCATATGCCCGTCACCGAAATTCCAGCCGAGAACCATTGCGCAAAGAACTTCGCCCTCGCACAGGTTGTAATCGTCCTCGTCGTATCCGGCCAGCGCCCGGTGCACCAGGGTGAACAGCGCGCGCCCGTGAGTGTTCATGCCCCGGAAGGCGTATGCGAGGTGAATCGGAACCAGAGTTTCCTCTTTGCTCTTGTAGAGCCGCTCGAGCTGCAGGTGTTGCATCGGGCCGAGCGCGCGAGAGCCGGTGCGGAACTTCTCATCGACGGACGGCTTGACACACCAGACCGTCGTGTCCCAGTTGCCGGCGTAATAACGCATGCCGGGCAGGAAGGACACCTTGCGCGGGAACAGGTTCCCGATGACGACGATCCCGGCGATGACCGCGAACAGGACGGCCACCGGCAGCGGGTCGGTGATGCTCGACAATCCCAGCCGGGCGTGCGCGACGAACAGCCACAGCACCCCGAAGATCATGAACACGTTCCATTCCAGCGGCACACCCATCGGGAAGGCCAGCAGGATGTTCACGTGGAACACGATCATCACGAACGCGGCAACGGCCGTCGGCCAGCCGCCGCGCGAGAAGAACAGCACCAATGGCACCAGACCCTCAACGGCGGTGGAGAAGTGGGCGATGAAACCGGCTAATGCGCTGGGCCGCAGGTCATCCGGATAGTGCTTGAACATCGACCGCTTGAGCGGGCCCGACGGGATGAAGGGGTTGTTCGCCAGCATCGTCGAGATCACGAAGGGGAAGTGCCGGTTGAGCTTTGACGTCGCCGCGCCGATCCAGATCACCATGAAGACCACCTTGGCCCCCACGACGATGTCGGCCCCGGAGAACAGGAACACCAGTGCCAGCGGCGCGTACACCTCGGCGCGGGCGGCCAGGAAGATGATCTTGTCGCGCAGGCTGATCACGCCCAGCACCGACAG
>JBAWAV010000278.1:0-2496 GCA_049589475.1 Mycobacterium sp.
GGCGACGGGCTGAGCGACCGGCGCATCCGGTGCGGGCGCGTCCGGGGCATCCGGAGCGGGCGGGGCGGGCACAAACGCGGCCAGCTCGAACGGAGTGGACGGGCTCACCCGCTCGTAATCGGCGGAGGCGATCGCGTTGGACAGCGTCAGCGGGGTCGTGGCAAGCACACCGGTGATCGCGGCCATGCGGAGCGTCTGGCGGACGTTCTTCAACATCGTTCCTTTCGCGGGTGCGCGCGCCGAAGCAAGCCCAGCGAGCTGGGCTGGTGCCGGGTTTCCGGCGGGTTGATACTTCGAGCCGTGCCGTCTCGTTCAGGCACGACAGCCGGGGCGTGAGCCGACGATCCGGGCTTGAGCCCGGCGGCCGCACGGGGGCGTCGTCGCCGTCCGTAGCCCCCGCTCACACACGGGTCCCTGGATTCGATTCTTCTGCGGCTTTTCGGGCCGAAACGGACCGTACGAGAACGCGCAGCATTCGTCATTTCGCGACACGCCGCTATTTCGACACGGTAACGGCGCGATCACGGCCTCTCAGCTAATTGACTTCCCAGGTCAACCGTGTCTTTGTCGTCGGCGTCAGTTCTTTGGTGCGGACCAACGACGGTGAGCCAAATCACGCACATTTTGTGAGCTGCGACACCCTGCTGAAGTGGTTTAACGCCATCCGGCAGGGGGCACAGGAGCTCGCCGCGCATGATGTGGGGAGTTATCAAGATCACACTTTAGTGTTGCCGTGTCGCAAAGCATTTCAGCCGTCCGATTGCGCGCACATGGTCAACAAGAGCCGGAATCCGCCGAAACACTCTGTTGCACAGGTTATTTCGGCGCACAGTTCAGAGATCCGGCCCGAGCGCGCGGCCGCACGAAGAATGCTGTCTCACAAACATTTTCGCGGACGCTTCCAAAGTAGGCTACGGCGCCCTGGCGATGCGCCGTCGGCGCACCATCGCGTGGGCCGGCGCACGCTGAGGAGCGTCGAAATATCCGCCGCCGCAACGACATACATTCGCAACCGGGAGAGAAAGCCGTCGCAACTCCTGTGTCGGAGTGCAATTTCAGCTACCTAGAATGAAAAGCGAATAGCCAGATATCCGACGCGTTAATTGCTCAATGAATTGGCACAGAAAGGCGCAATTCAACGACAGAAAATCAGCGTCCGGCAAGCAGCAGGCGGCGCAGACCGGTCGCCGCTTTGCCGTCGGATGACGGGTGCGGCTCGGAGATCACCACTCGCTGGGTGTCGACGTGATCGACCAACGCCGGCATGTTCCGCTCGCCGGCGGCGATGAGCTCATCGACCTTGGCGGCCAACGCTGTTCGGTACACACCGACCAGGTAGCGATTGGTTCCATCCCAAGGCAGCACGACGTCGGCGTCGACTTCGGTGGCTCGAGCCAACAGCACGTCGATCAATTCAGGGGTGAGGAACGGAACGTCGACGGCGCACAGGAATGCCCGCTCGGCGCCGGCGGCCGCGGCGGCGTGCAATCCGCGTGCGGTCGCCAGCAGTGGACCCAGGCCGCGAGCGTCGTCGCGGACGACCTCCGCCGACAAATTCGGCAGCGCCTGCCCCGGCGCGGCTACCACGAACACCGGCTGACACCGCTGCCCGATGACGCTGACGACGTTCTCGACCTGCGTTCCGGACCCTGCAACCGGCTTGACGGCCTTGTCACGCCCAGCCCGAAGCGATGCGCCGCCAGCCAACACCACACCGGCTAACGATGCCGGCCTAGTTGCGGTAGCCACCTCAGTTCACTGTCCAGGTGTCGCGGCCGTGCAACAACGACTGCAGGGCGGCGCGGTCAGACGGACTCGATTCGCGTGCGGCGGCGATCTGTGACCGTGCGGCATCGTCGTAGGTGGGCCGTTTGACCTGACGGAAGATGCCCATCACGGTGTGCTCCAGGTTTTGCTGGGAGAGCCGCGAAAGTGCGTACGCGTAAGCGGAATCGGTGGCGTGCGCGTCATGCACCACGATCTCGTCGACGCTGACGTCGGCGGTCTTGGCGACTTCGAGACCGAAGCCGGAGCGGACGACGCAGTAGTCGTCGTTGGCGCCGAAGACGATCGGCTCACCGTGGTGGACGTTGATCACCCGCTCCTCGGCGCCCTCTTTGCGCAGCGCGTCGAATGAGCCGTCGTTGAAGATCGGGCAGTCCTGCAGGATCTCGACCAGCGCGGACCCGCGATGCTCGGCGGCGGCGCGCAAGACCTCGGACAGGCCCTTGCGGTCGGAGTCCAGCGCGCGGCCGACAAAGCTCGCCTCGGCGCCGAGCGCCAGCGACACCGGGTTGAACGGGTGATCCAGTGAGCCCATCGGCGTCGATTTGGTCACCTTGCCGACCTCGGACGTCGGCGAGTACTGACCCTTGGTCAGGCCGTAGATCCGGTTGTTGAACAGCAGGATGGTCAGGTTGATGTTGCGGCGCAGCGCGTGAATCAGGTGGTTACCACCGATCGACAACGCGTCCCCGTCGCCGGTGACCACCCACA
>JBAWAV010000279.1:0-14793 GCA_049589475.1 Mycobacterium sp.
CCATCCGCGAGGACCTCGAGGCCCAGGGCGTCATCTTCCTGGACACCGACTCGGGCCTGCGCGAGCAGCCGGAGTTGTTCAAGCAGTACTTCGGCACCGTGATCCCGGCCGGCGACAACAAGTTCTCTGCGCTGAACTCCGCGGTGTGGTCGGGCGGATCGTTCATCTACGTGCCCAAGGGCGTGCACGTCGACATCCCGCTGCAGGCCTACTTCCGGATCAACACCGAGAACATGGGCCAGTTCGAGCGGACGCTGATCATCGTCGACGAGGACGCCTACGTGCACTACGTGGAGGGCTGTACGGCGCCGATCTACAAGTCGGATTCGCTGCACTCCGCGGTGGTCGAGATCGTCGTGAAGCCGGGCGGCCGGTGCCGCTACACCACTATTCAGAACTGGTCGAACAACGTCTACAACCTGGTCACCAAGCGGGCCCGGGCCGAAGCGGGCGCCACCATGGAGTGGGTCGACGGCAACATCGGCTCCAAGGTCACCATGAAGTACCCGGCCGTGTGGATGACCGGCGAGCACGCCAAGGGCGAGGTGCTCTCGGTGGCGTTCGCCGGCGAAGGCCAGCACCAGGACACCGGCGCCAAGATGCTGCACCTGGCGCCCAACACGTCGAGCAACATCGTCTCGAAGTCGGTCGCCCGTGGCGGCGGTCGCGCGTCCTACCGCGGCCTGGTCCAGGTCAACAAGGGCTCGCACGGATCGCGTTCGAGCGTGAAATGCGATGCGCTGCTTGTCGATTCGATCAGTCGCAGCGATACCTACCCGTACGTCGATATCCGCGAGGACGACGTCACGATGGGCCACGAGGCCACCGTCTCCAAAGTCAGCGCCGATCAGCTCTTCTACCTGATGAGCCGCGGCATGACCGAGGACGAGGCGATGGCGATGGTGGTGCGCGGCTTCGTCGAGCCGATCGCCAAAGAGTTGCCGATGGAGTATGCCCTGGAGCTCAACCGGCTGATCGAGCTGCAGATGGAAGGTGCGGTCGGCTAGTGACCAATGTGACTGAAGCGGCTGAGGGTTCGGCTCTCGCCGCTGCCAACAAGGGCGAGCTGTTCGCCTCGTTCGACGTCGACGCCTTCGAGGTGCCCGGCGGCCGCGACGAACTGTGGCGGTTCACCCCGCTGAAGCGGCTGCGCGGCCTGCACGACGGGTCCGCGCCGGCGACCGGAAACGCGGTCATCGAGGTCACCGAGCGCCCCGGCGTGAGCGTGGAGACGGTCCGGCGCGGCGACGACCGGCTCGGTGAGGGTGGTGTGCCCACTGATCGGGTTGCCGCGCAAGCTTTCTCGTCGTTCAATCACGCGACCATCGTCACCGTGGCCCGAGACACCGAGGTGGCTGAACCCATCGAAATCGTCGTCACCGGGCCAGGTGAAGGCGCGACGGCCTACGGACACCTACAGATCCGCGTCGAGGAACTCTCGCGGGCCATCGTCGTGGTCGACCTGCGCGGCAGCGGAACATACGCCGACAACGTGGAGATCATCGTCGGTGATTCGGCGGGCGTCGGCGTGATCTGGATCGCCGACTGGGCCGACGACATGGTGCACGTCAGTGCCCACCACGCTCGGCTGGGCAAGGACGCCGTCCTCGGCCACGTCGCCGTCACGCTGGGCGGCGACGTCGTACGGACTTCGGCGACAGTGCGATTCACCGCTCCCGGTGGTGACGCGCAGATGCTGGGTACTTACTTCGCCGATGACGGCCAGCACTTCGAGTCGCGGCTGCTTGTCGACCACGCACATCCCAACTGCAAGTCCGACGTGCTGTACAAGGGTGCGCTGCAAGGTGATCCGGACTCGCCCAAACCCGACGCGCACACAGTGTGGATCGGCGACGTGCTGATCCGCGCCGAGGCCACCGGCACAGACACCTTCGAGGTCAACCGCAACCTGGTGCTCACCGATGGTGCCCGCGCCGACTCGGTACCCAACCTCGAGATCGAGACGGGTGAGATCGTCGGGGCCGGACACGCCAGTGCCACAGGACGTTTCGACGACGAGCAGTTGTTCTACTTGCGCGCCCGCGGCATCCCCGAGGACCAGGCCCGGCGCCTCGTGGTGCGCGGCTTCTTCGGCGAGATCATCGCCAAGATCGCCGTCCCCGCGGTGCGCGAGCGCCTTACCGAAGCCATTGAACGAGAACTAGCGATCACCGCTGGGCTCAACTAAAAGACAAGAGAAGTAGCTGAACATGACCACACTCGAAGTCAACGACCTGCACGTCTCCGTCGCCAATCCGGACGGCGGACCCGACACGCCCGCGATCGAAATCCTCAAGGGCGTCAACCTCACCGTGAAATCCGGCGAGACGCACGCGGTCATGGGGCCCAACGGATCCGGCAAGTCGACGCTGTCCTACGCCATCGCCGGCCACCCCAAGTACACCGTCACCTCGGGCTCGATCACGCTCGACGGGCAAGACGTGCTCGCGATGAGCGTCGACGAGCGTGCCCGCGCGGGCTTGTTCCTGGCGATGCAGTACCCGATCGAGGTGCCCGGTGTGTCGATGTCGAACTTCCTGCGCACAGCCGCCACCGCGGTCCGCGGCGAGGCGCCCAAGCTGCGGCACTGGGTCAAGGAAGTCAAAGCGGCGATGCAAGATCTCGACATCGACCCGGCGTTCGGCGAACGCAGTGTCAACGAGGGCTTTTCCGGCGGTGAGAAGAAGCGCCACGAGATCCTGCAGCTGGGACTGCTCAAGCCCAAGATCGCGATTCTCGACGAGACCGACTCCGGCCTGGACGTCGACGCGCTGCGGGTGGTCAGTGAGGGCGTCAACCGGTACGCCGAAGCGGAGCACGGTGGCGTACTGCTCATTACGCACTACACCCGGATCCTGCGGTACATCCGCCCGCAGTTCGTGCACGTCTTCGTCGGCGGCCGGATCATCCAGTCGGGCGGCGCGGAGTTGGCTGACGAGCTCGAAGAAAACGGCTACGAGCGATTCGCCCAGACGGCCGCCTCGGGGGCCTGACATGACGGTCTCGGTCACTCGACCCGCGGCGCTGGATCTCGCGGCGATCCGGGCCGACTTCCCGATCCTGTCGCGGATCATGCGGGGCGGAAAACAGCTGGCCTACCTGGATTCCGGCGCAACGTCCCAACGCCCGGTGCAGGTGCTCGACGCCGAGCGGGAATTCCTCACGACCTCCAACGGCGGGGTGCACCGTGGTGCGCACCAGCTGATGGAAGAGGCGACCGACGCCTACGAGCAGGGCCGTGCCGATATCGGCGAGTTCGTCGGGGCAGACGTCGACGAGCTGGTGTTCACCAAAAACGCCACCGAATCACTCAACCTGCTGTCGTATGTGTTGGGGGACAACCGTTTCGAACGGTCCGTCGGCCCGGGTGACGTCATAGTCACCACTGAACTCGAACACCACGCCAACCTCGTCCCGTGGCAGGAGTTGGCCCGCCGTACCGGCGCCACACTGCGCTGGTACGGCGTTACCGGCGACGGCCGTATCGATCTGGACTCACTGCAACTCGACTCAGACGTCAAAATCGTTACGTTCAGCCATCATTCGAATGTGACCGGCGCGGTGGCCCCTGTCGCCGAACTGGTCGAGCGGGCCAACGCCGTCGGCGCGCTGACGGTGCTGGACGCCTGCCAGTCGGTACCGCACCAGCCGGTCGACTTCCACGCGCTCGGTGTCGATTTCGCGGCGTTCTCCGGACACAAAATGCTGGGCCCCAACGGGATCGGCGTGCTCTACGGCCGCAGCGAGCTGCTCAGCGCGATGCCGCCGTTCCTCACCGGCGGGTCGATGATCGAGACCGTGACCATGGATGCCACCACGTACGCCGCGCCGCCGCAGCGTTTCGAGGCCGGCACCCCGATGACCTCCCAGGTCGTCGGGTTGGCCGCAGCGGCCCGCTACCTCGGCGCGCTCGGCATGGATGCCGTCGAAGCCCACGAGCGTGAATTGGTGGCCGCCGCGATCGACGGCCTGTCCGGTATTGACGGGGTGCGGATCGTCGGGCCGACGACCATGGAAAACCGCGGCTCGCCAGTGTCTTTCGTGGTCGACGGCGTGCACGCGCACGATGTGGGTCAAGTGCTTGACGACGACGGAGTCGCGGTCCGAGTCGGCCACCACTGTGCGCTGCCATTGCACCGTCGGTTCGATGTCGCCGCCACCGCCCGGGCATCGTTCGCGGTCTACAGCAGCCTCGACGAGGTCGACCGGTTGGTGGCCGGCGTTCGTCATGCCATCGAGTTCTTCGGCGGAGAGTGAGCTGGCGTGCGCCTCGAGCAGATTTACCAGGATGTGATCCTCGATCATTACAAGCATCCGCAGCACCGCGGCTTGCGTGAGCCCTTCGGCGCGCAGGTCTATCACAAGAACCCGGTGTGCGGCGACGAGATCACGCTGCGGGTGGCCCTGTCGGACGACGGCGAGCAGATCGCCGACGTCTCGTACGACGGCCAAGGGTGTTCGATCAGCCAGGCGGCCACCTCGGTGCTCACCGAGCAAGTGATCGGACAAAGCGTCGGCCACGCGTTGAAGACGGTCACCGCGTTCACCGAGATGGTGTCGTCGCGCGGGAACATCGAAGGTGACGAGAACGTGATCGGTGACGGCATAGCCTTCGCCGGTGTCGCCAAGTACCCGGCCCGGGTCAAATGCGCACTGCTGGGCTGGATGGCTTTTAAGGATGCGCTGGCCCAGGCCAGCGCGGAAAAGCACACGCTGGCTCAAGCTTCACACGACGTCGAGGAGGTCACAGGATGAGTGAGATCGCGGTGCCGGACAACGAACTGCTGGGCGACATCGAGGAGGCCATGCGCGATGTCGTCGATCCTGAACTGGGCATCAACGTCGTCGACCTCGGACTGGTCTACGGAGTCAATACCGAAGAGGCGGAGGAGGGCACCGTCGCGCTGATCGACATGACGTTGACGTCGCCGGCGTGCCCGCTGACCGACGTCATCGAAGACCAGTCGCGCAACGCGCTGATCGGTGCTGGTCTGGTCGACGAGTTGCGCATCAACTGGGTGTGGAACCCACCGTGGGGTCCAGACAAGATCACCGACGACGGCCGCGACCAACTCCGCGCGCTGGGCTTCACCGTCTGAGCGAACTGTCTAAAAGTCGCGCCAGCCCGGACTGTCCCTCAGAATTTATCTGACCGACAGAAAGGATCTGCCTTATGACGAAGAAACTGGTGTTCGTCGCGGCTTGCGCGGCCACCATGCTGCTGGGTACCGGCATCGCCCACGGCGACCCCGCGCCGGGACCTGATCCGAACGGGCCGAAGTGCGACATCTGGAACGGTGGCGACGACGGAACGAAGTGGGAGCGGGTTCCGTGTGGCTGGGCCTATGGGGACGAGAAGGGCTGGTACCAACTTCCTCAGGGATAACGACGACACACGGGGGGCGGTCTGCGTGCCCCCCGTGTCGCCGTCCGCCCGGCTGGCAATCTGAACATTCGTCTCTGCAAGGTGTGAAGACGACCGGGCTTGGTTACGCTTGGGTTCGTGACGAATGCCGCGAAGGGCCAAGGGTCCACTCAGCAGACGAACGGCGCGGCACCGCACGTCATCGTGATGTTCGGCGCAACAGGCGATTTGGCTCGCCGCAAACTACTGCCCGGACTGCTGCACCTCAGCTGCTCGCATCTCGCTCCGGAAATCCGGATCATCGGAACCTCACTCGACGAACTCGACAGCGAGACCTTCCGCAAGCAGGCGCAGAAGGCCTGCAAAGAGTTCGCGCACCACGAAGTCTCTGAGGAGCTCGCGGAGCAATTCATCGCAAACCTGACCTTCGTCGCCCAGCAGGACGGCCCGGAGGCGCTGGCACGGGCGGTGGCCGAACAGCGCGAGGTTCTCGGCGGCCAGGCTCCCTTGCTGCATTACCTGAGCGTGCCGCCGTCGGCGGTGATGCCGGTGATGGACATGCTGCAGAAAGCGGACCTGGTAGAGAACAGCCGGGTCATCATGGAAAAGCCGTTCGGTGTCGACTTGGCCAGCGCTCGCAAGCTCAATGAGGCGATCCACGAACGCTTCGAAGAAGAGCAGATCTTCCGCATTGATCACTTCCTGGGCAAGGAGGCGGCGCAGAACATCCTCGCGTTTCGATTCGCCAATGGGCTATTCGAGCCGATTTGGAACCGGAACTTCATCGACCACATCCAGATCGACGTGCCGGAGCGCTTGACGGTCGAAACTCGCGCGAAATTCTACGAATCCGTCGGTGCGTTCAAAGACATGGTCGTCACGCACTTGTTCCAGATTCTGGCGTTCGTCGCGATGGAGCCCCCCACCGAGCTTGCGTCGGCGGCGATCAGCGATGAGAAGAACAAGGTGTTCCGCTCGATGCGTCCTCTTGATCCAAACCATGTCGTGCGCGGGCAATACCGGGGCTATCGCGATGAGCCCGGAGTGTCGGAGGAATCGGACACCGAAACCTTCATCGCCCTGAAATGCGAGATCGACAACTGGCGTTGGGCCGGCGTCCCGTTCTTCTTGCGCACCGGCAAAGGCCTTGCCGAAGGCCAGCGCATCATTTCGATCGCGTTCCACGAGCCGCCGAGGAGCATGTTTCCACCCGGATCCGGTGTGGGATCAAAGGGTCCGGACCACCTGACCTTCGACCTCGCCGACGTGTCCAAGATGTCGCTGTCGTTCTACGGCAAGCGGCCGGGGCCGGGAATGAAGTTGGACAAGCTCAGTCTGCAGTTCACCATGGAAGAGACCGGCCACGCCGGCGACGTGCTGGAGGCCTACGAGCGGCTGATTCTCGACGCGATGCGCGGCGACCGCACGCTGTACAACACCGCGGAGGGCATCGAACGGCTCTGGGAGGTGTCGGCGCCACTGCTCGAGGACCCACCGCCGGCGCGCACCTACGACCTCGATTCATGGGGACCCAACGCCGTTCATCCGCTCATCGCGCCACGCGCCTGGCGGCTGCCATTCGAACGAGGCTGGCGCGGCAAGAACTAGCGTCCGGCTAATGCCGGTGGTGCCCACCGCCGGGCTCCGCGCATTGGCCGTTGCCGGCCTGCGCGACGGTGATCGTCGTCGCCTGCAGCGCACCGCCGCCGTCCGTGGTGCCGAGCGCCGTCAGGCATTTACCTTGCGCGATCGCGTGCGCGTCGGCCGCCGTCTTCTTGGTGTACTTGGTCGTCTTCGAGACGGACACGGTGGTTTGCGACGAATTGCCGCTGGGGTCAACGCTATTCACGGTGATGGTGTTGCCCGCGACGGACGCCACCTGCCCTCTTGTCTGGCCGTGCGGAGCGGGAGCGCCCGGCGGGGTGGTCGTGGCGCCGGCCGATTGCTTGGGTCCAGGGCATTTGCCGTCGACGGCGGTGCTGATCCGTACCGCGCGGGCAGTGATCGCTTTGCCGTCGGGAGAGTCGCTGTGGCGGTCGGGGCGCACGCTGATGCAGCTGCCGGTGGTGATGTCGGTCAGTTGCGCCCGTATGTCTGCGGCGCCAGCGCCGGGCTGGCGGCTCTAGTGGTGGTGGAGGTGGGGCAGGTGCGGAAAATGGAAGAAGTGGCGATGCGGGCGACCCATCGCTGGACACGGCTCGAGATCGATGGTCGCGGCGCGCAGCACAGCGCCGTCTTTGGTTCCCTGTGCCGCCATGCATTTGCCGTTCTGGATGGCCTGCGCATTGGTGACCGCGTGTTTGTTGTAGGTGGTTGTATCGGTGACGTCCACAGTGGCGTGCGTGGTCTTGCCGGAGGGATCGGTGGCGTTGACGGCGATGGCGTTGCCCGTGACCGAGTTGACGATCCCGTTGACGCCGGGATCTGCTGCCGACTGGCCGGACGCTGGTGCGGGCGGCGGCGCGCACCTGCCGCCTTCGGACGGGCTGATCGTCACGAGTTTTGCGGTGACCGGCCCGCCGGGTGGACCGTTCGGTGCGGCGGCCTCAACGTCGACGCAGCTGCCTGGGGTGACATCGGTGAGTTTGGCGGGGCCGAGCTCGGTGACCATCGTCGCCGGCGCGAAGTCCACTGCTGCCGCCGTCCGATCCCGCTGCGTCAACTGGATCGTGTTGCCGGACACCGATCTGACCAAGCCCTCGACCTCGTCATGACCCATGGGTGGTGTGGGGGGCGGCTTGGGCGGAAGACTGGTCGGGCTCACCGACGCATTGGGTTTCCCGGGATTTTCGTCGCTCGAGCTGCTGCAGCCCGCGAGCGGCACCACGGTAGTGGCGGCGACCGCGAGTACCGCGAGCCGAGCAAATCGAGGATTCGCTGATTTCGACATTGCGCGTTGGAGTACCCGCTCGGCGGGCAGTTTGAACAGTGAGTAACTTCACTTCCTCGAATTAGAGTGATGCCGTGTTCTGGTTGTGCCGGACCTGCGGTGTCGAGCACCGCGCCGCCTCGGGTGTCTGCGCGATCTGCGCCGACGAGCGTCAGTGGGTGCCAACAGACGGCCAAGCATGGGCGACGCTGGAGGAACTGGTGGCCGAGGGCATGCGTTCGTTCGTATCGGTCGTCGAGGACGGCCTGGTCGCGATCGGTAGCTCGCCGCCGCTCGGCATCGGGCAGCTGGGAAAGCTGATCTGCACCGACGAAGGCAACGTGTTGTGGGATCCGCCCGGTTTCGTCGACGACGACGCGGTGGCCGCCGTGGCCGAACGCGGACCGGTCCTGGCGATCGTGGCCAGCCACCCGCACATGTTCGGTGCCCAAGTCGAATGGAGCCACCGGCTCGGTGCGGCTCCGGTGTTCGTCAACGCCAAAGACGCCGAATGGGTGATGCGGCCCGACCCGGTGATTCAGCCGTGGTCGGACACGCTGCAGCTGACGTCGTCGTTGTCAGTGGTGCGGGTGGGCGGCCACTTTCCCGGCAGCGCTGTCGCCTGTTGGGCCGACGGCGCCGAGGGGCGCGGCGTGCTGCTGGCCGGAGACACCATCTTTCCCAACCCGGATCGCCGCACGGTCGGATTCTTGCGGAGCTATCCCAACCGACTGCCGCTGTCGGCCGCGGTGGTGTTGCGGATGGCCGCCACGCTGGCGGGGCTGCGCTTCGACCGGATCTACGGCTTGTACACCAACGCCATCGACACCGACGGCCACGCAGCGGTCCAGCATTCGGCAGAGCGACACGCCGCCTGGGTCCGCGGCGACTACGACCACCTGACCTGATCGCCGGGGAACACAGCGGCCGCGCACCGCGTTGAACGGCGCGTGACTACCCAAGACCTCACCGCCGCACAGTTCAACGAAACGGTCAACGGCAACGACATCGTGCTTGTCGACTTCTGGGCGTCCTGGTGCGGACCGTGCCGGCAGTTCGCGCCCACGTTCGCCGCGTCGGCGGACAAGCACCCCGACGTCGTGCACGCCAAGGTGGATACCGAAGCCGAGCAGGAGCTCGCCGCGGCGGCCCAGATCCGTTCCATCCCCACCCTGATGGCCTTCAAGAAGGGCAAGCTGGTGTTCAACCAGGCCGGCGCGCTGCCACCGGCCGCGCTGGAGGACCTGGTTCAGCAGATCAAAAGCTTCGACGTCGACGCGGCCGTCGCCGCGCAGGAGACCGACCAGGCCTGAGTTACCGTTCAACGGTGAGCCTGGTCCTCGTCGAACACCCGCGCCCGCAGGTCGCGCTGATCACCCTCAACCGGCCAGAGCGGATGAACTCGATGGCGTTCGACGTCATGGTGCCGCTCAAAGAGGCGCTGGAGACCGTCACCAACGACAACTGGGTGCGCGTCGTCGTGTTGACCGGGGCCGGCAGGGGGTTCTCGTCGGGTGCTGATCACAAGTCAGCCGGTGACGTTCCCCACGTCCAGGGCCTGACCCGGCCCACCTACGCCCTGCGTTCCATGCAGATTCTCGACGACGTGATCCTGGCGCTGCGACGCATGCATCAACCGGTGATCGCAGCGGTCAACGGCGCTGCCATCGGCGGCGGGCTCTGCCTGGCGTTGGCCGCCGACATCCGCGTCGCCGCCAGCGGCGCCTATTTCCGGGCCGCGGGCATCAACAACGGCCTGACCGCCAGCGAGCTGGGTCTGAGCTATCTGTTGCCGCGGGCCATCGGATCATCGCGGGCGTTCGAGATCATGCTGACCGGACGCGACATCGACGCCGACGAAGCCGAGCGGATCGGGCTGGTCTCCCGTCACGTCCCCGAAGACCAACTGCTCGACACCTGCTTCGCGATGGCCGAACGGATCGCGGCGTTCTCGCGGCCCGGCGTCGAGTTGACCAAGCGCACACTGTGGAGTGGACTGGACGCCGCTAGCCTGGAAGGGCACATGCAGGCCGAGGGTCTAGGACAGCTCTTCGTCCGCCTGCTCACCACCAACTTCGAAGAGGCTGTCGCCGCGCGCGCCGAAAAGCGGCCGCCGGCGTTCACCGACGACAAGTAGTCAATACAAGGAGAGTGACCGTGATCACGGCTACGGACCTCGAGGTCCGCGCTGGCGCGCGCACGTTGCTCTTCGCCGAAGGCCCGGCTCTGCGCATCCAGCCCGGTGATCGCATCGGTCTGGTCGGGCGCAACGGTGCCGGCAAAACCACCACCCTGCGCATTCTTGCCGGCGAAGCGGAGCCCTACGCGGGCTCGGTGACGCGTATCGGGGATGTCGGTTATCTGCCGCAGGATCCCAAAGAGGGCGACCTCGATATCCTCGCCCGCGACCGGGTGCTCTCCGCGCGTGGCCTGGACACGCTGCTCACCGACCTGGAAAAGCAGCAGGCACTGATGGCCGAGGTTGCCGACGACGACGCCCGTGATCGCGCGATCCGGCGCTACGGCCAACTCGAAGAACGCTTTTCCGCGCTCGGCGGCTACGGCGCCGAAAGCGAAGCGGGCCGCATCTGCGCGAGTCTCGGGCTGCCCGACCGCGTGCTCACCCAACAGTTGCGCACGCTGTCGGGTGGTCAACGCCGACGCGTGGAATTGGCCCGAATCCTGTTCGCCGCCTCCGATACCGGCGCCGGATCGGCAACCACTCTGCTGCTCGACGAGCCGACCAACCACCTCGACGCCGATTCCGTGGGTTGGCTCAGGGATTTTCTGCGCAACCACACCGGCGGCCTGGTGGTCATCAGCCACAACGTCGACCTGCTGGCCGATGTCGTCAACCGGGTCTGGTTTCTCGACGCCGTACGCGGTGAAGCCGACGTCTACAACATGGGCTGGCAGAAGTACCTCGACGCCCGCGCCGCCGACGAGCAGCGCCGCCGTCGTGAACGTGCCAATGCCGAACGCAAGGCCACCGCATTGCGCGCCCAGGCCGCCAAGCTCGGTGCCAAGGCCACCAAAGCCGTTGCGGCGCAGAACATGTTGCGTCGTGCCGACCGGATGATGGCCGCGCTCGACGAAGAGCGGGTGGCCGACAAGGTAGCCCGGATCAAATTCCCCACCCCGTCGTCGTGCGGACGCACACCGATGACTGCTTCCGGGTTGACGAAGACTTACGGCTCGCTGGAGATATTCACCGGGGTGGATCTGGCGATCGACCGCGGCTCTCGGGTGGTGGTGCTCGGACTCAACGGCGCCGGCAAGACGACGTTGCTGCGACTGCTGGCCGGCGTCGAGCAACCCGATGCCGGGTCGGTCGAACCCGGATACGGTTTGAAAATCGGCTATTTCGCCCAGGAGCACGACACCCTCGACGACGCCGCGACGGTGTGGGAGAACATCCGGCACGCCGCGCCCGACTCCGGCGAGCAAGACCTGCGCGGCCTGCTCGGCGCGTTCATGTTCAGCGGTAGTCAGCTGGACCAACCGGCCGGAACGCTGTCCGGTGGTGAGAAGACCCGGCTCGCCCTCGCCGGTCTGGTGGCATCCACGGCCAACGTGCTGCTACTCGACGAGCCGACCAACAACCTCGACCCGGCGTCGCGCGAGCAGGTGCTGGACGCGTTGCGCAGTTATGCCGGCGCGGTGGTGCTCGTAACCCACGATCCGGGTGCCGCCGAAGCACTCGACCCGCAACGCGTTGTGCTGTTGCCCGACGGCACCGAGGACCACTGGTCCGAGGAATACCGGGATCTCATCGAGCTGGCCTGACCGCCCCGACGCGCGGTCTTGCCGCTGTCGCAGGCGATTTCGTCAAAGCGGCCCGCCAACCGACTCGGCTTCCTACTCTGTGTGGTTTGGGGATCTTGTTCACATGGGAGGGGTCGATGAGGAAATCGAAAAAGCCACGCGATCAAGTGCTGCGCGAATTGCGACACGCCTACGAGGGCGGAGCCAGCATTCGCACTCTGGTCGCGTCGACCGGCAGATCCTACGGATCGATCCACAGCATGCTTCGCGAATCGGGCACGACGATGCGTAGCCGCGGCGGGCCCAACCACCGCACCCGGCCGCGTTAGTCGCGCGGCCACTCAGCGCTGTCGTACGGAACCCTCCACCAGATCGAGCACCGCGGTAAGCAGCTGAGTGTCTTCACCGGACGCAACCTTGGCCACCAGCCCGTCAAGGACCAGATCCAGGTAGCACTGCAACACGTCGCTGGGAATATCGTCACGCACTCGCCCGGCCTGCTTCTGCCGGCGCAACCGAGCGGTGGTCGCCGCGGTCAGTTCTTCTGAGCGCTTCGTCCACTCCTTGTTGAACGCCGGATCGTGGCGCAGTTTGCGGGCGATCTCCAATCTTGTGGCCAACCAGTCGAACTGGTCGGGGGCCGCCAGCATGTCGCGCATCACCTGGACCAGACCTTCGCGTGAGGCGACATCGGCCATCCGCTCGGCGTCCTCATGCGCCAACTCGAAGAACAGCGTGTCCTTGTCGCGGAAGTGATGGAAGATCGCACCCCGCGACAGGCCGATCGCGTGCTCGAGGCGGCGCACCGTGGCCCCGTCGTAGCCGAACTCGGCGAAGCAGCCACGGGCGCCGTCAAGAATCTGACGGCGCCGGGCCTCCAGATGGTCCTGGCTGACCTTGGGCACGGCCGCTCCGCTCCGCCAACCCTTCGAGCTAGCTCGACCTGAGCATGTTGCGCAACACGTACTGCAAGATGCCGCCGTTGCGGTAGTAGTCCGCTTCACCGGGGGTGTCGATGCGCACGACCGCGTCGAATTCGACTGCCTTTTCACTGCCGTTACCGCCAGTGTCTTTGGCGGCCTTGACATGCACCGTCTTGGGCGTCTTGCCGGTGTTGAGTTCCTGGATGCCGGTGATGTCGAAGACCTCGGTGCCGTCCAGACCCATGTCCCCGGCCGACTTGCCCTCAGGGAACTGCAGCGGGATCACGCCCATGCCGATCAGGTTGGACCGGTGGATGCGTTCGAACGACTCGGCGATCACCGCGCGAACACCCAGCAGCGATGTGCCCTTGGCCGCCCAGTCTCGTGACGATCCGGAGCCGTACTCCTTGCCGCCCAGGACGACCAACGGAATATCTTGTGCCGCATAGTTTTGCGCCGCGTCGTAGATGAACGCCTGCGGGGCGCCATCCTGGGTGAAGTCGCGGGTGTAGCCGCCCGAGACGACCTCCCCTAAACCGGCGAGCAGTTGGTTGCGTAGCCGGATGTTGGCGAACGTGCCGCGGATCATCACCTCGTGGTTGCCGCGTCGGGAACCGAAGGAGTTGTAGTCCTTGCGCTGCACGCCGTGCTCGTCAAGGTATTGCGCGGCAGGCGTTCCCGGCTTGATGCTGCTGGCGGGGGAGATGTGGTCGGTGGTCACCGAGTCGCCGAGCAACGCGAGCACCCGCGCACCGGTGATGTCGCTGACGGACTCCGGGTCGGCGGGCATGCCCTCGAAGTACGGAGGTTTGCGCACGTAGGTCGAGTCCGGGCCCCACTCAAAGGTGTTGCCGCTCGGGGTCGGCAGGTTGCGCCACCGCCCGTCGCCCTTGAACACGTCGGCGTAGTTGTCGACGAACATCTTCTGGTTGATCGACGAGGCGATGGTGTCCGAGACGTCCTTCTGCGACGGCCAGATGTCTTTGAGGAAGACGTCATTGCCGTCTTTGTCGGTCCCGAGCGGGTCGGAGTCGAAGTCGAAGTCGAGCGATCCGGCCAGCGCATAGGCGACCACCAGCGGCGGGGAGGCCAGGTAGTTCATCTTCACGTCCGGGCTGATCCGGCCCTCGAAGTTCCGGTTACCCGACAGCACCGCGGTCACGGTGAGGTCGTTGTCGTTGATGGCCTTTGAGATCTCCTCGGGCAGCGGGCCCGAGTTACCGATGCAGGTGGTGCAGCCGTAGCCGACCAGGAAGAAGCCCAGCTTCTCCAAATACGGCCACAGCCCGGCCTTGTCGTAGTAGGCGGTGACGACCTGCGAGCCCGGTGCCATCGACGTCTTGACCCACGGCTTGGACGTCAGGCCCTTTTCCACGGCGTTGCGGGCCAGCAGTGCCGCGCCGAGCATCACCTCGGGGTTGGAGGTGTTGGTGCACGACGTGATCGCGGCGATCACCACCGCGCCGTGATCGAGCACGAATTCGCCGCGCTCGTCGGACTTGATGCGCACCGGGTTGGTGACCCGGCCGTTGGCGTTCTTGGCAGCCGAATGCACGGGAGTGTCGTCGTGGTCGTCGGCATGGCCGTTCGTCGGCTGACCCGGGTCGCTGGCCGGGAACGTCTCGTCGATCGTCTCGTCGAGCTTGGAGAAGTCCTTCTCGCCGGAGCTGTCACCGACGTAGTCAGGAATCTGCTTACGGAAGGTGGACTTGGCTTCGGACAACACGATCCGGTCCTGCGGCCGCTTGGGGCCGGCGATCGACGGCACCACCTCGGACAGGTCGAGCTCGAGGTATTCGGAGAATGTCGGCTCGCGCTCGGGGTCGTGCCACAGACCCTGTTCTTTGGCGTAAGCCTCCACCAGGGCAACC
>JBAWAV010000280.1:0-17341 GCA_049589475.1 Mycobacterium sp.
GAAATCCGGCTCCAACTCAGCCACCGCCGCCGCGAACGCCGGCTCATCG
The DNA here is from genome assembly GCA_049589475.1 of Mycobacterium sp. Taxonomy (GTDB): domain Bacteria; phylum Actinomycetota; class Actinomycetes; order Mycobacteriales; family Mycobacteriaceae; genus Mycobacterium. The sequence continues at coordinate 50 of JBAWAV010000280.1, forward strand.
GCCAACAACTGCCGACCCATCCCGGCCCACTGCGAACCCTGACCCGAATACAAAAACACCGTGCCCGAGCCGTGTGGCTTCTCGCGGGGCTCGACGACACCGGTCGCGGGCTCGCCCGCGGCCAGCGCCCGCAGACCCTCGATTGCATGGGCCCGGTCACGGGCAACGACGGCCGCGAAGCTTCGGTACCGACCGCGGTAATTGTTGACGGTGTGGGCGATGTCGGCCAGTGGCACGCCGGCGCCGGTGCCGTCCATCCAATCGGCCAGCATCGCCGCGAACGGTGCGATGCGAGCGGGCGTCTTCCCGGACACCACCAGCGTGCTGACAACCGGTTCGGGTTGCGCGGGAACAACTTCTGCCTCCGGCGCCTGCTCGATGACCACGTGGGCGTTGGTGCCGCTGACGCCGAACGACGAGACGCCCGCGCGCCGCGGTCGGCTGACCGCCGGCCACGCCATCCCGTCGGCGGCGATGGTGAACTTCGCCGCGCCCGAGCCCGCGTTCGGAGTCAGCGTGGTGAAGTGCAGATGCGGCGGGATGTAGCCGTGGTTGATGCTGAGCACCGTCTTGATGAATCCCGCGATACCGGCCGAGTTCTCCAGGTGGCCCATGTTGGTTTTGACCGAGCCCAGCACCAGCGGCGCCGACTCGTCGCGCTCGCCGAAAACCGCGCTCAGCGCGTCGAGTTCGATCGGGTCGCCCAGTGCGGTGCCGGTGCCGTGCGCCTCGATGTAGTCGATCTCCGAGGGCTGCACCCGCGCGGACGCCAATGCCGCCCGCAGCACCGCCTGCTGCGCGGGCCCACTGGGCACCGTCTGCCCGCTGCTGGGTCCGTCCTGGTTGACCGCCGACCCGCGCACCAGCGCCAGAACCGTATCCCCGTCGCGCACAGCATCACTGAGTCGCTTGAGCACGACCACGCCGCACCCTTCACTGCGGACGTAGCCGTTCGCGGTGGCGTCGAAGGTCTTGCACTGACCGTCCGGGGCCAGCATTCCCCACCGCGAGCAGGAGATGCTGTTCTCCGGGGTCAGGATCAGGTTAGTGCCGGCGGCCAGCGCGTAATCCGACTCGCGCTTACGCAGGCTCTGGCAGGCGAGATGGATCGCGACCAGCGACGACGAGCAGGCGGTGTCGAGCACCACCGCGGGGCCGTGCACGCCGAGGAAGTACGACAGCCGTCCCGCGGCAAAGTTCGACGCGTTGCCGAACGGCAGGTACGGGTCGAAGTCTTCCGGGCGCATCCCGCCGTCGGTGGACAGCCAGTAGTAGTCGCTGGTGGTCAGGCCGACGTAGATCCCGGTCTGGGTGTTGCGGATCGACTTGGGCGTGATCCCGGCGTTTTCCAGTGCCTCCCAAGCGACTTCGAGCAGCAGTCGCTGCTGCGGGTCCATCGCGACCGCTTCGCGCGGGGAGATGCCGAAGAACTCGGCGTCGAATTGGTCGGGCTGCCACGAGGTGAGGAAGCCACCCTCCCGGTTGGCGATCTTGCCCGGACGGGTGTGGTCTTCGGCGTAGTAGGCGTCGGCGTCCCAACGGTTTTCGGGCACCCGAATCACACCGCTTGCCCCGTCGTGCAGCAGCTGCCAATAGTCAGCGGGCGTGCTGACTCCGCCGGGGAGCCGGCAGGCCATACCGACGACGGCAATCGGCTCGGTGTCGGCTTTTTCGGCGATCTCGAGGCGGGCGGTCAGGTCATCGATCTTGCGCAGCGCCTCGGTGATGATCGCCCGACGGTCTGGCGGTGCAGTCATCGCGCTCAACCAAGCCTTTCCGAAAGCTGTTTGAGCAGTTCGTCGTCGCTGAAGTCGTCATAGGCGTCGACGTCTTCTTCTTCGGCCGCCTCGACCAGCTCGGGCAGCAGGGTGGCCAGGTAGTCCGACAGCGCTTCGACCGTCGGGTAATCGAATACCACTGACGCCGGCAACGTTTCGCCGAGGCTGTCCGAAAGCGCCCGCTGCAGCGTCACACTCATCAGCGAGTCCATGCCGGACTGGAAGAAGCCCGCGGTCGGATCGAGCAACTGCGGCGACGCCAACCCCATCGCCCGGACAACGTGTGCGGTGACGTGATCGACCAGCAGACCGCGGCGGCGAGCCGGCTCGGCGTCCCGCAACGTCTCCCGCAACTCGGTCGTGCGGGCAGCGCCACCCTCGTCGTCGCCGTCGGGCGTGGTCAGCAGGTCGTCTACGATGTGCAGGGCCGCTCTGGTGCGGTATGCGGTCGCGAGCAGGCCCCAGTCGGCGGCGACGACCGTCGGGCGGGCCGGCGCACCGGGGCCGGTGAGCAAGGGCAGTGCCTTGATAGCGACGTCGTCGGCCATCGGCAGCAGACCGGAGCCGATCGTGACCTGACGCTCCTCTTCGGATTGGCCTTCGGACAACGACTTCCACAGACCCCAGTTGATCGCGGTGGCCGGTAGACCGGCGGCCCGCCGGGCCAGCGCGAAGGTGTCCAGGAAAGTGGTGGTCGCCGTGTAGTGGGCCAGCCAACGCGATCCGGTCAAACCGGAGATCGACGAGAACAACACGAACTGGTCGATCGAGTGCCGCACCGAAAGCCGGTGCAGCAGCGACACCACGTCCAGCTTGGGCCGGAACATCGCTGTCACGTCGTCAGTTGTCATGTCCAGCAACGTGATCGGCCCACCAGCGAAGGCGGCGACGTAGATGCCGGCCAGCGGCGGCAGATCGGCGCCGAAGCGGTCGAAGACCGCCCTCATCGCCGATTCGTCGGCCGCGTCGGCGGCGGCCGTCACCACTGACGTGCCTGCGGGCGCCAGGCCGGCAGCCAGCTCGTCGAGCTTCGATCCGGGGTTGCGCGACACCGCGACGACGGTGCCGGCACCCGACTCGGCCAGTTGCCGAATGAGGTGCGGACCGATGTTTCCGGTCGCGCCGATCACCAGGTAGCTGCGGTCTTTGTCCAGCGCGGCCGCGGCCGTCGCCGGTGGATAACCCTTGTGCAGGCGCGGAACTCGACGCTGACCGGCCCGGTAGACAACCTGGTCTTCGCCGTCGGACGCGCGCGCCTCGTCCACCACGTAACGGGCGACCACACCGTCTGGCACCGACTCGTCGACGTCGATGACGCCGCCCCAGAATTCCGGGTGTTCTAGCGCCAACGTGCGGCCCAGGCCCCACAACACCGCGTGAGCGGCGTTCGCCCGGTCACCTTCGCTGACCGGTTGGGCGTTGCGACTGAGCAGATATAGCCGTGGCGCCACACCCATGTCGGCGATCGCGGCGGACAACCGCCGCGCGGCGTTGAACAACTGGTATCCCGTTTCGAAGTCGAACGGACCGCCGGTCGCCTCGGGTGCGTAGAGCACATGCGTCACGCCGGCCAGCGCATCGGTGATCGCCGTCGGGTCCGCTCCGTCGGCCAGCAGCGACAACGGCAGAGGCGTCGCGGCGAATTCGTCGCCGAGCACGTGACCGATCTCGGCGGCCAGCCCGGAGTCGGTGATCACCAGCCATGAGTTCTCGGCGTCTGCCTCGGCAGCGGGCAGTTCCCGGACCGGCCAGTCCAGCTGCAGGTACCACTCCGACGGGATCGGCCCGTCGAGAACGGCCGAAGCGGACGAATCACTGGGCGCCGCAACCTGTCTGACCGCAGACAGCGGCCGGGGGTTCACCCAGTGCCGGCCGTGGTGCCACGGCGTGGTCGGCAGCACCGGATGCGGTTCGACCGGATGCGAGGTCTGCGGTGGGTGGTTGGTGTGGACGGTGTTGAGGTTGGTGTGGAAGCTGACCGTGTCGTCGCCGTCGCGCCACAGTGTTCCGGCGCTGTGGTGGTGGTTCGCCGGATCCAGCGTGTCGCCGACCGCGTTGGTCAGGATCGGATGCGCGCTGATCTCGATGAAGGTGGTGTGCTCGTCAGCGGCCGCGGTGACGGCCTGGCTGAGCAGCGCCGGCCGGCGCACATTGGCCACCCAGTACTCGGCGTCCAGCAGCGGCGACGTGACACCCTCGGCGGCCGTCGAATAGAACGGGATGGTCGGGATCTCGGGCGTCAAATCGGCCAGGGCCGTGCGCAAGTCGTCCAGGATCGGGTCCATGAACGCAGTGTGCGACGCCACCTCCATGTTGACCCGACGGGCGAATTTGTTCTGCGCGCTCACCGCGGCGATCACCGCATCGACTGCGGCGACCGGGCCGGCGATTACCGTCTCCCGCGGCGAGATGTAGCCCGCCACAGTCACATCGGGGTAGCCCGCGATCAACGCCTCGGTCGCCTCGGTGTCGAGTTTGAGCAGCCCCACCGCGCCCTGGCCGGCCAGCTGTGACATCAACTTCGACCGGATCGCGATCACCCGCAACCCGTCTACCACGCTCAGCGCACCCGCAGCCACCGCGGCGGAGACCTCGCCCATCGAGTGACCGATCACCGCGTCCGGGTGCACACCGTAGGAGCGCCACAACTCGGTCAGCGCCAGCTGCAGCCCCATCAGCACCGGCTGAACCTGCGCATCACCGCTGATCGGCTCGCCGTTCTCGATGATTTTTTGCAGCGAAAAGCCAACCTGCTCAACGAAAATCGGGTCCAGTTCGGCGATCGCCTCGGCGAACACCGGTTCGTCGGCGAGCAGTTGCCTGCCCATGCCCGCCCAGTGTGAACCCTGGCCGGAGTACACGAAAACAGTGCCAGGGCCGCACGGCCCGTCGTGAGCGGCGACCACGCCCTCGGTCGTGCGGCCTTCGGCCAGTACCCGGAGCCGGTCCACCGCCTGCGCACGGTCGCGCGCGGCGACGGTGGCGAACTTGGGGTGCTGCTCGCGGTGGTAGTTGAGCGTGTGGGCGACGTCGGCCAGTCGCACGTGCGCACCGTCACCCTCCAGCCAGTCGGCCAGCGACGCGGCCAGCGACGCGATCCGCTCGGTCGACTTGCCCGACAAGACCAGGGTCGTCACCGCCGGATCGACCTCGCGAATGACCGGCATGGCCGCAGGAGCCTGCTCGATGACGGCGTGCGCGTTGGTGCCACCGAACCCGAACGACGAGATGCCGGCCCGCCGCGGATGCTCAGTCTCCGGCCAGTCCTGTTGCTTGTCAACGACTTTCAGACGCAACTGGTCGAACGGGATGTGCTCGTTAGGGGTGCGGAAATGCAGGTTTCCCGGGATGCTGCCCCGCTGCACGGCCAGCACCGCTTTGATCAGGCCCGCCGCACCGGCCGCGCCCTCGAGGTGGCCGATGTTCGTCTTCACCGTGCCGATCAGCAGCGGCGCGTCTTCGGGACGCCCACGCCCCAGCACCGTGCCGAGCGCGCGGGCCTCGATCGGGTCGCCGAGCGGCGTCCCGGTCCCGTGCGCCTCGACGTAGTCAACTTCCTGCGGCGGCACACCGGCATTGGCATAGGCCGAACGCAGCACCGCCATCTGGGCGGCGGGGTTGGGCGCCAACAGGCCGTTGGATCGGCCGTCCTGGTTGACCGCCGAACCGCGCACGACCGCGAGCAGTCGGTCGCCGTCGCGCACCGCATCGTTCAGCCGCTTGAGCACCACGACACCACAGCCCTCGCCGCGGATGAACCCGTCGGCGTCTGCGTCGAACGCGTGGCACGCACCGGTCGGGGACAACGCCCCGGTCTGATCGAAGGCACGAACGACCGCGGGCGCCAGCATCAGATTCACGCCGCCGGCCAGCGCCACATCGGAGTCTCCGGTGCGCAGGCTCTGGCACGCCAAATGCAGGGCGACGATTGACGACGAGCAGGCGGTGTCGACCGTGACCGAGGGACCCCGCAAATCCAGGAAATACGACAGCCGGTTCGCGACGATGCTGAGCGCACCTCCGGAGTTGCTCCACGCGTCGACGTTGGTCAGGTCCAGGGCCGCCACGTATCCGTAGTCGGTGTAGCACGCGCCGGTGAAGACGCCGGTCTGCGAGCGGCGTAGCGAGCTCGGCGGAATACCCGCGTGTTCCAGTGCCTCCCAAGCGACTTCGAGCAGCATTCGCTGCTGCGGATCCATCTTGACCGCTTCGCGACTGGAGATGTCGAAGAAATCGGCGTCGAAGGCGTCGATGTCGTCCATGTATCCGCCGAAGCGGGTGGTGCGGGCAAGGGCCGCCGTCGTTTCGGGCGAGCCGTCGTCGAAGGGTGCCCACCGGTTCGGCGGTACCTCGGTGACGGCATCCTTGCCGTCGACCATGAATTCCCAGAATTCGTCCGGTCCGTGGATGCCACCGGGGAACCGGCAGCCCAGCCCGATCACCGCGATGGGCTCGTCCTTGAGGAACCGTTCCGGCTCGACTTCGGCGTCGGCATCGGTGGCGGATTCGGCGTCGGTCAGGAACCGGGCCAGCTCGGCAATCGACGGGTGCTGCCAGAACTCCACCGGCGACACTTTCCGGCCGAGCAGTTCGGACAATTCACCGGAGAGCACGACGACGTCGCGCGAACCCAGACCCAGGTCGCTCATCGCGGCGTCGAAGTCGATGTCGTACGGACTGCAGCCGACATTCGTGACGAGGTAGTCGGCCAGCCAGTGTCGGAGCGCCCCTTCGTCGTACATCGACGTCATGACCAGACCTTCAGGCGCCTCGATGCACCTTTCCGGTAGCGCCCCATCAGATACCCCTCTCACTGCCAGCCGGTGCCGATTCCACGCTGTCGAACAACTCACTCAGGACGCCGCCGTCCGAATCGCCCAGCGAGTCGAGCTCGCCATCCGATTCCGTCTGCGGCAGAACCTTTTTCGCGAGATGTCCCGCGAGTGCCACGATAGTCGGGTAGTTGAAGAGCATCGTCGCGGACAGCTCGATGCCGACGAATCGCTCGGTGTCACGGCGCACCGACATCGCCATCACGGAGTTCATGCCCAGCTCGGCGAAGGGGCGGTCCAGCTCGAGCTCGGATTCCGGCATCTGCAGTTCGCGGGCCAGGATGGCACGCAGGCCCTCCTGGAGTTCGCGGTGCACATCGTCGGGAGACATGTCCAACCATGCCGGCGATGTCCCCGACGGTTCGGAGTCCGTCGTTTCATCCGACGACGGCAGCGGCGCCATCACGGCCTGCGCGACGTCATAGCGCTCGAGGTGGTCCCACGCCGCGAAGGCTTCCTCGGCGGTCACCGGACGCGAGCCCAGACGTTCGAGTTCCTGCAGCGCGATCTGCGCGTCGGCGCCGAAACCGAGGCCGCGCCAAGCGACCCAGTCCTGGCTGACGGTGTGGCAACCCTGGCCGTGCCGCGCGCGGGCCAGGCCGTCGAGGTAGGCGTTGGCTGCCGCGTACGCGCCCTGGCCGGGGACTCCGAACACCGCACCGGCCGCGGCCGTCAGGAAGAAGAAGTCGACGCTGCCCGGCGGGAAAATCTGGTGCAGCACCTGCGCTCCGGCGATCTTGGGCCAGATGGTGCGGCGCAGATGGCTTTCCTCGACGTCGGTGAACAGCTGCGCGTCGGTGATGCCGGCGCCGTGGATGATGCCGCGGATCGGCACTGCCCCCTCGGCGTCACGTTTGGCCAGTAGCGCCTGCACAGCTTCGGCCGAGCCGATGTCGAGGGATACGGCTTCGACTGCCACACCGCGCATTTCCAGTGCCCGGATAGCGTTGATCTTCTGCGTGGTGTCAGCGTCGTTGCTGTCGGCGCCCCAATCCCGTCGAGGCGGCAGGGCGGTACGGCCGGCCAGGATGACGCGGCGCGCGCCGTGGTCGGCCAGCCAACCGGCCGTCAGCAGACCTAGCGCACCCAGGCCGCCGGTGATCAGGTACGCCGCATCGGGCCGGCAGCGCAGCGGCTCGCGCTGCGGCTCCCCGGACACCGGTACCAGAGCCTGGGTCAGGAATTCGCCATTACGAAGCGCCAGAATGGTTTTCGCTGGTGTCCGCAGAATCGTGGACAGCGCGGGCAGCTGCTCGTTGATGTCCGCAACGTCCGGCAGGTCGACCAGACCGCCCCACAGCTGCGGCTGCTCGGCGCGGATGACTCCCGCGGTGCCCCACAGCGGACTCTGCGTGACGGCGGCGTCGGAACTGCCTTCCCGCACACCGCGAGTGATGATCCACAACGCGACCGGGTTGTTGTCGTCGCGCTCGGTCAGACCCCGGACCAGCTCCGCAAGCTCCAGCGACGTGCGAATCGCGAAGTCGGAATCGGCTTCGCCGGAACGGACTTCGGCGACATACAGAACGGAGCGCGCCGCTGCGACGGCGGCCGTCGGGTATCCGGCACGACCCAGGCCGTCGCGCAGCGCGCCGACGACACTGCCGTCGCCGAGCACCGCGATCGTGCTCGGGCCGTCGTGACGGTGGTGCGCATCGTCGTGACCCTCGTCGGGCGAGAAGGGCTGCCAGTCGATGGCGTGCACCATCGTGGCGGGGTCGTCGCTGCGCCCGGCGGCCGCACTCGAGTCCACCGCTGTGTAGCGCAGCCCACGCACGTCGACGCAGGTGCTGCCATCGGGCGCGGTGACCATGATGTCGACGACGAGTTCTTCGTCGTTGCCGCCGCGGCGAATCACCTCGACGCGGCCGGACGGATCGGCGAGTTCGGCGGCGAAGTGCACGCCGGCGACCGCGGCTGGCACCATCAGCCTCGGGTTGGCGCTGTCCAGCAGTCGTCCGAGATGAATTGCGGCGTCCAGCAACGCAACTGACGACGCCTTGGCCAGCTCGACGTCGGCCTGCAGGACGCCGGCCTTCGACCGGCAGGAGGTCACCGACCAGCCGAATGGCCGTCCTTCGCTGCCCCACGTCTGCCAGAGCTCGGTCACCGACTCGTCGGTGAAGTCGGTGTCGGTGGCGCCCGGAGCGGCGACCGCGTTGTCGGACGAGGCATCCGCCGCATCGGCGATGCGAGCGCTGGCGTGCCGGATCCAGTGCTGGGTGCCTGCGGCGCTCGACGACACGGTGACGGACCCGCCGTCGGCAACCACCTGAATGACCCGGGGCTCGTCGACGACGATCGGGTATTCGAATCGCACGCCGCACAGCTTCGACGCCGCGGCTTCTGAAAGCGTCTGCAGCAGAACCGATATCGGGATAATCTCGACACCGTTATTGTGGTGCGACCCGGGATAGGGCTTGGTCGTGGGCGCAAGCCGCGCCTGCCACAGATGCGTGGGCGGCGTGGCGGCGATCGGGATGTGCTGACCGAGCAGCGTGCCGGGCTTCGACGGGGATTCGGCCGCCTTGACGAAGTGTTCGGCGCTGATCCAGTGCTCAGAGCGGTGCCACGGCGTGCTCGGCAGAACCGGGTGCGGCCCGGGCGGGTGCGGCAGCGTGGGCGGACGCACGGTGTAGGTGCTGTTGAGGCTGGTATGGAAACTCACCGTGTCATCGCGCTTGCGCGACAACGTCCCAACGCCGTGATGGTGGTCGGTTTCCAGCGTTTCGGCGACCGCGTGTGTCAGCGTGGGGTGCGGGCTGATCTCGATGAAGGTGCCGTGCTGCTCGGCCGCGGCGGTGATGGCCTGATGCAGCCGCACCGGCCGGCGCACGTTGGCGACCCAGTAGTCGGCATCCAGCAGTGGGGACGCGACGCCTTCGGTGACCGTCGAGTAGAACGGGATCGACGGCGTTTTGGGCGTGAGATCGGACAGCGCCGAACGCAATTCGGGCAGGATTGGGTCCATCAACGCGGTGTGCGAGGCGACTTCCATGTTCACCCGACGCGCGAAACGCTCCTGCGCGCTGACGGCGACGATCGCCTCGTCGACTTGGGCCACCGCGCCGGCGACCACGGTCTGCCGCGGCGAGAGGAAACCGGCCAGGCTCACCTCGGGATAGTCGGCGAGAAACTTCTCGGCGGCCTCGGCGTCCATCTCCAGCAACGCCACCGCTCCCTGGCCCGCCAGCCGCGACATCAGCCGTGACCGGGTGCCGATGACCCGCAGGCCCTCGTCGGGAGTGAGCGCGCCGGCCACCACGGCCGCGGTCACCTCCCCCATCGAATGTCCGATCACCGCATCGGGTTCCACGCCGTACGAACGCCACAAGGCGGTCAGCGCCAACTGCAGACCCATCAGCACCGGCTGGACTCGGGCATCGCCGGCCACCCGCTGGCCCTCGGTCAGCACCTGCTGCAGGGAGAACCGCATGTGATCGACGAACAGCGGCTCGAGCTCGTCGACCGCCGCGGCGAACGCCGGCTCGTCGGCCAGCAGCTGCCGACCCATGCCGGGCCACTGCGATCCCTGTCCGGAGTACACGAAAACCGTTCCGGGCCTGCAGAATCCCTCGTGCGGGCCGACCAGGCCGGTCGCCGACTGGCCGGCTGCCAGTGCCTGCAGTCCGGCGACCGCGTGGGCCCGGTCGCGGGCGCACACCGTGGCGAACGTCTTCTGATGCGTGCGGTGGTGGTTGAGGGTGTGGGCGATGTCGGGCAACGACACGGCGGCGCCCGCACCGGTCATCCAGTCGGCCAGCATCCCGGCCGTCGCTGCGATCCGCGCCGGTGTCTTGCCCGATACCACCATGGTGGTCACCACCGGCTCCGGTTGCGGCGCAACAGGTTCCGCAACCGGAGCCTGCTCGATGACCACATGGGCGTTGGTGCCGCTGACACCGAACGACGACACCCCGGCTCGCCGCGCGCGCCTCACCGCGGGCCAGGACATCCCATCGGCGGCAATGGTGAACTTCGACGCGCCTTCGACGGCGTTCGGGGTCAGCTCGGTGAAATGCAGATGCTGCGGAATATGGCCGTGCTGCACGGTGAGGACGGTCTTGATGAAACCGGCGATGCCGGCGGCGGACTCCAGGTGACCCAAGTTGGTCTTCACCGACCCCAGCACCAGCGGTGCCGAGCCGTTGCGTTCGCCGAAAACCTGATCCAACGCGCCCAACTCGATGGGGTCACCTAGCGCGGTGCCGGTGCCGTGCGCCTCGATGTAGTCGATGTCGGAGGGCTCCAGCCGTGCCGACGCCAGCGCCGAACGCACCACCGCCTGCTGAGCGGGGCCACTGGGCACCGTCTGACCGCTGCTGGGACCGTCCTGATTGACCGCCGACCCGCGCACCACCGCCAGCACCGCATCGCCGTCGCGCACCGCATCGCTCAGCCGCTTGAGCACAACGACGCCGCAGCCCTCGCTGCGGACATAGCCGTCGGCACTGGCGTCGAAGGTCTTGCAGCGGCCGTCGGGAGCCAGCATTCCCCACCGCGAGGTGGCAACGCTGTTCTCCGGACTCAGCATCAAATTCACGCCCGCCACCAGCGCCTGGTCACTCTCCCGCTTGCGTAGGCTCTGACAGGCCAGATGCACCGTGACCAGCGACGACGAGCACGCGGTGTCGAGAACGACCGCCGGGCCGTGCGCGCCAAGGAAATAGGACAGGCGTCCGGCAGCAAAGTTCGCCGCATTGCCGAACGGCACATGCGGATCGACCTCTTCCGGCGGCAATCGGCCGGCCAGGGTCAGCGTGTAGTCATACGTCGTCATCCCGACGAACACCGACTTCTGGGTGCCGCGGATCGCCGGGGCCGTGATACCCGCGTTTTCCAATGCCTCCCAGGTGACTTCGAGCAACAGCCGCTGCTGTGGATCCATCGCCGCGGCCTCGCGCGGGGAGATCCCGAAGAACTCGGCGTCGAATTCGCTGGGCCGCCAGGAGGTGAGGAAGCCGCCCTCTTTGCTGCAGATCGTCCCGGGTACCGAGTGGTCATCGGCGTAGAAGGCGTCGGCGTCCCAACGCTCCGAGGGGACCTGCACGATGCCGCTCAAACCGTCTTGGAGCAGCTGCCAGAACTCGGCGGTGCTGTCCACCCCGCCAGGCAGCCGGCAGCCCATGCCGATCACCGCGATCGGTTCGGTGTCACCTTTTTCGGCGATTTCCAGCCGCGCCGTCAGGTCGTCGATCTTGCGCAACGCCTCGGTGATGATTGCGCGACGGTCCGACGGTGCAGCAGTCATCGCGCTCCCCCCGGTATCTCGGAAAGTCGTTGCAGTATTTCACCGTGTGCGAGAAGCTCGGCCCCGCCCACGGAAATCATCCGGGCGTATCCGGTCGGTTCGCCTCTTTGCACCGACGATGTTCAGCCCAGCCGAAGTGTTTAATGTTACCGGCACGCGGCTGTTGCTCAACGAAGCCCCCCTGTACAGCGGGTATGACAAATCTCTGTGATGACATTGGCTTTACTCCCGCTGCGGCGTAAAGCCGTCTGGATGCCACTCTGTGGCCCTGTCGGCATTGCCGACAAGGGATCACGCCGTGGAGTCCAAACGGCTGAACTCATCCTGCCGGTAGACCTCAACACACGAGGAACGGCGGATCTTCCCGCTGGTCGTGATGGGAATCGAGCCAGGCGGCACCAGCACCAGATCGGCCACCCGCAGTCCATGCGACTTCGAAATCGCGGTCGTCACTTGCTGTCTCACGTCGCGGAGTCGCTCTAGCTGCTCGGATTCGGAGCCCTTCTGCTTCATCTCCGCGATCACGACCAGCCGCTCGGTGCGCTCGCCATCGACGGAGATCGCAGCGACACGGCCGCCGCTGATCTCCTGGGTCGTCGCCTCGATGTCGTCGGGGTAGTGATTGCGCCCGTCGACAATCAGCAGATCCTTGATACGGCCGATGATGAACAGCTCGCCGTCATAGATGACGCCCAGGTCGCCGGTCCGCAGCCACGGTCCCAGCGGGGTGTCGGTGGACGGGTCGACGAGCTGCCCGCCGAAGGTCCGCTGCGTCTGCTGCGGCTTGCGCCAGTATCCGGCGGCGATGTTGTCGCCGTGCAGCCAGATCTCGCCGACCATGCCGGCCGGGTTCTCGATGCGGGTCTCCGGGTCGACGATGCGGATGGTCGATGCACGGGGCGTACCGACGCCGACCAGCTCGACAGCGCTCGCGTTCTCGCAGGCCTCGGCGTGCCCGGCGGACAGCTTCTCGTAGTCGAAGGTGGCGACCGTCGGCGGACGCCCAGGACCCGAGGAGTTCACGTACACCATGGCCTCGGCCAGTCCGTAAGACGGCTTCAGCGAGGTCGCCGGGAAGTTGAACTCGCCGAACCGGTCCAGGAAGCGACGGATCGTCGCCGCATGCACGCGCTCACTTCCGGAGAGCACGGTGTGTACACCCGACAGGTCGAGGCCGGCCATGTCCTCGTCGGTGGTCCGCCGCGCGGCCAGCTCGAAGGCGAAGTTCGGCACTGCGGTAAAGGTGCGCGGGTGGACGGCCAGCTGCTGGATCCACCGGGCGGGCCGCTGCAAGAACGCCATCGGGCTCATCAGCACCGAGTGCAGCCCCATCGTCAGGGCGCCGGTGATGCCGAGCAGCAAACCCATGTCGTGGTAGACGGGCAGCCAGGACACCAGCGTGGTGTCCCTTGGCGGGACCGCTCCCTCGGCCTCGAAGTAGTCCTCCCGGACCTGCTGGACGTTAGCCAGGATGTTCTTGTGGGTGACCACGACCGCGGCCGGCGAACGGGTCGAGCCGGAGGTGTACTGCAGCACCGCGTTCTTGGTCCGCGGCGCGGCCGGCGCCTGGAAGTTCGGCGGGGCGTCCAAATCGAGGCTGTCGACCTCGATCACCGCCGGGGGCTTGCCGGGCAGCGACCGGGTGCACCCGACGACGTCGTCGACCACCACCGAGGTCGTCAGCAGCACCGTGGGTGCGCAGTCCTGCAGAGCCGCCGAGGCGCGCTCGTCGTGCGCGCCGAACTGCGGAACCGGCAGCGGGACCGCGACGAGCCCGGCCTCCAGGGCCGCGTAGAACGCAACGACGTACTCCAGACCCTGCGGCGCGAGGATGGCCGCGCGATCGCCCGGGGCTGCGATGGTCGCGACCTCAGCGGCCAGCGCCTGCACGCGGCCGAAGAGCTCAGACCAGCTCAGCTTCTGCTCGTACCCGGCCGGGTCGATCTCGTAGTCGATGTAGGTGTAGGCCGGCGCATCCGGTTGCTGCCGAGCCCAATCCCGCAGTACAGCGGCAATAGAGGCTTCAGTTACTGCCATCGGGCCACCCCTTTAGATCTAGAGCCCCGAACACCAATGACAAGGGCGCTTGTGATGCAGGAGATTAACAGGGGCGCCGCACATCTCGGACCGAAAACCCAAGAATGTAATACGCGCAACAAACAGAAGCTCCGTTCCCGCCTGCGTCATTGCTGGGACCATACGTTTGCTATGAGGACCACGCCTGGATCCATCTCTTCACCAGTCGTGCGGCCTCTATCTTACCGGACGGTCAGTTCAATCGCATAATTGAACTGAGTAAAGCCGGATTTGTGAACTTTTCCGAGGTAGAGGCCGGATTATTGCCCGCGCGGCGTCGCTGCCCGGCCAGGCGATCTCGGCTCCGGCCACCGGAACGGCCCGCCACCCGGCCGCACCCGCAAAACCTCCGTCCAAGAGGCGGTTTGCTGGATTTCGCAGCGCCGGCAGCGCAGTGTGGTGTTATTCACTTTTCGACAGAAGCCCTGCTCAGGCGCCTCCGCACATCTCTCGGTAATAACGTCCAGATCGGAAGCGGCCGGGCCGTCCAAGTATTCGGCCATAAAGTCCAACCCTTCGGCTGACTAACGTTGCTGGGTATTAAAACCATTACGGTTTTGCCAACTTTTCGTGCGCCCGCGCTTTTGACAGCGGACGTTTCATTTAGGTCACTCAACCTCAAGGAGAGGACAAGATCTTGCCCTCGACCTCTTTAGCAAGCTCGGCTAAGTGGTCGGTGAGATAAAAATGGTGACCGGGAAATACCCGGATACTGAAGTCCGCTGTCGTGCGTTCCGACCATCCCGATACCTTCTCGTAGGTCGCGACCTCGTCGTCGTCGCCCAGGAACGCCGAGATCGGGCACGACAATCGCTCTTCGGGCGGGCAGTCGTATTTCGAGATGGCCTTCAGGCCGCGCAACGTCGGCAGGATACTGGCGGCAAATTCTTCATTCGCCAAGAATTCAGGATTGACGCCGGTCATCTCACTGACCGCGGCGAGCAGGCCCTGGTCCGACTCGGGGATGTGCTCGTAGCCCACGCGGCCGGGTGCGGCGGCCGCGGACACGAACAGCGCGGCGATCGGACTGCCGGCCGCTTCGAAACGGCGCGCGACCTCGAAGGCCAACAGACCGCCCATGCTGTGGCCGAAGAAGGCCACCTTCTCGTCGAGACTCTCCGGCGGCTTGAGCATTTGGCAGACTTTGTCGGCGAGATCGGTGATGCTGGTGAACGACCCGAGGTCGTGATTTCCCCCGCGTCCCGGATAGCGCAACGCGATGCGTTTGACATCGCTGGCAAAGGCTTTGGCAAAGGGAGCGTAATACTCTGCGGATCCCCCGGCATGCGGAAAGATGTAGAGCTTCGGCGGTTGCCCGGTCACGCGGCAACGATACAGTCCCGCCGTCGGCCTGTACGGGGGCGACGTGTCGACGGCGGGCGCGTTCTAAAGCCGGGCCACGCGCCGATCGAAGTTCGATTGCGCTATCCGTCGCGGCCAGTCGCCGGCGATTGCATGCTGTGAAAATCCTTAGATGTGACACGCCGTTTCCAGGCAAGATCGTTTCGCGATTTGAGTATCGCTGAGCGCAAAAAAAGCTTACGATTTCTTCGCCATCGCGTATGGCAATCGCTCTCGGGGAGGTCCGCCTAACGCCGAACTGAAGTACTGTTCACTTCAGTGCCGGCGTGGTCGTAAGTGGAGGTTGGAAATGTTCGTTACTACACAGCCAGACGTGTTGCAGGGGGCCGCGGGGAGCCTGTCCGGACTCGGGGAGGCATTGGCGGCCCGGAACGCGGCGGCCGCCGCTCCGACGACGGGGTTGTCCCCGGCGGCCTCGGACCTGGTGTCCGCGATGACGGCGGCCCAGTTCGGTCAGCACGGTCTGACCTACCAGCAGATCGCCGCTCAGGCCGCGGCGGTGCATGAGCAGTTGGTGGCCACCCTGCGCTCCGGTGCCGGCGCCTACGAGCTGACCGAGGCCGCCAACGCCGCAGCATCCGTAGTGGAGTAGCGAGTCGATGAGTTTCTCGCTAATACCCCCGGAGATCAACTCCGCGCTGATGTATTCCGGCGCGGGTTCTTCTCCGTTGTTGGAGGCGGCGGCCGCGTGGGATGGGCTGGCCAGCGACCTGGAGTCGACGGCCACCCAGTACCAGACCGCGATCACCAACCTGACCACCGGCGCGTGGCTGGGCCCGTCGTCGGCGCGGATGGCGTCGGCGGCCGCGCCGTACATCGCATGGATGCAGAGCACCGCGGCCGAAGCCGCCCAGACCGGAGCGCAGGCCAAGGCCGCAGCCGCGGCCTACCAGACCGCGTTCACCTCGATGGTTCCGCCACCGCTGATCACGGCCAACCGGACCGAGCTGGCCACCTTGGTGGCCAACAACTTCCTGGGCCAGAACACCGGGGCGATCGCCCAGAACGAGGCCGAGTACCTGGACATGTGGATCCAGGACGCGCTGGGCATGGACACCTACCACATGAATTCGTCGGCGGCCAGCGGCGCGCTGCCGGCCCAGACGGCCGCACCGATGGTGACCAGCGGTGCCCAGTCTGCGGCGGCAGCAGCGGCTCCGGCGGCCTCGGGTTCGACCAGCGGTTCCGACCTGTTGCTGGCCTCGCTGCTCCAAGGCATTGCCAACTTGTTCGGCGACAGCGGCGGGACCCAGCTCGTTAACTTGGCTGGCTTCGATACCTGGTTCCCGGCGGCAATCACGACGATCGCCGGCAACCCAACGGCAGCACTGCTTCCGGTTCAGGCGACGTACTACATGGGCATGCTGGGCAGCACCCCCGCTCGTATGTTCATGAGCTCGGGCAGCAGCGCCGGCGCGGGCGCCAGCGTGGACACGCTGGCCGGCATGAAAGGCACGCTGCTCGACAACGTCGGCAAGATGGTCGACGGCAAGGGCGCTCAGTTGATGAGTGGGGTGAGCGGCCAGCTGTCGAAGTGGGGATCCGGCATTCAGGCCGGCATCCAGGCGCAGATGGCCGGCGCGATGCACGCGGGCGGTCTGTCGGTACCGCAGGGGTGGCACACTGGCGCGCCCGGAATCGAACGTGCGATGCCGGCTCTGCCGGCGACCAGCGTTGCGCCGCCGAGCATGATGCACGGCTTGCCCAGCAGCCCGTTCTCACAGGGGTTGATGGGTGCGCTGGCCGGACGCGGGATGAGCGCCATGGGCTCCCGGGTCGCCGCCAAGGTCATGCCCCGCTCGCCTGCCGGCGGGTAAAACCCCTGTCGTACAAGACATTTGATGCCACGCCCAAAATAAGGAGAGAGATATGCCTACACGTTTTATGACTGACCCGCACGAGATGCGGTCGATGGCGGGCCGTTTCGACGTGCACGCGCAGACGGTGGAGGACGAGGCCCGCAAGATGTGGGCGTCGAGCCAGAACATCGCCG
>JBAWAV010000281.1:0-2213 GCA_049589475.1 Mycobacterium sp.
ACTGCGCACGCCGGAATCGAAGAGCACCGGCATCCCGTCGGCCGCTTCGACCACAGCAGGCAGAGCGTGGAGCGAAGGAAGCCCACCGTTGGCCTGTCGGCCACCATGGTTAGAGCAGTAGATGCCGTCGATGCCGTAGTCGCGCGCTTTGCGGACATCGTCGGGGTGTTGAATGCCCTTGAGTAGCATAGGCAGCTTCGTCAAAGGACGAAGCCAGCTCAGATCCTCCCACCGCAGTGGATTGCCAAACACTTTCGCCCATTCGAGGGCTGCCGCGCCCGGATCCTCTTCCGGCGGTTTGGCGAGCCGCGCCCGGAAGACCTCATCGGTGAAGTAGTTCTGCAGGCAATAGCCGCGCAGTTGCGGGAAGTTGGCGGTGTTCAGATCGTGTGGCCGCCATCCAGTGATCCACGTGTCCAAGGTAATCGCGACCGCCTTGTAACCGGACTGTTCGGCACGGTGCAAGAAGCTGGCGGCAAGATCCCTATCGGTCGGTGTGTAGAGCTGAAAGATGTTCGGCGTGCTACCCGCATGCGGGACGACATCTTCCATCCGATCTTGCGTCAACGTTGATGCCACCATGGGCACTCCAGTCTGTGCGGAGGCTTGAGCCGCCTGGATGTCTCCGTGCAAGTCCTGAGAGCAGACGCCGACGACTCCGACCGCCGGCATAAACAGAGGGGTGGGCAGCTTCACATCAAACAGTGATACCGACAGGTCTCGCTCGGTCGCACCCACCAGCATGCGCGGCACGACTCGGTGCAGTCCCACCTTCCTGGACATCACACCTAGGTTGCGTCGGTCTTTTACGCGCGCAGCGTGGCACCCGCGCTGTCGGCGGTCGATGTATCAGCGCACAGGAATGCGGGCGCTTGAGTGTGGGCCTGCATAATGACCGACAGCCGGGCGACCAGCTGTGCGGCGTCACACCTGAGCGGCCAGGTTGTTGTTTCCGCCGACATTGTGGTGCGAGTTCGTCGAGCGGACGATTGGAATCCTCGGAACAAGCCCTAAACCGGGCAGCCGATTAGATCCGCAGAGGTACACCATGACCAGCCTGAGCACCAATCTCTTCGCATCCGCAGAGCGCTACCCCAATCGCATTGCGCTGCGTTGCGACGATCTGCAATTCACCTTCGCTGAGTTCGACGCAGCGGCCGCCCGGGCGGCGACGCTCCTCGAGCAAGCCGGAATCGAACCCGGGGACCGGGTCGGCGTGATGCTGCCCAATACGCCCGCGTTCGCCATCGCGTTCTACGGGATCATCTACCGCGGCGCCGTCGCGGTCCCGATGAATCCGTTGCTCAAGGCGCGGGAGGTGGCCTACTACCTATCCAACAGCGGCGCCAAGGCGTTGTTCGGGACACCCGGATTCGCCGACGAGGCCAGTGCCGGCGCCGACGAAACGGGCTCGCAGTGCTGGATTGTCGACGACGCCGGCCTGATGGAGCTGATCGCCGACCTGCCAGCGCAAGAGTCACCAGTGGAACGCGGCGCCGACGACGTCGCGGTCATCCTGCACACCTCCGGAACCACCGGAAAACCCAAGGGCGCCATGCTCACCCACGGCAACCTGGGCCGCAATGCCGACGTCAGCGTCCGCACCCTGGTCGAAACCGGGCCGGACGACGTGGTGATGGGCTGCCTGCCGCTCTTTCACGTGTTCGGGCTCACCTGTGGCCTCAACGGGGCGGTGCTGTCGGGTGCGACGCTGACGCTGATCCCTCGATTCGACCCGCGCAAGGCGATCGAAGTGATCGAGCGTGACGCCGTCACGGTGTTCGAAGGTGTACCGACCATGTATTCGGCGCTGCTCGGCGCGGCCGACGAGGCCGCGGCCGAGGCGACGCGCACATTGCGGGTCTGCGTCTCGGGTGGTGCGGCGATGCCGGTGCAGGTTCTCACCGACTTCGAGAAGGCTTTCGGCTGCACCGTTCTGGAGGGCTATGGGCTCTCGGAGAGCTCACCGGCCGCCGCATTCAACCATCCGCACCGGGAGCGCAAGGTGGGTTCGATCGGTACTCCGATCGAAGGCGTGCAGATGCGGGTCGTCGACTTGAGTGGCGCCGAGGTACCGCAGGGCCATACCGGCGAGATCCAGATCCGCGGACACAACGTGATGAAGGGCTACTGGAACCTGCCCGACGCGACCAAGGCCACGATCACGCCGGACGGTTGGCTGGCGACCGGCGACGTCGGACGCATCGACGCAG
>JBAWAV010000282.1:0-11552 GCA_049589475.1 Mycobacterium sp.
GCCAGCTACCTCTTGTTGTCGTGCAAGGACCACGACAACCCGCCCTATCAGGGAGCGGTGTACCTGGACTTTCAGCTGCCGCCCGACATCAGCGCGGACCAGTATTTCCGGACCATCGCGGCGGCGATGGTGGCGCACGGCTGGCGTGAGGGTTTACCGCCCAACCAGCACATGTTCGGCAGAAATCTTTCGAAGGACGGCGTCAACGCGATCCTGTATCCGGATCGCGACTCGACGACGCACGGCGTCGGCCGCATCTACGGCCAGTGTCATGACATGAACAGTCACCGCGGGGCGGAGTGGGTCGATGTCACTGACCGACTGCATTAGCCAGGGCAGCAACAGAAAACCGGGCTTGACGGATTCCGTCAAGCCCGGTTTTGCTTCGGAGGTTCAGCCGGCGTGCGCGCCCAGCGCGCCCTGCAGATCGGGCTTCATGGCGTTGAGCTGTGCTCCCCAGTACTCCCAACTGTGGGTGCCGTAGGCCGGGAAGTTGAACACTGCGTTGTGGCCACCCGCGGCGTTGTAGGCGTCCTGGAACTTCTTGTTGCCGCCGATCATGAAATTGCTCTCGAGGAACGTGGCCGGCAAGTTGGCGCCGCCCAGTTCATTCGGAGTTCCGTTCCCGCAGTAAACCCAGAGCCGGGTGTTGTTGGCGACGAGTTGGCCGACGTTGACCGTGGGGTCGTTGCGTTGCCACGCCGGGTCGCTGTCGGGCCCCCACATGTCTTCCTTCTTGTAGCCGCCGGCATCACCCATCGCCAGGCCTATCGCGCCCTGCCCGGTGGACGGGCTGAGGTAGCCCGACAGCGATCCGGCGTAGATGAATTGCCCCGGGTGGTAGATCGCCAGGTTCATTGCAGACGAACCGGCCATCGAGATACCGACCGACGCACTGCCGTTCGCCTTGACACTCTTCTGCGACGACAGATAGCCGGGCAGCTCGCTGGTCAGGAAGGTTTCCCAGTTGTATGTCAAGCAGCCGGATTTGCCGCAGGCCGGTTTGTACCAGTTGGTGTAGAAGCTGGACTGCCCGCCGACCGGCATGACGATCGACAGCCCCGACTGGTAGTACCACTCGAAGGCGGGGGTGTTGATGTCCCAGCCGTTGTAGTCGTCCTGGGCTCGCAGGCCGTCCAGCAGGTACACGGCGGGGGAGCCATTCCCGCCGCTTTGAAACTGGACCTTGATGCTGCGACCCATCGACGCCGACGGCACCTGTAGGTACTCGACGGGTAGACCGGGCCTGGAGAACGCCCCCGCGGTGGCCCCGCCACCGACGAGGCCGATCAGGCCGGGCAGCGCGGCGGCGGATATCGCGGCGACCCCCAGTCGCCGAATCCAGCCTCGCACTTTGTCGCTCACGTTTGCCATAACCAGGCCCCTTGTCGACGGCGTCACGCACTATCGCAAAACCTACCGTGCGGTCGACCAGATGTCGACGTAAACGCAAAGGTGGCGCAGTGCGACTCACGGCGTCGCCACCTGCGCGGAGCCGGTGTTATGCGCGCCAACCGGCCGGGCGTGGCAACCTCTCGCGACGAACGCCGGGCCCGGTCACGCGCGCCGCGACGGCAACGCCGCAGGTCATTACGCAAATGCGTAATGACGTCGATCCCAGGTCGCTTTTCGCCGTCGTGACCGCGTAGGGTGACCCGAGGTAGACCGATGAGACCACGCCGTCCCGGTCCTTCCGCCGCTCACGAACCACCGCATCGACGGTTTGGTTGCTGCCTGCGGCGCACGGGAATTGGGCCGCGATTGAGGTGCAGATTTGGACACGGTACTTGGACTGTCGCTGACGTCGACGTCAGTCGGCTGGGTCCTGGTAGAAGGCCGCGACGCCGACGGCACGATCCTCGACCACGACGACTTCGAGGTGCGTACCGCCACCGGATTGCAGGCGGTTTATACCTCCGAACAGGCCAGCGCGGCCGTGCTGGATGCACAGGCCGCCGCGGCAAGGCACGACCAGCGCCTGCATGTCGTCGGCGTGACCTGGAGCGACGAGGCCGCCGCGGAGTCGGCGCTGATGCTGGAAACGCTGACCGACGCCGGCTTCGACAACATCGTTCCGGTGCGGCTGCACGACGCCTGCGACATGTTGGCCCGTGCGATTGCGCCGATGCTCGGCTACGACAAGGCTGCGGTCTGCGTGCTGGACGGCGAGTCGACGATCGTCGTGATGGTGGATGCGTGCGACGGCGAGGCGCAGACGGCGATCAAGCAACTGACCGGCGGGCCCGGTGCGCTGGTGCACTGGTTGACCGCCCTGTTCGACCGCAGTTCCTGGCAGCCCGGCGGCATCGTGATCGTCGGCCCCGATGACGATCTCGACGTTCTGTCCCTGCGACTGACGAAGATCGTGCCGGTCCCGGTCATCACCCAGCCCGGCGCGGAGTTGGCGCTCGCGCGAGGCGCGGCGCTGGCATCCGCGCAGAGCACAGAATTCAGTGACGACGCGATAGCCGAGACCGTCGACAGCTGGCGACGGGACCCGAATGTCTCTTCGCAGAACTCATATGCCGGGGCATTGACGATGCTGGCGGCAGGCGCGGTGACATTTGTGGCGTCGCTGTCGCTGGCGGTGGGCCCGCATCTGGTGCCCCACCGATCCGGCATCCAACCGGTAGTGCATCGGGCGGCGTCGGCACCGGTCGCCGTGATTCCGGCTTCGCCACCGTCAGCGGTCCCGCCTCCGCCCGCGCGGCTCGCGCCGCAGCCGGCTGTGAAAGAAGAGCCGGCCCAAGCCCGCGTCGTTGCGCCGCAGCCCGCCGCCGCTCCCCAGCCGGTGGCCGATGTCCCTGCCGCTGCGCCGGTTCCGCCGCCCGCGCCGCCACCGCCGGTGCCCCCGCCGCCGGATCCGAACCCACACCCGCTGCTGACCAAGCTGCTGCAACGCCTACACGGACAAGATCCAGACCAGCAGCCACCAGCACAGCCGCCGCCGCCCGGGCAGCCCTAACCACACGCGTTAAGTCGCGAATTCCCTGGCTATTTCAGCAGCGCCGGTCAAGGCGTCCAGATGCTGCTCGACGGTGACCAGCCCGGCGTCCATGGTGTTGACCGACACGTGCGACGCGCCTGCCTGCGCCCACGACCGGATACCCTCAGCCAGATCGTCAGGGTTGCCGTTCCACGAAACCTGACCTTGCATACCCAACTGGGCGGGGTCACGTCCGGCGTCCGTCGCAGCCCGCTCCACCTGCAGGCGCGCCTCCTCGAGTTTGCGGCCCGGGCCCACCATCGGAAACCAGCCGTCGCCGAGGCGACCGGCACGCCGGAAGGCGCGCGGAGAGGATGCGCCGAACCACACCGGAATCGGTTGCTGAATCGGCAGCGGCGCCAGGCCGGCCCCGGTCACCCGGTGATAGCTACCCCGATAGCTGACGCTGCCCTCGGTCCACAGCTTGCGCATCAACTCGACTTGCTCGTCGCAGCGCCTGCCGCGGGTCGAAAAATCTTCTCCCAGTGCCTCGTACTCGACGGTGTTCCAGCCCAGGCCGACGCCGAGGCGCAGCCGTCCGCCGCTGAGCAGGTCGACTTCGGCCGCCTGCTTGGCGACCAGGACGGTTTGTCGCTGCGGCAAGATCACGACGCCGGTGACCAGCTCCAGCGCGGTGGTGACCGCGGCGAGGTAGCCGAACATCACCAGCGGCTCGTGGAAGGTGTTGTGCAGATCGTAGGGTCCGTTCCAGCCGGCGTGTATGGCCCGGTCGGCGCCGACGACGTGGTCATAGGCAAGCAGGTGCGCGTACCCGAGACCCTCGACGTGTTCGGCGTAGTCGCGAACCGCGCCGACACCGGACGCGCCGATTTCGGTCTGCGGGAACACCACTCCGATCCGCATCGTCATTTCCCGCTGTCCGGGTCTTTGGCGTGCGTCGCGGCGAACGACACCGTGACATCGTCGGCCACCTTCAGTGCGCCCAGCATTTGCGAATAGGGCTTCACACCGAAATCGGATTGCCTGATCAGGGTTTCGCTGGACAGCCGCCAGCTGTCGCCCTGATCGGCGATGCTGAGGTCGACGACCTGCGGCCGGGTCTTGCCGTGGATCGTCAGGGCGCCACTGAGCCGGTAGCCGTCGTCCGTCTTTTCAATAGCGTTGGTAACGAAGAGAATTCGGGTGTATTTTCGGGCGTCCAGCGAACCCAACGCGTTGCGGCGGACCAATACCTTCTCCGGGCCCGATAGCGGGGTGACGCCGCCCTCGCCGCGGACGACGTCCAGCGATCCGACGTCGACGGTTAATCGCGCGTCCACCGGCTCGCCACCGTCCCATTGCGTCGTCGCCCGCCAGCGCCGCATCGCGATGGTCAGCCGATGTCCCATCGCCGCGGCGGGACCGGCAACGCCGGTGTGAATCAGCAGCTCGCCGTCGGAGCCTTCAAGGCTCCACCGTCGGTCGTCGTCGCTGGTCACATGGTCAGCACGGTGCGGTAGTGCGCCCGGCCCTGCTCCAGCGCGGCATACCCGTCCGCGGCCTGCGCCAGCGGCAGCTCTTCTATCCAGGCCCGCACCCCGAACTGGACGGCGAAATGCATGGTGTCTTCGATCTCGCTGGCTGTCCCGGACGGATGGCCGACGATACTGAGCCCCGGCGTGATCAGCTGGAGCGGGCTGATCGGCAGCGGCTCGGGCGTCACACCGATGGTGATGAGTTCACCGCGGGGCAGCAGGCCACCGACGGTCGCGGCCATGGCCTTCGAGGCGCCCGCGGTGCCCAGCACCACAGCGGCCCCGCCGAGGTCGTTCAGCGATTCTGCGACATCGCCGTCGGTGGCGTCGATGTAGTGATGCGCTCCCAGCTTGAGCGCGTCGTCTTTCTTTGCCGTGCCGCGATTGATCGCGATGGTCTCGAAACCCATTGCCCGGGAGAACTGCAGCCCGAGATGGCCGAGGCCGCCGACACCGAGGATCGCCACCCGGTCACCGGGCAATGCCTTGGTGTGGCGCAGCGCGTTGTAGGTCGTCACACCGGCGCAGCCCATCGGGGCGGCTTCTGCGTCGGAGAGCTCCGCGGGGATCCGGGCCAGGGCGGTGGCCGGCGCAGTCACCGATTCGGCATAGCCGCCGGGGTAGTGCCAGCTCGGCACTTTGCCGTTGACACAGTGGATGAACTGTCCCTTACGGCACTGCGCGCAGTGATTGCAACTGCCACCGAACCAGCCGACGGCGACACGATCGCCGACCTCGAAATCTTCGACACCGTCGCCGATCTCGGCGATCTTGCCCGCAATTTCGTGACCCAGGGTCAGTGGCCAGGACAAGCCGGGGAAGTCACCGGCGACAAAGTGGGCATCGGTACCGCATATCCCGCACGCGCCGACGCTGATGCGCACTTCTCCGCGCGACGGCGGCGTCGTCTCGGCATCAGCGAGCTCCAGTGGCGCACCCGCGGACTTCACCTGGACTGCTTTATGTGACGGCATAGCCGTAGCCTAATGCGCGGCAGGGCATTTCGCCGCGGCATCACTGTGGTAGTCGACCTGCCAGTGCTTGATGCCGTTGAGCCAACCGGAACGAAGACGCTCGGGTTGGCCGATCGATTCCACGTCGGGCATGGCGTCGGCGATGGCGTTGAACATGAGGTCGATCGTCATCCGCGCCAGGTTGGCGCCGATGCAGTAGTGCGCGCCGGTGCCGCCGAATCCCACGTGCGGATTGGGGTCGCGCAGGATGTTGAAGCTGAAGGGATCGTCGAACACTTCTTCGTCGAAATTGGCTGACCGGTAGACCATCACGACGCGCTGACCCTTTTTGATCTGCACGCCGGACAGCTCGTAGTCCACCAGGGCGGTGCGCTGGAACGACGTCACGGGGGTGGCCCATCGAACGATCTCGTCGGCCGCGGTGACGGGACGTTCCTTCTTGTAGAGCTCCCACTGGTCGGGGAACTCGGTGAAGGCCATCATGCCCTGGGTGATGGAGTTGCGGGTGGTCTCATTGCCGGCGACCGCAAGCAGGATGACGAAGAAGCCGAACTCGTCGTCGGACAGTTTGTGGCCGTCGACGTCGGCTTCGATCAACTTGGTGACGATGTCAGGGCCGGGGTTCGCGGCGCGGTCGGTGGCCATCTGCATCGCGTACATGATCAGTTCGACCGACGCGCCGATGGAGTCGTTGCTCTCGAATTCGGGGTCTTGGTCGCCGACCATCTGGTTGGACCAGTGGAACAACTTCATCCGGTCCTCTTGCGGCACACCGAGTAACCCGGCGATGGCCTGCAGGGGAAGCTCGCACGACACCTGTTCGACGAAGTCGCCCGACCCTTGGGCGACCGCGGTTTCCACGATGCGCCGGGCGCGCTCTCGGAGATCGTCACGGAGTTGCTCGACCGCCCGGGGCGTGAAGCCTCGGGAGATGATCTTGCGGAGATGGGTGTGTTGCGGGGCATCCATGTTCAGCAGAACGAACTTGCCGCGGTCGATCTGCTCGCCCACCGTGCCGTCTTTGTACCGCGGCAGTGCCGTCTTCTGCAGGCTGGAGAAGACGTCGCTGCGTCGCGAAACCTCCTTGACATCCTTGTGTTTGGACACCACCCAGAAACCACCGTCGTCGAACCCGCCCACTCCCAGTGGCTGCTCGTTCCACCAGATCGGCGCCGTGCGCCGCAGCTCGGCCAATTCTTCGACCGGCAGGCGCTCGGCGTGAATGTCGGGATCGGTGAAATCGAATCCGGGCGGAAGATTCGGAGTCGGCATCAGTGGCACTCCTATGAAAACGACTTGGCTGTGACGTGTTCTGGCTCAGTAAAGCACCGAGACACCCGAGATGGAACGGGTTCTCGCCGGATTGCCGGTGCGGCATTGGAACGTGTTCTCGTCGCCGGTTGCGCATCGGCGCACGAAACGCCCTTGTGACGCCGACGGCACTGGCTATGCTTGCCTGCAGGTCGCTGGGCTCGCTGAATAGCCTGGTAAAGCGATATCGAAGGTGGGTCATGATTCGCGAACTGCTCGTCGCCACTGCGATCACGGGTTCAGCCGTCGGCCTGGCTCCGGCTGCCGTTGCCGACGCCGGGAATTACGACGGCGATGTGCCGGGGATGAACTACGACGCGTCGCTCGGCGCACCCTGCGACAACTACGAGCGGTTCATCTTCGGGCGCGGCCCGGGTGGCCAGGCCGAGGCGTGCCACTTCATCATCAACCAGTTCCCAGCGGCGCAGACGGGGTACTGGGTGATCACCTACCCGCTGCACGGGGTTCAGCAAGTCGGCGCCAAGTGCGACAACCCGCGTGGATCGTCGGCCCAGTCGCCCGACGGGCAGCCGATGCTCTGCACCGAGCACGGCTGGCAGATCGGTCAACTGACCGGTGGCGGAGCCCCGAACGGCCAGGGCGGCGGCTTCCCGTCCGACACGAGTATCACGCACTTCCCCTAAAGACTCAGGAGATAGTCATGGCCTTCAAGCCGAAAGACGCCATCGACGCCGCCCGCGACATCGTGCAGAACGCCGTCGAGCGGTCATCGGACATCGTCGAGAACGCCGGTCACATCATCAAAGGTGACATCGCCGGCGGCACGGGCGACATCGTGCACAACTCGATCGACATCGCCACCTACGCCGTCGAGCGCACCAAGGAAGTCTTCAGCGACAAAGACCTCGGCGAGGACTGATCAGACCGCGGCTGCGGCGTTGAGCTCGTCGAGCCGGTTCGTCGCTTCCAGGTATTCCTGCACCCAGCGCTCGATGACCGTCGACGTCTTCTCCACCTTGGCGAACTGTCCGACGACCTGACCGACCGGGTTGAACGCGACGTCGACGGATTCGTTGGGGTAGCGGTTGGTCGCCCGCACCGCCATGCCGGAAACCATGTACTGCAACGGCATACCGAGCGGCTTCGGGTTGTCCGGTGCCTCCCATGCCTCGGTCCAGTCGTTGCGCAGCATCCGGGCCGGCTTGCCGGTGAACGAACGGCTGCGCACGGTGTCGCGACTGCCGGCCTTGACGTAGGCGGCCTGCTGCACCGGGGTGTTCGAGGATTCCTCGACCATCAACCACTGCGAGCCGGACCACGCGCCCTGGCAGCCCAACGCCAGGGCCGCGGCGATCTGCTGACCGCTGCCGATACCACCTGCCCCGAGAACGGGAACCGGCGCGACCTCCTTGACGACCTGCGGCCACAACACAATTGAGCCCACCTCGCCGCAGTGCCCACCTGCCTCGCCGCCCTGGGCGATGATGATGTCGACGCCCGCGTCGGCGTGCTTACGCGCCTGCGAGGGGGAGCCGCACAGCGCAGCGACCTTAAGGCCCGCGTCGTGGATGTGCTTGATCATCTCGACCGGTGGTGTGCCGAGCGCGTTGGCGATCATCTTCACCTTCGGGTGCGTGAGCGCCACCTCGACCTGGGGTGTCGCCGTCGCCTCGGTCCAGCCCAGCAACTGCAGGGTGTCGCCGTCGCTCTCGTCGATCGGCACGCCGTGATCGGCAAGGATCTTCTTACCGAAGTCCAGGTGGTCTTGGGGCACCATCTTGCGCAGCGTCTCGGCCAGATCCTCGGCGGACTGGTTGGAGTCCATGCCCTCGTACTTGTTGGGGATCACGATGTCGACGCCGTAGGGGTGGTCGCCGATGTTCTCGTCGATCCACTTCAGCTCGATCTCGAGCTGCTCGGGGGTGAAACCGACCGCACCCAGCACGCCGAAGCCACCGGCCTTGCTCACCGCGACGACGACATCGCGGCAGTGCGTGAACGCGAAGATCGGAAATTCGATGCCGAGTTCGTCGCAGATAGGAGTGTGCATGCGGAAGATTCCTTACTGGTCTGCTTGCGGGCGACGTAATTGGAACGTGTTCTAGTTTAGTACGGAATTCTCGTGTTGTGACCCCCGGCCTGCTCAACCCGCCTCGTTGTGAACCACCCACAGCACCAGGAAAGCCAGCATGCAGGCCGCACACACCAGATGATCACGCCAGATGGCCTGCGCCAGCGCGGTTTGGTCGGTCGCGCTGCCCGCACGGTTGCCGAGTCGGACAGCGTTCGGGACCGTGTGAGTCAAGGCCAGCGCTATCGGCGTACCCGCGAGCAGAGCCGACGCTGCCACCAACCAGCCCGGGTCATGGCCACGAACCGCCCGGAACGCCACAGCGCCGACCAGCACCGCCATCACGACAGGGATGAGCCGGCTCATGGGCCGGGATCCGGTGACCGCGCGCCGGTAATAGCCCGCGATGGAGCCCAGCACAGATTCGGGCAGGTCGTCGCCGGGACGCCGATCGGTGAGGACCTGCGCATCGAACATGAGATCCATCCACAACACAGCGGACAGGAACCCGCTGCACGCGGTGAGTAACGAGGTCGCGATGCTCATCGCTCGATTGTTTCCCAATTCCAAGGTGGTCAGTGCGGCAGTGGAACAAGTTCTAATTCCGCACCGACCTGCGGTAGCGTGGCGCGTTATGGGACGCGTGGACGGAAAAGTTGCACTGATCAGCGGCGGCGCTCGGGGGATGGGGGCTGCGCACGCCCGCGCCCTGGTCGCCGAGGGAGCCAAAGTCGTGGTCGGCGACATTCTCGATGATGACGGTAAGAAGCTTGCCGACGAACTCGGCGACGCGGGGCGTTACGTACATCTCGATGTCACCCAGCCCGACGAGTGGGCCGCAGCGGTGTCCACCGCGGTCGACGACTTCGGCAAGCTCAACGTGTTGGTCAACAACGCCGGCATCGTCGCGCTCGGCCAACTGGGCCAGTTCAATGTGGACAAGTGGAACAAGGTGATCGACGTCAACCTGAACGGCACGTTTCACGGCATCCAAGCCGTCGTCGAGCCGATGAAGGCGGCGGGCGGCGGCTCCATCATCAACGTCTCGTCGATCGAGGGCCTCCGCGGTGCAGTCATGGTGCACCCGTATGTCGCCTCCAAGTGGGCGGTACGCGGGCTGACCAAATCCGCCGCGCTCGAACTGGCGTCGCAGAACATCCGGGTCAACTCCATCCACCCGGGATTCATCCGGACCCCGATGACCAAACACTTTCCCGACGACATGGTCACCGTTCCGCTCGGCCGCCCCGGCGTCTCCGAAGAGGTCGCCACCTTCGTGCTGTTCCTGGCCAGCGACGAGTCGTCGTACGCGACCGGAGCCGAGTTCGTCATGGACGGCGGACTCGTGAACGACGTCCCGCACAAGTTTTAACCTTGAGCGGCTTCTAAGCCGCTATCGACACTTCGCGATCACGGTCTCGGCGAACCGCTCGATGGCGGCGCGGCAGCGATCCTGATCGCCCGGTTCGACACCCTCTGCCATCCACGGCGCGCACATCACCGCGGTGATGCCGAGGTCTTCGGCGCGTCGGTACAGATCAGCCGACGGCATCTCGAGCAACGCCAGCATGATCTCGAACGGCTCACCGTCCCGGCCGTACTCGCGCCGCAACACCGACAGCTTCTGCACGTATCGGACCGCGTCGTCCCAGGCGTAGGCGGCGCCGACCCACCCGTCGCACAGTCGCGCGGCGCGACGCAACGCCGCCTCCGATTCGCCGCCGCACAGAATCGGCACCGGCGCGGGCGGGTGAGGCTCGAGCATCAACTCGGGGACCTGGTAATGACGTCCGCTCCAGGACACCCAGCCGCCCTGCCACAGCGCACGCAACGCCGGGATCATCTCGTCGAGCCGCTGTCCGCGAGTGCTGAAATCCTCTCCCAGCAGGTCGAATTCCTCGCGCATCCAGCCGGCTCCGACAGCCAGCGACACCCGACCGCAGGAGATCACCGACGCGGTCGCCACCTGTTTCGCGACTGCCACCAGCGGACGGGAAGGGGCGACGTAGATGGCGTTGGAGAACCGCAACCGCCGGGTGATCGACGACATCGCGCCGATCATGATCCACGAATCCGGCCAGGCCGTCTCGGGCGGCCACGGCGGCGTTCCGGCCGGTGACGGGTACGGTGACGCCAGGTTGCGCGGGTAAATCAGATGATCGGCGCAGATGACGCCGTCGTATCCGGCCTCGTCGAGCATCCGGGCAACCGCCAGCGCGTCGGTCGTCTCCATAAACGGTGTGCCAGACCAGAATTGCATGACGTGCCTTCCCGCTCGATGTTCGGGCTGTCGTAGTACCTTAGGTTCCTTTTCTTCAATCCCGCGCGCAGTCAGGCAGGACGCGCTAATAAATGGATAGTGGATTTCGAACTGGACGCCGCGCAGACCGCCTGGCTGGCCGAGGTACGTGCGTTCCTCACGGAGAACGTCACGCCGGCACTGCGATCCGAACTGGCCGAGCATGGCCAGGAATTGCCCGACCGGGAAGTCGCGGCATTCCGGCGCAGGATCGGCGAGCGGGGCTGGTTCGGGCTGAACTGGCCGTCGGAGTACGGCGGTCTGGGACTTGGCGCCGTCTATCAGCATCTGCTGATGCGCGAGTTCGAGTATTGGGGTGTTCCAGGTCCGGACCTCACGGTGACGTCCGTCGCGCCGATGATCATGCGGCACGGCACCGAACAGAACAAGCTCGAGTTCCTTCCGCCGATCGCTCGCGGCGAGCTGATCTGCGCGGTCGGGTACTCCGAACCCGAAGCGGGCACCGATCTGGCCA
>JBAWAV010000283.1:0-3513 GCA_049589475.1 Mycobacterium sp.
GTTTCATGGCCGCTGAACGGCCGGTTTACCGGCGCTGACACCATCACAGAGCACCCTTAACAAGCAATACGTAGACTGCGACATTGTGTCCTTCGCCGATGCCACGATCGCCCGACTGCCGGGGCCGCTGCGCCCCTTCGCCGAGCGCCATCACGAGCTGATCAAGTTCGCGATCGTCGGCGCGACCACGTTCGTCATCGACTCGGCGATCTTCTACACGCTCAAGCTGACCATCCTGGAGCCCAAGCCGGTGACCGCGAAAGTCATCTCCGGCATCGTCGCGGTGATCGCGTCCTACATCCTGAACAGGGAGTGGAGCTTCCGGGATCGCGGCGGACGGGAACGTCACCACGAGGCGTTGCTGTTCTTCGCGTTCAGCGGTGTCGGCGTGCTGCTGAGCATGGCGCCGCTGTGGGTCTCCAGCTACATGCTGCAGCTGCGGGTGCCGATGGTGTCGTTGACGATGGAGAACATCGCCGACTTCATCTCGGCCTACATCATCGGCAACCTGCTGCAGATGGCGTTCCGCTTCTGGGCATTCCGGCGCTGGGTGTTCCCGGACGCATCCGCCCGAGGTGGCGACAAGGCGCTGGAGTCGACACTGACCGCGGGCGGGATCGCCGAAGTCTTCGAGGACGTCGAAGAGAGCGGCACGGTCACGCTGCTGGGCGCCTGGCGGGCTCGGCGCAACCGGGCCGATCAGCTCGGCGATTCCTCGGATCCGAGGGTGTCGAAGACCTCGTGATACAGCAGCGCGTGGACCTGTTCCACGCGCGGAATGTCGTAGAACTCCAACGGATCTTGTGACGCGGACTCGACGATCAGGGTGCCGGTGCGAAGTATCCGATCGATCAGCCGGTGCCGGAATTCGACGCTGTTGATCCGGGCCAGCGGGATATCGATGCCGCTGCGACTCAGCACCCCGTGCCGAAACATCACCCGCCGGTCGGTGATGACGAAATGCGTGGTGAGCCAATTCAAGAACGGCCACAGCGTCAGCCAGCCGATGAGCACCAGCCAGATCGCCCCGATGACCCAGAAAACGACCCGCTTGGCGGTCGGATCCCAGGTGGTGTTGTTGACAACCGCGCAGCCGAAGGAGGCCGCCGCGCTGCCCTGGATCAGAACAGTGACCGGCCAGAAGAGTCGTTTCCAATGCGGATGGCGATGCAGGACCACCTGCTCGTCGCCGGCCAGCACGTTGTCTGGGTAACCCACGCTGGCACTTTAGACGCTGGGACGCAGGTGCGTGACGTCTCCAGCAGAGATCGCCACCGTCTCACCGCCGGTGTCGACGCACAACCGGCCCGTCTCGTCGATGTCGCGGGCGACGCCGACGACCTCGCGACCACCGGGCAAGACCGCCTTCACCCGAGCATTGAGCGTCACGCTGTAATGCTGATAGTCGGCAACCAGCGCCCCGTC
Source organism: Mycobacterium sp. (assembly GCA_049589475.1). GTDB lineage: Bacteria > Actinomycetota > Actinomycetes > Mycobacteriales > Mycobacteriaceae > Mycobacterium. The sequence continues at coordinate 1,426 of JBAWAV010000283.1, forward strand.
GGCTCCCCCTGCCGTGCGCCAGGCGTCGATGCGCAGCGCCAGCTCGCGAAGTATCCGTCGCGCCAACGCGTTTCGATCTGTTGCCGACGAGCCCTGCATCAGCAGCGACGTCGCGACCGGGTCGGGCGCTTCGTCAGCGGCCAGCGTCACGTTGAGCCCGAGGCCGAGCACGATCGCCGCTGCCGGCACCGCGACCTCAGCGAGGATGCCGGCGAGCTTGCCGCCGTTCGCCAACACATCGTTCGGCCACTTCAAGCCGACCTCGACGCCTCCGACCGCGGTCAGCGCGTCGGCCACCGCGACGCCGGCTGCCAGCGGCAACCAGCCCCAACTCGACCGGGGCACCGACTTGCCGCCGACCCCCACCGACAACGCGACCTGGGCCCGCGGCGGCGCCGACCACTGTCTACCGTGGCGCCCCCGGCCGGCGTTCTGATACTCGGCCAGCAACACCGACCCGTCGATGTCGGTTCCGCCTGCTGCCCGGGCGATCAAATCGGCGTTGGTGGAACCGGTTTCGGCGACCACGTCGAGTCGGCGCCACGGCAGTCCCGGCCCGACCAACCCGTCGCGCAGCACCGCCGCATCCAACGGCACTCTGAGTGAGGCAACGTCCATCGGTACTCAGCCTAGGGCAGTCGGCGTCAACGGCCCAGCGACTCCGCGTCGCGCCCGGGGTCCTCGAGTTCCAGAGGGCGGAAGGAAATTTCGTCCGGCAACTCGTCGGCTTCCGCGGCGTCGACCGCCCCGCTCAGCGCGATCCGGTTGCCGCCATTGCGTTTTGCCGCATACATGGTCTCGTCGGCGCAGGCGTGAATCGCGTCGAAATGCCCGAGGTTGGCGATCGGTCCGACGGCCACCCCGACACTGGCGGTGGCTTTCGGTGTGTCGGGCGCCTCGATGGCGGCTCGAATGCTCTCAGCGATCGTCGCCGCGGCCTGCAGTGTCAACAGGTCGAGGACCACGAACTCCTCCCCGCCGACGCGGGCGACGAATGCCGTCGGGCCAACCGCGGCGCGTATCTGCTCGGCGGTTCGGGCGATCACGGTGTCGCCGATCTTGTGACCGTAGATGTCGTTGATGTTCTTGAAACCGTCCAGGTCAATGACGAAGACGCTCAACGGTTTTGACGATGAGGTCAGTGTGCCGAGCTTGCTGTCCAGATAGTTGGCCAACCCGCGCCGGTTGGCCAACTCGGTGAGGGGATCGGTGAGCGATTCGATCGAGTTACTGCGTATCAGCCAGAAGCCGAAGTGGATGGGCGGTGAGATCGCGACGGTCACCGTCAGCGCGATGATCGCCTTGGCGATCGCTACCGCCACCGCATCGGGACGATCGGACAGCGCCAGCCACGTCGCTGTGGTCAGGATCGTGGCCGTGCAGAAGACCATGTGCGCAGCGTTGGCGCGGGGACCGAAGAAGAACACGATGCAGGCACCCGGCAACGCAAACAGCGGCGTGGTGCTCAGCGCTGCCAGCGGGTCGGCGTGTAAACCCGCCGCGACGGCGATACCGATGTCGGCGAAGGCGAACAAGATGCCCGCTTGGCGCACGCTGGGCCACGGGAAAAGCCACCAGTACACCGCCCAGCCGATGGAGCTCGCCAGCATCCAGATCACCACGGCGTGGCTCAGCCAGTGCGGTTGAATGAGGTCTTCGAACAACAGACAGAACGTGGCGAACGCGGTGATCACGCCCCCGGCGGTGTTGGAAGCCCGCAACGCCGTCATCAAACCGCGCCGCCGGTAGAACTCGACCACCCACGAGTAGTCGCCCGGTTCATTCCACCACTGCCGCAGCAGGCGGGAGCTCTCCGACTTCACCACACGCGATCCTCCGGCCCTGGTCCCATGAGGACGATCAAGGTGATAAGTGAGGAAGATTACCTGCGCAGGGCCGCGTCCAACAAAAGTCCCCATCGGTAGGACACGCAGAACACCGGCGGGCTGATGCGGGTGCAAACTTAAGAGGCGGTTAAGCTCGGTCCCTATGACGAGCACTTCCGAGACCCACGTCGAGGCGCAGGCCGAGCACGATATCGACATCCACACCACCGCGGGCAAGCTCGCCGAATTACGCAAGCGGAGC
>JBAWAV010000284.1:0-1700 GCA_049589475.1 Mycobacterium sp.
GCCCTAGGAGGGATGACAAAAGCTGGTACCGCGTGCGCCAGGCCCTAGTTCCGGCGGCTCCACTCCAACACCTTGTCGAGCGGCCAGGTGTTGACGATGCGATCGACGGGGACGCCGGCATCCAGCGCACGCTGGGCGCCGTAGCCGAGGAAGTCCAGCTGGCCCGGCGCGTGGGCGTCGGTGTCGATGCTGAACTCACAGCCGATTTCCAGCGCGAGGTTGAGCAGCCGGGTGGGTGGGTCACGGCGTTCCGGCCGGGAATTGATCTCGACGGCGGTGCCGTGTTCGCGGCAGGCGGTGAACACAGCTTCGGCGTCGAACGACGACTCCGCTCGGATACCGCGGTTGCCGGCGACGAGTCGTCCCGTGCAATGGCCGAGAACATCGGCGTGGCCGTCGCTGACGGCGCGGACCATCCGGCGGGTCATCGCCGGCGAATCCATCGACAGCTTTGAGTGCACGCTGGCCACCACGATGTCCAGGCGCTCGAGCAGCTCCGGTTCCTGATCGAGGCTGCCGTCGTCGAGGATGTCCACCTCTATTCCAGTCAGGATTCGCATCGGCGCGAATCGGTCTCGCAGCCCGTCGATGACGTCGAGCTGTTTGCGCAGTCGCTCCGGCGACAGCCCGTTGGCGATCGTCAACCGTGGCGAATGGTCGGTCAGCGCACAATATTCGTGGCCCAACGATGCGGCGGTGGCCATCATCTCCTCGATGTCGGCCGAGCCGTCCGACCAGTTCGAATGCAGATGCAGATCGCCGCGCAACGCCGCCCGGATCTCGCCGCCACCGAGATCCGCTGCGGCCGAGCGTAATTCGACCAACGCATCGGGCTCGCGGCCGGACCACGCCTGCGCGATCACCTTTGCGGTCTTCGGCCCGATGCCCGGCAGCGACTGCCAGCTGTTGGCCTGGCCGTGCCGCTCGCGGGTCGCGTCGTCGAGGCCCTCGACGATGTCGGCGGCGTTGCGGTAGGCCATCACCCGGCGGGTATCTTCGCGCGCCCGGTCTTTGTAATAGGCGATCTGACGGAGTGCGGCTACCGGGTCCATATCTTCAGTGTGCCGTGCCGGCTAGAAGAACTGCCCGACGACGAACCCGGCGAGGATCAAGCCGAAGCCGCCGATCTCGCCGACGATCAGCGCGGTCATCGCGACTTTCAGTGCGCCGTCCGGCTCTTCGAATTGGTTGTCGGTGTCGCGCCGAAGACCGTGGGCGATGTAGCTGAGGATGGCCCCGACGAAGAAGAACACCAGAACCATCGCCGCGGTCAGGTTGACCCAGGCCGGCCAAGCGCTGAATTGAACGAAGACCGCGACCAGCAACGTCGCAAACGAGTACAGCAGCGCCGCGCGGTGCGCGATGTCGACGTAGGGATGTGCGCGGTGATCCTGCGACACGAGCATCTGGCGGTACTTCCACACGCCGAGCGCCAACGCGAGCAGGAAGATCAACCCTGCGGCTAACAGCGTGATCCTGACGTCGTAACGCAGTGCGTCGCGGCACGATTCGACAATCTGGACTACCGTCGGGCTCATGCGATTTGCGTTCAAAACCTCTCCCCAAAACACCACCTGGGCACGGATGCTGGCAGTCTGGCAGGCCGCCGACGACATCGACGTCTTCGAGTCCGGCTGGACCTTCGACCACTTCTACCCGATCTTCAGCGACAGCACCGGACCATGTCTAGAGGGCTGGAC
>JBAWAV010000285.1:0-3313 GCA_049589475.1 Mycobacterium sp.
CACCCGACGCCGTCGACAACGGGCGCTGGACGTTCGGCTACCTGATGAGCCGGGCGACCACCATCGGCGCGGGAACCGCGGAGATCCAACGCAACACCATCGCCGAGAGCGTGCTCGGGCTGCCGTCACACCGCGGCGAGGGAACCCGGGCGGCCGCCGTCACGCCCGGCGCACCGCTGGCCGCGCCCGAGGAGGACGAACGCGACCTGCGCGAGGTGCTGGCGGCGACATTGCAGGCCAAGGTCGACGAGACCGCATTGCTCGACCGCAAGCGTCCCGTTGATGCGGCCGAGCCCGAAGTGTGGTCGGCCCTGGTCGAATTCGGACTACCGGGTCTTGCGGTCGACGAGTCCCTCGGCGGCGCCGGTGCTCGACCGCGTCTGCTGTACGCCGCCATCGAGGAAGCGGCGAAGGCATTGGCGCCCGCGCCACTCGTTCCGACGGTGACCGCGCTCGACGTCGCGTTGCTATGCGGCGCAAAGGAATTGGTGCAGCGGATCACAGCCGGCGCGGCGGCTGCGTTCGCCGTACCCGTCAACGACAACGGCTGGGTGACCAGCGGCCCAGAGCTGCCCGAGTGGGACGGAACTCGCCTTTCCGGAGTTGTCCCGATCGTGGCCGGAGCACCGAGCGCCGAGATATTGATCGTGTTAGCCCGCGGCGCCGACGGTGAACTTTTGGTCACCGTCGATGCGTCCGCTGACGGTGTTGACGTGGCGGCCCATCAGCCGCTCGACATCACCGGCACTATCGGCGCGGTGACCTTCAGCCGGGCGGCGGGGGAGGTGCTGGCCGACGGGACCGATGTGCCACGGGTGCTGCGCGACGCCTCCCGCCAGGCGGTGCTGGCCGTGGCGGCGGATTCCGTCGGGGTTGCTTCGCGCGCGCTGGCGATGGCCGTTCAGTGGGCCGGTGAACGTCATCAGTTCGGCCGTGCCATCGGCAGCTTCCAAGCGATCTCGCATCGGTGCGCAGACATGCTGGTCGCGCTCGAGGGTGCCCGCAGCCAGGTTCTCGCGGCAGCCGAGACCGACCTCGAGAAGTCGGGATACCTCGCGGATCTGGCCGCCGCGGCCGCGCTGGACGCTGGTGTCTCGGCTACCGAAGCTGCGCTGCAGATCCACGGCGGCGTCGGCTTCACCTGGGAGCACCCGATCCACCTGCTGCTGCGTCGCGCGAAGGCCAATTCCGTATTGGTCGGCCGAGCCGACGCGCTGCGCGACCGGGCCGCTGGCGAACTGCTGGCGCCGAGCCGCTGAGACACCACATCGAAAAGGAAGACGGCAACGTGGAATACGGCATGGGTCCCGAATTGGAGGCCTTCCGCGCCGAGGTACGGACCTTCATCGCCGAGCATGCGCCGCCCATACCTCCGCGGGCGGGCGTGCGTAGCGCCGAGAATGAAGCCGAACTCAAGGCGCTCCAGGACTGGACGGCGCGCCTGTTCGACGCCGGCTACGTCGGCGCGGACTGGCCCGCCGAGTTCGGCGGCCGCGACGATCGCTCCGCTGAACACGCGATCGTGGTGGGCGAGGAGCTGGCCCGGGCCGCGGTGCCAGGCGTGCCGAGCGGCAACGCCCTGGCATCGCATGCGCTGATCCATTACGGCACCGATGAGCAGCGCCGCAGGCACCTGCCCGAGATCCGGGCCGGTCGACAACTGTGGTGCCAACTGTTCAGCGAACCCGGCGCCGGAAGCGACCTGGCGTCGCTGCGCACCCGTGCGGTGCTCGACGGCGATACCTACACCGTCAACGGGCAGAAGGTGTGGACCACCGACGGGCACTGGGCCGACTACGGATACCTGTTGGCGCGCACCGATTCCGACGCCCCCAAGCACAAGGGCATCAGCGCGTTCATCCTCGACATGTCCAGCCCGGGCATCACAGTCCGCCCGCTGCGCGAGCTGACCGGCACCTCGGACTTCAACGAGGTCTTCTTCGATTCCGTCGAGGTGACCGCCGAGGCCATCATCGGACAACCAGGACAGGGCTGGGCAATCGCCAACGCCACGCTGGGGCACGAACGCACCAGCGTTGGCGCGGCGGTCGTCAAGCTGAGGCTGGCCATCGATGGACTGGTCGCGCTCGCCTCGGACATCACTCTCGACGGTCGTCCCGCTATCGAAAGCGATCGGATCCGCGATCGGATCGGTGAGTTCAGCGCCGAGGTGGAGGCGCTCTCGGCCCTCACGTACGCCAACCTCACGCGCTGGCTGCGTGGCACCGAACGCATGCACGACGGCGCGATGGCCAAGCTGATGTTCAGCGAGCTGAACCTCGAGATGGCGCGCTTCGCCGTCGAACTCGGCGGCGAGGCAGGCGTTTTGGTGGAGGGCGACCCGAATGTCCTCGACGGCGGGCGTTGGCAGGACGAATGGCTCTACGCGCGGGCCTACACGATTGCCGGTGGCAGTTCGGAGATCATGCGCAACCTGATCGCCGAGCGGGGCTTGGCACTGCCGCGGGATCGGCGCTGAATGTCAGGCGCTGAGCAGCGCCGCACGGTGTTCGGCGACGCTCCCGTTGAAAGCCTCGTCGACCTTGATCCGGCGCAGGAACAGATGCAGATCGTGTTCCCAGGTGAATCCGATGCCGCCGTGCACCTGCAGCGCCGTTCCGGCCACCTTGGCGGCGGCGGACTTCGTGTACGCCGCCGCCGCGGACGCGGCCCGGGACCGTGCAGCGGCCGACGCCGTGTCCAGTGCGAGAGCCGCGGCCCACAACGTGGCTCGGCCGGCCTCCACCGCGACGGCCATGTCGGCGCAGTGATGCTTGACCGCCTGGAACGAGCCGATCGGCGCACCGAATTGCTCGCGCTGCCCAGCGTAAGACACCGTCATGTCGAGCAGTCGGGCCGCCGCGCCCAGCGCGTCGAACGCCCGGTGCACCGCCAACGCGTCGCGCAGCAATGCCAGTGTGCCGGAGGGCAATTGCGTCCAGCCGGCGATCGTCGCGTCGAGGTCCAGGCGTGCCCACGAACGGCTCAGATCGAGCGTCGACATCCCCGACAGCGTCGGGGCATTGAGGACCACCAGGTACTCGTCTCCTCCCACCTGACCGGCCACCGCGATGGAGTCCATATCAGCGGCCATCGGCACCGGACGGGTGACCCCCGTCAGCCGGAGCGCACGGCCATCGAGAGTGGCGTCAGGACCAAGCGCCAATCCGGTCAGCTTGCCCCCCTCGGTGGGCGAGTCGACGTGGTCGAGCAGCCAGGCCGCGATGTTCAGATCCGCGACCGGGAGCGAGCTCATCGCGTATCCGTGCTCCTCGGTCACGACGGCGAGATCCACATGGGTGCCCCCTATTTC
>JBAWAV010000286.1:0-17601 GCA_049589475.1 Mycobacterium sp.
GCGCCACGGTGTCCGAATCACCCAGTGGGGCAAGCGCTATCGTCTGCGCCCCGGCCACCTGCGTCAGCCCTCCCCGATATTCGGGACGCGAGGTGATCAGCACCATCGACGGGGTGCGCGGAATGACGGTGAGGAAGTCGGCCAGCATCGACTCGCTGACGCCGTCGATCCAGTGCGCATCCTCGATGATGTACAGCGCCGGTTCGGTGCGCGCCAGCGACGCGGCGTTGATCATCGCGGTCAACCGTCGCCGCCGCGCATCCGGATCGATCTGAGGCAGTGGCACATCGGGGTCGGCGATGCCGAGCAGATCGTCAAACAGCAGCAGATCCTGGGGGTCGGCATCGGGCACTCGAGCTCGCACCCGCACTCGGGCGGCTTCGCGGTCGAGGTCAGCCACGCCGGTGCCCGCGCGCAGCAGCTGGGCCACGACGTGGAAGGGAATGTCGCCGGCATGGGACTCGCAGAAGGCCCAAAACACCTCGACCCCGCGACTGGCCGCCAGCGCCGCCGCCTCCCGCGCTGCGCGAGACTTGCCGATGCCCGGCGGTCCCACGACATTCACCACACCACCGCGGCCACCGATCATGCGGTCCACGATGGCGTCGAGGGCCGTCATCTCCCACCGCCGGCCGACCAGGCTCGCCTCGGCGCGCCCGACCAGACCATTCCGCGGGCCGATCCCCACCAATCGACGCGCGCACACCGGTTCGTCGGCCCCCTTGATGCGCACCCACTCCCGGTCACCCAGCTTCACGGTGTGCTCGACCAGCCGTGCGGTCGACTCCGACAGCATCACCCCGCCCGGGGGCGCCACTGATTCCATCCGCTGGGCAAACCCGACCGACTCGCCGGTCGCGGCGTATCCCAGCGACCCCGAACCGATCTCACCGGCGATCACCCGACCCGAATTCAGGCCCACCCGCACGCGAAGATCGACACCGTCGCGGCGCTGCACTTCGGCAGCCAACCGGTTCGCCTCGTCCTGGATGGCCAGCGCGGCCAGGCACCCCCGAAAAGCGTGATCCTCCAACGCGATCGGGGCGCCGAAGATCCCCATCACCCCGTCGCCGGTGGACTCCACCGTCCCGCCGCCGTAACGCTGCACCACCGCTGCCGAGCGTCCCACCAACTCGGTCATGACCTCGCGATACCGCTCCAACTCCAGCGCGGCCGCGAGATCCATCGAGTGCACGACATCGGCGAAGAGCACCGTTACCTGCTTGTACTTCGCTGTGTCATCCGAAGCCGTAGTCGGGGCGCCGCATTCGTCGCAGAACTTGGCGTTCACCCGCAACTCAGTGCCGCATGAGCCGCACGTCACGCCCACCGTCACCCAAGCACCGCCGATCCAGGAGTCTCGACTATTCCAACTGCGAACAATAAGGCGTTCAACAGTGAAGGACAGCGCTATTCACCCCGGCGTTACGCGGTTTTCCCTTGGCTTTCGGTCGCGATACCAAAGTTCCTGGCCGCCCGCGCGAAATGCGCTTCCGTTCGTCTCCATCCACCGGGATCTCAGCACCTTCTCAGTGCGGCCGGGGTAAGTATGGAGCCAACACGACAGGGTGGGGACGTTGTGAAATTGCCAGTGACATCCGACAAGACCGAGGATCAGCGTTGATGAACGACGCCACGAAACACGCGTTGACCAAGGTGCCGGCGGTCACCCTGGGGTTCTGGGTCATCAAGATCTTGGCGACCACGTTGGGTGAGACCGGCGGCGACACCGTGACGATGACAATGAATTGGGGCTATGCGGCCGGGGTCGCGCTTTTCGGCTCGGCTCTATTAGCGCTGGTTGCTGTGCAGATCTTCGCCAAGCGATTCCATGCGGCCCTCTATTGGGCGACGATCGTGGCCTCGACAACGTTCGGCACCACGTTGGCCGATTTCGCGGACCGATCATTGGGGATTGGCTACACCGGCGGATCACTTCTCCTGGCGGGTTGCCTTGTGGGCACGTTGGGGCTTTGGCGTTGGTCCGAGGGGACGGTGTCGGTCAGCACCGTTTCGACGCCGAAGGTGGAGGCGTTTTACTGGGCAACCATCACGTTTTCGCAGACATTGGGTACCGCGCTCGGCGATTGGCTCGCCGACACTCGCGAATTTGGTTACGAGCGTGGGGCACTGGTGTTCACGGCCGCCTTAGCCGCGGTATGTGCACTGTATTTCTGGACCAGCGTGTCGCGTGTCGTCTTGTTCTGGGTCGCGTTCATCCTGACGCGTCCTCTGGGCGCTACGGTCGGGGACTTCATCGACAAGCCCGTCGCCGACGGCGGTTTGGCCCTCAGTCGCCCGCTGGCTTCGGCCGTCATCGCCGCCGCCTTGGTCGTGTTGATCATTGCCCTGCCGCAACGGCCGGGACGTCTCCCCGGACAGATCGGCGTCGAATCGTTAGCCAATGCGGGGGAGCGCCGATTGCGTCCGCGGCGGACGAAGTAGCGTGCGGCCGTGAGGGTTTTGCTCGTCGAAGACGAGGAACGGTTGTCGGCGACCCTGTCGAAGGGGCTGAAGGCCGAAGGTTTCGTCGTCGTGTCCGTCGGCACAGGCATCGAGGGTCTGCACGAGGCGACGGAGAATGACTTCGACGTCGTGGTGCTCGACATCATGCTTCCCGGCCACAGCGGGTACGAGGTGCTGCGCCGGATGCGGGCGCGGAGCGTGTGGACGCCGGTACTGATGCTGACTGCCAAGGACGGTGAGTACGACGAGACCGACGCATTCGACCTCGGAGCGGACGACTATCTGACCAAACCTTTTTCGTTTCGGGTGCTGGTGGCCCGGCTACGCGCGCTGGTACGTCGTGGCGCGCCGGAACGACCGGTGGTGTTGACGGCGGGATCGTTGTCTCTAGACCCCACTCGTCATACGGTCGAACGCGATTCGACGCCGATCGCTCTGACTCCGCGTGAGTACGGGCTGCTGGAATTTCTGATGCGCAACAAGGACGTCGTGGTCACGAAGACCGACATCCTGCGCAACGTGTGGGATGCCCATTACGAAGGCCCTGACAATGTTGTCGAGGTGTACGTCGGTTATCTGCGTCGCAAGATCGATGTTCCATTCGGTACCAACACGATCGAGACGATCCGCGGTGTCGGCTACCGGTTGTTCAGCTGAGGCAGTTTCACGACTATCGTCGTTCCGTCACGAGGCTGGTCGTCGATTGAAACGGTGCCGCCATGCGCGGTCACAATTTCGGCGACGATGGCCAGACCGAGTCCGCTACCACCGCTGCTGCGAGCGCGATCGGAGTCCAAGCGCACGAACCGTCCGAAGACCCGGCTTCGTTCGGCTGCGGGTATACCCAGACCGTCGTCGGTCACCGTGATGACGGCGAGGTCGTCGCGGCTGCCGACGGCGACGTCGACGCGCGACTTCGCATGGCGGACAGCGTTATCCACGAGATTGCGGATCACCCGCGACAGCGCAGTCGGGTCGCCGATCAAACTCGCCGGAGAGATGTCGGTGTGAATCGTGCATCCGGCGCCGCGACGCGCGCGGTCTGCCTCCACTTCGGCAAGATCGCCCAGGAGCACCGGTTCTCGGCGCCGCGCCAAGCTTTGCTCGTCGGCGCGGGCAAGCACAAGGAGATCCTGGATCAGCGTTTGCATCCGGTGTGCCTCGGGAAGCAGGGTGTTGACCGCGAGGTCGGCGTCGAGTAATTCGGGATGGGCTTCGGCGACTTCCAAGCCGGAGATGATGGTGGCCAGCGGGCTGCGTAGTTCATGCGACGCGTCGCCGACGAATCGTTGCTGCGCACGGTGACCGGCTTCGAGGCGCGAGAGCATTTCATTCATGGTGACTGCCAGAGCGGCAATTTGGTCGCGGCCAGCGGGTACCGGTACGCGGTCGGCCAAATCAGACGTGGAGATCTCGGCCACCCGACTGCGGATCGCGTCGACCGATTGCATGGATCTGCGAACGAGCCAGTAGCTTGCAGCCGCTGCCACCGCGACGATGATGGGGGCGCCGCACGCCAACAGCAGCGCGACAATTCGTGCGGTGGTTTCGACCGCCTCGCTGCCCCCTCCGACGATGACCGTGTACTCACCTGACGGCGTTCTCACCCGTTGGCCACTGACACGCATGTCGTCGTCGGGAACCGCGTCATCGGGCATTCCGCGGCGCAACTTCAAGTCGAAATCGGTAACGGGCACCAACGGTGTCTCCGGCGCTGATCCGGACCGCTCGACCATCTTGCCATCAGGGGCGATCACCTGGATCGCCACGACGTGGCGGTTGGTGGTCAACAGGTCTCTGTTGAGTTCGGCGGCTGCACCGGACTGCAGGGCTGCTGCGATATTGCGCACTCGTCCCGTGGTGGCATCGTCGACACCGACCAACAACGATCGGTACAGCACGGCATCCAGCGCCGCGCTGGCAAACGCGTACGCCACGAGCACGACAATCCCCGATACTGCGGCTGAGCGAGCAGAGATACCCAAGTTTCCGAGGGCCGCCGCACGCTTGAGCCCGTTTCGCCACAACGGCCGGACGCTAGACACCTGCATAGTGTGATTCCTCAGCGCTGTGGATCGCGTGAGAACGCTGTGATTCGCATTCGGCACGACTCCGGGCCGCCCGAACATCAGCCGCTGAAACCATTCTCAGCGGCTTCTCAACGACCCGCGTTTACGCTGGCGCTCCCATGCAGAGAACGGATCATCGTGTCGTCTCGGCAGTGGCTGTGGAAACGATTGCTTTGGAGCGTGTTTCGTGATGATGACTATAAGAGCTGGACGCGTCGCCTGGGGCAGCGCATGAACGTCGAGCAATTGCGCCGCGTGCTCGCCGAGCTCCCAGGCGATGTGCCAATCGTTATCGAGGATTGCCAGATGGGCTGGATGGCGAACGCCGCCCTGTATTTGGCACCGGCGCACGTCGACTGCCGCATCACCGGCAATCACCTCCATGCGCATCATCGAGATGGTGCTGACAACTGCCACGCGCTGTTGATCAGCAGCTTGGGACAAATCGATCCGGGCGTCGTAGATATCAGTCCGCAGATCGCCTGGCCGGCGGTCATCGACGCGGAGGCCGACTTCGGCCTGCCTGGCGCACCGGCCCGGGGCTCGATTAAGTGACGCGGCAAATGGTTTGGGCACTCCGGTCGGATGATGCCGACGATCGTCACACGCTGCCGTCCAGCGAAATCGGTAGAGCGGGATCGCTCCGACCCAACGAGTTGGCGCAGGCATCGGTGATGGGTGCTCTGTGCGCGGCGATCGCGATCATCGCGGTGATCTTCCCGCACGCGGGCGGGCTCGGCCTGCTGGGCGCCGTGCCGATGGGGTTGCTAGCCCTGAGGTACCGGCTCCGGGTCTTGATCACCGCGACGGTCGCCGCTGCCGCGATCGGCTTCCTGGTAGTAGGCGTCAGTGGCGCTGGAGCGGTCGCGCTTTGCGCCTATGTCGGCGGGTTGGCCGGGATCGTGAAACGCCGTGGCCGCGGCGCCTCGACGGTGATCGCCGCTTCCGTTGGCGCCGGTGTTGTCAGCGGCGCGGCGGTGGTCGCCGCGTTGACCGTCCTGACTGGGCTTCGGGACCTGCTGTTCCGCACTGTCGCGGCCGCCGTTAACGGTGCCGCGGCGATCATGTCGCGGGTGCCGCACTTACAGCAGGCTGCCCAGGAGCTGAAGTGGTTCTACAACGAAGCATCGAATTACTGGCAGTGGCTCGTCCTCGGAGGCGTCGCCGGCGCGATCATGGGAGCATCGGTGATCGGTTGGTGGGGGGTCTCGCGAGTGCTGGGGCGACTCGGCGGCGTGCCCGATGTGCGCAAGCTGGATGTGACGGGCAGTGCTGGGCCGATCCAGCCTGTCCCGGTGCGACTGGACGAGGTGGGCCTCCGTTATCCGCATACGGATCACGACGCGCTGCGCCCGGTCAGCCTGTACGTGCGGCCCGCCGAACATGTCGCCGTCACCGGAGCCAACGGCTCGGGGAAAACGACGCTGATGCTGATCCTGGCCGGCAGAGAACCGACATCGGGCACTGTCGAGCGTCTGGGCGCCGTGGGTCTCGGTCAAATCGGTGGCACCGCGGTGATCATGCAGCATCCGGAAAGCCAGGTATTGGGAACACGAGTCGCCGACGACGTGGTCTGGGGACTGCCCCCCGGCAAGACCGCCGATGTCGACCGGCTGCTCAGTGAAGTCGGGCTGGACGGTCTCGCAGAACGCGACACCGGTGGCCTGTCCGGCGGGGAGCTGCAGCGCCTTGCAGTGGCTGCCGCGCTGGCGCGGGAGCCCGCGCTGCTTATTGCCGACGAAGTCACCAGCATGGTCGACCAGCCGGGCCGGGATGCATTGCTAAGCGTGCTATCCCGTCTGCCTGATCGTCACCGCACCGCTTTGGTGCACATCACCCATTACAACAGCGAGGCCGATTTCGCCGATCGCACAATCAGTCTCACTCATTCGCCGGAGACCACTGCGATGGTCGAGACCGCTCCCGCACCCCCTCCGACCGTCGCGGGAGGCCACCAACTTCATGCGCCGGTGGTCCAACTCGCAGCTGTCGGTCACGAATACGGCAGCGGCACACCCTGGCAGCAGACTGCATTGCGCGACATCAGTTTTGAGGTGTTTGAGGGCGATGGGCTTTTGATTCACGGTGGCAACGGGTCGGGCAAGTCGACGCTGGCCTGGGTGATGGCCGGGTTGACGGTGCCCACCACCGGAAGCTGTCTGCTCGACGGACGCTTCACCTCCGAGCAGGTCGGCGCCGTAGCAATTCAGTTCCAGGCAGCCCGGCTGCAGTTGATGCGCAGCCGTGTCGACCTGGAGGTGGCCTCAGCAGGCGGCTTCTCGCCTGACGATCACGCCGGCGTAGCGGCAGCTCTGGCCGCCGTCGGCCTGGACGCCGAGTTAGCGACGCGGCCCATCGACCAGCTGAGCGGTGGCGAGATGCGCCGCGTGGTCCTGGCCGGATTGCTGGCGAGGTCGCCGCGAGTATTGATACTCGACGAGCCGCTGGCAGGACTGGACGCCGCGAGCCGGCGCGATCTGGTCCGGCTGCTCGCCGACCGGCGCCGTGAGACCGGCCTGACGATTGTCGTCATTTCGCACGACTTCGCCGGGCTCGAAGAGCTGTGCCCCCGCACTTTGCACCTGCGCGACGGTCTGCTGGAACCGGCGCCGACCGGGGCGCAGCCATCTCAAGCGCCAGCGCCTTTGCCCGCGCAGCACCCGATCCGTCGCGTAAGTCGAGCCGTTGTGCTGCTACGCCCGGTGCCCGGGCGCTCAGCCGTCCACGAGCTGTGGGCCGGCACGAAACTGCTTATCGCATTTGGTAATTCGGTGTTGTTGACGTTATACCCGGGATGGGTCGCGATCGCCCTTGTCGCCGCCTTGGTCTTGGCGGGGGCCTGGGTCGCCCATATTCCGCGAGGTGTGCTGCCGTCACCGCCGCGCTGGCTGTGGGTCATGCTGGCCATCGGCGGTATCACCGTGGCGTCGGCCGGCGGCGATCCGCAGGTCCACTTGGGCGCGATCACGCTCGGCCTCGGCGGCCTCCTGGAATTCCTGCGTCTCACCGCGCTCTCGGTGGTTTTGCTCGGCATGGGCGCGCTGGTGTCGTGGACGACCAACGTTGCCGAAATCGCGCCCGCGGTAGCCACTTTGGGTCGCCCACTACGTGCACTAGGCATCCCGGTCGACGACTGGTCGGTCGCATTGGCTCTCGCATTGCGCACTTTCCCGATGCTGATCGGCGAATTCCGGGTGCTGTACGCCGCTCGCCGCTTGCGGCCCAGAGAAAATCCGCCCACCGTCAGGGCCCGTTTGAAACGTTTAGCGGTAGACGTTGGCGACCTGATCGTCGCGGTTATCACCGTGACACTGCGGAGGGCCGACGAGATGGGCGATGCGATCACCGCCCGGGGCGGCATCGGTCAGATCTCAGCGGCGTCGCCGCGGCCGAAAATGGCTGACTGGGCGGCACTGTTGATCGCGTCAGCGGTGGGCGCTACCGCTGTGACGGCGGGGCTGCTGTTGGGCGCTTAGGCCCGATTCAGAACCGCACCAGTGCCGGCACATCTGCGAGCCGGCAGTCGGGGATGCGTTCGGCAGCGCGGAGCAAGAAGTTGAGCTTCTCGATCCGCTCACCCGATCGCGGTGCGCCGTTCTTCTGCAACGGAACGGCCAAGCCCACCGCCAAGTCCATCACCACATCATCGATCACACCGCCCGAGCGGCCCGACGGGATCGCCAAAATACCGTTCTGCGAGGCGTATTCGTAACAGTCCAGTGCCTCAGCGATGGTGCCGACCTGATTGGGCTTCAGGATGAAGCCGTCGACGGCCGAGGTTTGCACCGCGCGCCGTAGTCGGTCGCGGTTGGTGACGACCAGATCGTCGCCGACGATGATCGAGCGGTCGATTATCTGTGCTGCCTTGGTGAATCCGTCCCAGTCGTCCCCGTCGAGGAGATCCTCAATGAACACCAGAGGGAAATCCTCCGACAATGCCTGGGCGTAATCGATCAGGGCCTCCGATGTCACCCGATCGCCGTTGAAGGCGTATGTCTGCGTGCCCTTGTCGTACACCTCGCTGGAGGCGCAGTCCAATGCAAACGCCATCACGTCGGCACAACCGGCGAGCTCGACAGCCTGGGCCAGGACGTCCATGACGACCCGTGGGTCGCTGGACGGAGCGACATACCCGAACGACGATGCCATCAATGGCGCGCGGCCGAACCGGCCGGCAAGCACTTCGCCGAGCACGCCGAACAAGGTCACGCCCTTCTCGACCGCCGACTCGATGGACTCGGCGCGGTAAGGCACGACGAGGAACTCGTTGAATGTCTGGCAGACATCGTCGTAGCGCCCACCGTTGATCATGTTGAAGCTGGGTGCCGGTACGGTTGTCGGCGGTTCGAGTCCCAGCAGCGCGGCGACGTAGGCATATGCGGGTGTCCCCGCCGCCGCGGACGCCGCGCGGAGCAGCGCGATCGACGTGGAGTAGATCGCGTTTCCGCCAAGCCGGTGTTTGTCCGGCGTGCCGTCGAGTTCGATCATCAGACGGTCCAGGGACCGCGGGTCGTCGAGCTCGGCGCCGATGAGAACAGGGGCGATCTCGTCGGTCACCGCGGACACCGCGCGGTGCACGCTCAGACCGTTGTATTCGGCCCGGTCTGCGTCCCGCAGTACGAACGCCTCGTGCGAACCGACCGAAGTGCCGGTCGGCGACGCGCCGCGGCCGACGTGGCCTGTGTCGGTGGTGATTTCGACCTCCACCAACGGTCGGGCCTTGCAATCCAGCAACTGGCGGGCGGCCACCGACGCGATCTTCATCGGTGTGCTGCCGTTGCCGGGCGCGCCATCGTAAACATGAGATCGTCAGCGTATGGCGAGGTCGCTGAGAAGCCGCTGAGCTTTCTTACCCGCCATGTGTTGTTGGCCGTGTTGACCGCATCACCGCCGCGCCTCGGACCTTGCCTACAACGGCGAACGCCCCTTTCTGAAGGGACCAAAGTCACCGGTATGACGGAGGTCGAGACGACCGCTGGCAGGAGTCTTACGTTGGGTTGCATGGCCGAATTTATGCGCAACAGCGACGCTTTCACATGGGCCATGGAGAGCGATCCTCGATTGCGTTCTACGGTGGTCACGGTGATCGTGCTGGATCGATCGCCCGACTGGGAAGAGGTACGCAACCGCTTCAGCCTCGTCTCGCAGAAGGTGCCGATGATGCGGCAGCGAGTCGTCCCATCTCCGCCGCCGGCGCCACCACGGTGGGAGCTCGCGCCGGACTTCGACCTTGACTTCCACATGCGCAGAGTGACCGCGAGCGCGCCCGGCACGATCGACACGGTACTGGAAATGGCCCGGGTCGCGGCGATGGGCGCGTTCGACCGGGCACGCCCACTCTGGGAGGCCACGTTCATCGACGGCCTCGAAAACGACGGCGCGGCAGTGATCCTCAAGTTCCACCACGCCTTGACGGACGGTGTCGGAGGCATCCAAATCGGGATGATCCTGTTCGACTTGTCCGAGGTCCCCGAGAAGCACGGACCAATCGCGGAATTGCCTGAAGTGCCCCCGCCGCCGTGGCTACGCGGTTACCGCGACACAGCGCGATACAACGTTGCATCGGTGGGCAACGCGGTCGTGGGCATGCTGAAGAGTGCGCCGAAGCTGCTTTCCAACGGCATTCGGCGGCCCGTACTCAGCGCTTCCTCGGCTGTGGAGATGGCCGCCTCCGTCTACCGAACCGTGCGCCCAGTGAACCAGACGGGGTCGCCGCTGATGAAGCAGCGCAGCCTGATTCGGCGCCTCGGCGTGCTGGACGTCCCGTTTTCACAGCTTCGGGCCGCTGCCCACCAAGGAGGCGGTGCGTTGAACGATGCCTTCGTCGCGGGCGTGGCCGGCGGGCTGCGCCGGTACCACGAAAAGCACGGCGCCGCGGTCGGCGAACTTCACCTCACGATGCCGATGAGTCTGCGCGAAGAGGGCGACGAGATGGGCGGCAACCGGGTCACGTTGATGCGGTTCGACGTGCCGGTCGGCGTCTCTGATCCAGCTCAGCGAATCCGCCAGATCCATGAGAGAACCGGCAGGGTGCGGCAGGAGAAGTCGCTGCCCTACACGCAATGGATCGCCGGCGCCCTCAACATGATGCCGCGGTGGTATATCGGCTCGATACTGCGCCATGTTGACTTCCTGTGCAGCGACGTGCCGGGAATTCCGGTGCCGGTGTTCCTCGGTGGCGCCCGGGTGGTGACCCAGTACGCATTCGGGCCGACCATCGGCGCGTCGGTCAACGTCACGTTGCTCACCTACGTGGACACCTGCGTGCTGGGCATCGACGTGGACACCGGCGCGATTCCCGACTACGACGTCTTTCACGAGTGCCTCCTCGCCGGTTTCGACGAGGTGCTCGCTCTGGCCTCGGCTCCTGCCTGAAGGGCGTTCCGGGTCTGCAGCGTGGCGCCAGGGCGAGCCAGTCGGACCGCGAAACGCGGGCTGACGGACACCCGGTGTGAGTAGGGTCGAGCCGTGACGCACGAAAGGGCCCAGGCA
Source organism: Mycobacterium sp. (assembly GCA_049589475.1). Classification (GTDB taxonomy): domain Bacteria; phylum Actinomycetota; class Actinomycetes; order Mycobacteriales; family Mycobacteriaceae; genus Mycobacterium. The sequence goes on from JBAWAV010000286.1 coordinate 11,028, forward strand.
CCCACCTCGATCTTGGCGCTGGTCGCGGCGGCCCGCGTCGCCGTGGGCGTGGCGATGATCGTCGCGCCGAGTCGGATCTTTTCGCCAGGGTCCGGGACAGAAACGCTACTCATGCGAACCATCGGGATCCGTGACCTTGTTCTCGGCTCCGGTGCCTGCGCGGCCTGGGCACGCGGCGGAGAAAGCGAGTTTCAACGGTGGGCAACGCTCGGACTGGTGAGTGACGGAGCCGACTTTGTCACCGGTCTTCGCAGCACGCCGCTGGTCGGTTCCAAAAGCGCACTGATCGCGACGCTCTCCCCGGTGCCCTTTGTGGCGGCCGGGATCCTCGGTCTAACCCGCCGCTTCGGAAAGCCTTGACGCACTGAGGGTCAGCTTCGTCATGCTGGCTGGATAGGCGAGCGGTCCTCGGATTTCGGCTGAAATGATTCGATGGTTTCGAGTAAAACGGCGGGTCCTTGGGCTTCCCAGTTCAGGAAGTGGCCGGCCTCTGGGACGGTAATCAACCGCGCGCCCGACACGCCGGCCGCAAGGCGTTCGGCGTGACCGCGCGGCGTGGTGCGATCGGCAGCACCCACGATTACAGCGGTCGGCACCCGGATTTCGCCGAGTCGCGGGTACCGGTCCTCCCGCACGAACGCCCGTGCGATCGGTAGCAATGCTTGGTGGTGTTGCTGAGCGAAGACTTCTTGGAAAACCGAAATCATCGCCGGCGATGGACGCGTTCCAGATTGGGCGGCGCCGAACAGTGTGCCAACTGTGTTGGTGCGCATCAGCTTTTGCAACAGGCCGCTTTGCAGCAGAGGCATCTGTAACCGGTTCAGTGGAGCGCCATCTTGAATGCGCCCCGCCCACGTCGCGAAGAGGATGAGACCGCGCAGACGCTGCGCCATTTCAGGGTGGTCGAGCACGGCGCGGATCGCGACGAACCCTCCCATCGAGTGTCCGACCAGCACCCCGTCCCGTACGTCGAAATGTTCAAGAACCGCCACGTAGTCGCCCGCCATGGCCGCAGAGCCACTTCCGTCGCAACCCAACGTGGAACGCCCATGGCCACGCTGGTCGAAGGCGATCACTCGATGGCCGCGCTCGACGAGAGCATCCCAAACGAGATTCCACTCGGCCGCCGTCACACCAAACCCATGCGCCAGAACCACAGCGGGACCCTCACCGGCCGAAATTGCACGCAATACCGTTCCGTCCGCCCTTTTGATGAGAGCTTCTTCGCCCTCAGGCTCACGGGCCAGCCGCTCTCGTGGGTACGGGTCGGGGTTGGCTTCAATCCGCGCGACGGCCGCACGAATCGCCTGCCAGCCCGTCGCACCGATGGCAGCGGCCAAGGCGGCGGCGAACACTGCACCTCTTACCACGGCTACCACGCCTTTCGGTGCGCCTCAGACTCCGACATCCGTTGGGCACGTTACTTCAACGCCGACGGCGACTAGGTGGCAAAAGCCCAGCGCTCCTCAATTGCCCGCCTCGATCGCCGCGACTCGTGCGGCAGCGTCGGGCCCGCAGAAGCGCTCAAGGTCCACGCCACCCGCAGCGAGCAGATCGTCGATACGACGCTTCAGGTCACCTGAGGAGAGATGGGCGTAGAGGTTGGCGCCTGGGCACGACGTCTGCGCGAAGTCCCGATGGCCCGCCAGCGTGTTGCTCGCGACGCCGAATTTTTTGGCGGCCCACGCGAATGCGACTGCCGTTCCGTGTAATTGGGCTTCTGACACGGCCTCTTGATCGAAGTCTCCTTCGCAGAGGACGAGGAAATGCCCTGTCGTGTCGTAGTCCGTGGCGGTATCGCCCGCGATCGCGGTGTTGCGCAGTTCGTAGAGGTTGCCGTTGCGGTCAACGCCTACGTGATACGCGATGTCGATCCAACCTTTTTGATCTTGGTGGTAACGCTGGTCGTGACGCAGGCGCTCAGGGGCATTGCGGTTGTCGCCGAGAACCACGGCCTCGTGGTGCAGGGTCATCCGGGTGATGGTGTGCGGCTTGCCGCCCGGGCGGGCTGGTCGCGCGCCCCACGCATCTCGGCATAGCAACAGCGCCGAAGACGCCGAGACCAGATTTGTGCGGGTGGCGCTCGAGCAGGCGCTGACTATCGACGCCGACGCGACACCGCCGACCAGTCGAAGCAGTTGACGGCGGCTGACCACACTCACCCGGCGAATATATCGGCGGGACTGAACAGTGCGCTCAGATCGGCCAGCAGCGTGCTTGCACTCGCCTGAACCAGCTCCGGCATGTTCGCCCACTCGGTCGTCGCCAGAGAGCCGAGTTGGGTTGGGAAGTCGTTGTTGGCTGTCAGGATCGCCGTCGCGAGGTCGTCGCGGGCGTTGAGCAGCCCGGCGATGATGCCGGTGTTCGGGTCGAACAGCGTGTCGTTGACGAGCGATCCGAGCTGCTGAGGCAGCAAGAGCGACAGGGCGGTCTGGCCGATTGCCAAGTCCACGGGCAAGTTAACGTCACTGGCGGCCAGCGGAAGGTTGCTGACGATCGCCTCCAGGCTGGCGATCGGATGGGTGATGACGTCATGATCGACAGCCGCCCAGTCCGGAGACAACGCCGGACTAAATCTCAGCTCCAGGGGTGTGGTCGGGTCGCTGCCGAACACCGCGTCGAAATTGTCGCTCCCCATCACCCCTTGCAGCCCATGAAGCAGCAGTTCCTGCAGCACCCAATCGGGTTGGGCGTCTTCGCGCGACACGTCCAGCGCGTAGTCGTAGGAAAACACTCGCTGCGACATGTCGGCGGCGTATTCCGCCGGGCTGACGGTCGGTGTGTCTGCGGGCAGATAATTGGCCACGTCGGCCACCGGCACCACCTCGGTCGTCACCGGTAAACCGGTTGGGTCCGTTCCGTCGGGGAGGTTCTCGAATCGGGCGAATATCTCACCGTTGCTAACACCATTGCTGTCAAGCCAATTCGTCACGCCCGGATTGGTGGCACTCACAACGTAATAGGTGTATCCGTCCGGATCGGCAAATGCCGTGGTGTTGTTCAAGGTTGTCTGCGCCAAGGTATACGGCAACGTCGCGCCGAAGACGTTCATCAGCTCTATCCCGCTGTAGCCGGAAGGCACATCGGGGATTTGCACAATCAGCGCCTGGTCGGGACTGAGGTCGAAATTTCCTCCGGACACGTCTGCGCTCGGTAAACCTGTTGCAAATACGCTTGTTTCGGGTGTCAGCGGGCTCATTGTGTTGGCCGGAAGCTCGATCCCGGCAACCTCGGCCAGACCCATGTTCTCTTGGTTGAACGGCCCGACAATGTTGCCGAACGCGGTGAACAATGTCGTCAACAACGAGTCGACCGAGTTGGTTTGGGTGGCCGGCGCCTCCGTTAGTGAGTCGGTGGGCGCGTCGGCGCCGGGAAATATCCCGGTGCTCGGTATGGCGAAGAACGCCGGGCAGTCGGCCACACAGTGGATGCTGATGCTGCCCGGGCCCTGAGCCCAGTCGCCGAGCACATCTCGAATCAACAGCGAGGCATCACCATTCGTAGTCGCGTCACTGTCGTTGATGAAGTTGACTGCGTCACTCGGCTCGGTGGGGCCGATGTCGACGGTGAATGTCCCGTCAGGATTCACGACGAGGTTGTGGTCGAGTTCCAGACTGCTCTTGCTGACAGCCGTCGAACCGGTGATCGCCTCGGTCGCGATCGCGAGAGCTTCGGTGCCCTTGCCGACGGTGCCGCTGAGCTCGTAGGTCGCGCCGGGAGCAAGGCCGGCGGTCGCGTGATAGTAGATGTCAGGGGTGAAGAACTGAAAGTACTGACGGGAATCTGCGGCGTCGCCGGCGACCGCTTCCGGCGACTGAAAGAAGACGCCGTTGAACAGCTCAGTAACCCTGGAGAGCCCGGCCGACAGCAATTCGTAGTTCGTGTTCTGCAGACCCGTGAGCAGCATGGCGTCGCTGTCGGGTGTGGCAAACGGCAACGAAGAGTCGTAGGCCACCGCCTGCTGCATCGCGGCCAGAAGCTGGTCGAGGGCCGGTTGAAACGAGGCTGACGGCGAACTCAGCAAGTCCGCGGCGTCGGAGGTATCGGCGGTGGCGCGCGGTGCGATGACCAGCACCGACAGTGCGCCGGCCAGCGCGATCGTTGTCAGGCCGGCGCGCTGAGGCCTCGTTGCCACCACGACGCTCCCTTCCAAGGGACGCAGTTAGGCGAATTATCGGGCAACCGACCGCAAATAATGTGATTTCGCGACGTCTCGATCGAGTGATGGTGATCGTCGCCGGACTTCGCCCGCTTACCCAGGCAGTTTGCTTGACGGTGCGCGGCGGCTGTTACACGAAGGTGAGTGGCGAAGGATCAGGAGCCCAGGGCGCGGCCGAATCTGAATGATGTTGACTGACGGCGCGATAGAGCCCGGTGCCGAGCTCTAGAGAACCGCACGGTACTGAATCGACGCCGATCGGCTTACGTTTCGGGCTGCGCGGCCTTGGCGGCTTCGCGCCGACCCTTTTCTTTCACGTGGGTCGAGCAGCAATGTCCCATTTCGCAGTGGTATCGGTCGCTGCAATCATGCGAGCAATAGTTCGATGCGGCCGGAAGCCAATGCGGATCGGACAGGTCTTGTCGTTGGTTGTGCGCTTCGAACCTGTGGCCACAATGCACGCAGGTCTTGGTCTTGGTCTTGGCCTTCGTCGTGATAGCCATGCTGGTCAGAGTACCCGCCATGCCCTTGAATCGGTGCTGGTTTCACGACAAACTGTGAACATTTGAGTCTCCCAGAAACACGTGCATGCGACGAAGTAACAGCGTTAAGTAACCCGGCTGCGTTCGATTCCCGCTATCGCCGAGCCAATACGAGCCCGCGGTCATTCCGCTGCGATCGATGGGCAGCACGCCAACGGCCAGGCGGATGATCACCGTTCGCAACGAAATCGACTGCAGCGCATGAGGCTTCCATGTCTCCGACTCCAAACCATCTGTAAAGGTCTTTCGCCGAACCACACTGCCGGGTAGCGCACCCTGGCCTCGCATCGTTGCCGGGCTAACTGATCAGGTAGCGCTGGACGGCTGCGGCTCGGGCGGGCGGCGCGGCTCAAACGCGGCGGCGCACTGCAGGAATGAACTCGGCCGCTGTGGCGTTCGGCTAGCGGTGGCGCATGCGACGAGATGCCTAAATAATCATCAGTCGAGCATTCCTGAGCAGGGGGGTCGGTGTTGACGATTCTCAAGCGGGCATGGGTTCCGCTGGTCGTGGTCGTGGCACTGATCATCGGCGGCGTCGCAGTGTTCCGCCTCAACGGCGTCTTCCCAGGACCGGGTTTGCCCAAGCCCGATCCCCGGGATGCAACCCCGCCGTACGCGCCCAAGACCGCCATCTACGAAATCCTGGGGCCGCCCGGGACGACAGGCGTCGTGAACTGGATGGACGCGGAGTCGCTGCCACAGAAGGCCAACTTCACCACATTGCCGTGGTCGAAGACGATCGTCGCCGCGATGCCCGGCATCTTCGCCTACGTCGTCGCCCAAGGTGACGGCCCCTCGATCGGCTGCCGGATCACCGTCGACGGCAAATTGGTCGATCAACAACAGGCCAACACGCGGGACGCGCAGGTTTCCTGCTTGGACAAGTCCGCATGACCGACGACACGAGCGACACGGACAAAATCCCCGTCGCGCAACGCACCGCCGTTGAGCACAAGCCGCGACTGGCCCGCTCCATCCGCGTCTTGGCGCTGCCGATCGTCATTTTCTGGGTGCTGCTCGCGGTCGGCGTCAACGTCTTCGTTCCACAGCTGGAGAAGGTTGCCGAGGAAGTCTCGGTACCGCTCTCGCCTTCCGACGCGCCGTCGGTGACCGGGATGAAGCACATCGGGGAGAAATTCAAGGAGTACGACTCCGACAACCTCGTTCTGGTGACCCTGGTCGGTGACAAACCTCTCGGCCAGGACGCTCACCGGTATTACGACGAGCTGGTCACAAAGCTCAAGCAAGACCACGAACACGTCGAACATGCGCTGAATTTCTGGGGGCAGCGATTCACGTCCTCGGGTGTCGAGAGCTACGACCACAAGGCCGCCTACGTACAGGTCAACCTGAAAGGTGACCAGGGCGGAGCCGTCGGCGACAAGTCGGTTGACGCGGTTCGCGAGATTGTGGACGATTCGAAGCCGCCGCCGGGGGTGAAAGCCTACGTCGCGGGTCAGGGGGCCCTGACCGACGACACGATCGTTGTCGGCAACGCGAGCCTGGCCAAGATGACGATCATCACCATCATCATCATCGCGATCATGCTGATGTTCGTCTACCGATCCATCGGCACCGTGCTGCTGACGATGGTCATCCTGTTCGTCGGACTGGCTGCCAGCCGAGGCGTGGTAGCACTGCTCGGCGACACCGGCATCATGGGGCTGTCGACCTTCGCGGTCAACTTGCTGACGGCACTGGCCATCGCGGCTGGTACCGACTACGCGATATTCATGGTCGGGCGCTACCAGGAGGGCCGCGAACGCGGGCTGGACCGCGAAGCCGCCTATTACGACATGTTCGCCGGTGTGAGCAAAGTGGTGCTGGGCTCGGGTCTGACGATTGTCGGGGCGCTGTTCTGTCTGAAAGCCAC
>JBAWAV010000287.1:0-6393 GCA_049589475.1 Mycobacterium sp.
TTCACGCCGAGCCTGGGGCGGCGCCTGGCCGAGGTGTTCAGCAACGGCACGCTCGTCGAGGTGCCCGGTTCGAAAACCTTTGTCTCACTGGATAATCCAGAAGCGGTGATCGAGGCGATCGCGGCCTGATTCAGCGACGGGCAACCTTGGCCCGCGCTGCCGCCAGAGCGTGGTTCCACAGCAACTGCGTGCCGGCTTTCAGCTGCGCCGGCTTGGCGATGTCTCGGGCCATCAGCGCAGTGGCTGCGGCTTTGGTCTTCACCGACGCCTTGGACATGTGGCCGGAGTCGAACGGCGGCTGCGGGTCGTACTCCATCGACAACTGGATGACCTTCGCGCGATCTTCACCGCCGATCTGACCGGCCAGCCACAGCGCCAGGTCGATACCCGCGGACACTCCGGCGCTGGTGACGATCTGGCCTTCGTGCACCACGCGCTCGTCGCCAACAGCGTTGACGCCCAGGGATTTCAGTATCGGCAGCGCCGCCCAGTGCGAGGTGGCGCGTTTGCCGGTGAGCAGGCCGGCCGCCGCCAGGATGATCGAGCCCGAGCAGACCGACGTTGTCCACGTCGCGGTGCGGTCCGCCTGTCGGACCCAGTCGAGCAGCGCCTCGTCGCGGGAGTGTTCCACCGTCGTCATTCCGCCGGGGACGAGAATGATGTCCGGAGAAGGCGTTTCGGCGAAGGAATGGGTGGCGCCGATGACGAGGACCCCCGAGTCGGCGGTGATCGGGCCCGGCTCGTGCCACACGAACCGGATCTCGGTGTCGGGCAGCCAGCGCAACACGTCGTAGGGGCCGATGAAGTCCAGTGCGGTGAAGCCCGGGTACAGCACGATGGCGATCTGAGTCATGCGAATGTCCTCCTGTATTGGTCGGGTGAGATGCCGATCCGTCGAATGAAGTTGCGGCGCATGGTCTCCGCGGTGCCGAAACCGCAACGGGTCGCAATCGCCACCACGGTGTCGTCGGTCTGCTCGAGCTGGCGGCGGGCCGCCTCGGTGCGGACGCGTTCCACATAGGCGCCGGGCGCCTCGCCGACCTCGTCGGTGAACACCCGGGTGAAATGCCGCGGGCTCATCGCGGCCAGGCGGGCCAGGTCGTTGATGCTGTGCGGGCCGCCGGGTTCGGACTCAACGGCGTCCTGCACGGCGCGGATCGGCTCGCGTTTGGCGCGGGCGACCCACACCGGCGCGGCGAATTGTGTTTGCCCGCCGGGACGCCGGAGGTAGAGCACCAGCCAGCGGGCCACGGTCTGGGCGATATCGGTGCCGTAGTCCTCCTCGACCAGTGCCAGGGCCAGGTCGATGCCCGCGCTGACGCCGGCCGCCGTCCACACCTTCGGCGAGCTGCGCAGGAAGATCGGATCCGGGTCGACGTCGACCGCCGGGAACTCCCGCGCCAACTGGTCCGCGTAGGCCCAATGCGTGGTCGCCCGGCAGCCGTCCAGCAGGCCTGCCTGCGCGGCCAGGAACGCACCGGTGCACACCGTGACGACGCGGCGGGCGTGCGGCGCCGCCGCGACGATCCAGTCGATCAGGCGCGGGTCGCGTCGGTCGGTACGCGCTCCGCGACCGCCCGGGAGAACCAGGGTGTCGACGGGCTCACTGGGGTCGGGCAGGTCGACGGCGCCGAAACTCAGCCCGGTCTCGGTAGTCACCGGCTGCCCGTCGAGCGACACCACAATCGGCTGGTAGGCCGGTTCGCTGCCGTGCACGGCCAGCGACGCCGAGGTGAACACCTCGAACGGGCCGACCAGATCCAGCCCCTGAATGCCGGGAAAGCCGACGATCAGCACTTTTCGCGTCATGGGATCAGTGTCGGCGACCAGCCCCCATGTCGTCTACGCCATGTATCCCACAAATCAGGACATAAGCGGGTAGCAGGCACTGACCCGGTCGATCCACCACTGTCGCCGCGGCGGCGACGCGGCCAGCGCGTGCAGCCGCGCCGCATCGGGCGTCACCGGCCCGACCGGCAGGTAGCCGTCGACGGACTCGACGGGGTCGGCGATGTCCTCGACGAACAGTCGCCCGGTGCCCAGCCCGCAGGCGTGACGCAGCTCTGGCAGAGCCGAAGCGGCGGACAGGCCGATGGCGATGCCCACCGCCGAGTCGAGCGCGCTGGACACCACAATCGGGATTTCGATCTGCCTAGCGATGGTCAGCAGCGCTGAAATACCGCCCAGCGGAGCGACTTTCAGCACCGCGATATCAGCGGCGCCGGCGCGCACGACGGCCAGCGGGTCGCCGGCCTTGCGGATGCTCTCGTCGGCTGCCACCGGCACGTCGACGCGGCGGCGCACCTCGGCGAGTTCCTCGACCGTCGCACAGGGCTGTTCGAGGTACTCCAGCGGACCGCTGGCGGTCAGCGCTGCGGCCGCTTCGATGGCCTGCTCAACCATCCAGGCGCCGTTGGCGTCCACCCGCACGGTCGGCACCAGGGCGCGCACCGCGTCCACCCGGGCGACGTCGTCGTCGAGGGTCTGACCGGGTTCGGCGACCTTCACCTTGGCGGTGCGAACGCCGGGGAAGCGGGCCAGGATCTCAGGGACCTGCGCGGCGGGCACCGCGGGCACCGTCGCGTTGACGTCGATGCGGTTGCGCAGCGGCGGCGGCGGCATCCGGTAGGCAGAGTCGAGCGCGGCGGCCAGCCAGTGCGCGGCTTCGGCGTCGCCGTATTCCAGGAAAGCACCGAATTCACCCCAGCCGGCCGGGCCGTCGATCAGCGCCACCTCGCGAGTGGTGATGCCGCGGAAGCGCACCCGCATCGGCAGCGACACCACGTGCAGGCGATCCAGCACGTCGTCCAGCGCGACGCTCACTGCGAGTAGACCTGGCGGCCCGCCAGATACGTTGCCCGCACATCCAAGTCGGCGATGCGCTCCGGCGACACGGCGCGCGGATCGGCCGACAGCACAACCAAATCGGCATACTTGCCGACTTCCAGCGAGCCGACGATGTCGTCGGCGAACAGCTGCCAGGCCGCGTCGATGGTCTGCGCCCGGATCGCCTGCTCGACGGTGAGCCGCTCTTCGGGGCCGAGCACCCGGCCGCTCGGCGCGGTCCGCGTCACGGCGACGCTGATGTTGCGCAGCGGCTCTTCTGGGGTGACCGGCGGATCGTTGTGCAGCGAGATGCGCATGCCAGTGGCCACCGCGGAACCTGCCGGCATCCAACGGGATCCACGTTCGGCGCCGAACAAGCCGTCGACGATGACGTCGCCCCAGTAGTGAATCTGGTCGACGAAGATGCTGCAGGTGACGCCGAGGTCGTGGGCGCGCTGCAGTTGCTCGGGCCGGATCGCGCCGACATGCTCCAGCCGTAAGCGATGGTCAGCACGTGGATTGCGTTGTAGCGCTTGCTCATACACGTCGAGAATGGTGTCCACCCCGGCGTCGCCCTGGACGTGGCAGGCCATCTGCCAACCAAGCGGGTAGTAGGCGCCGACGATCTCGATGAGCTGTTCGGCGGTGTAGTTGGCGCAGCCGCAGGAGCCCGGCGTCACGCCGATGGCCCGGGTCGCGGCGGTATCCAGATACGGGAACGACAGCGCGATGTTGCCCACCCACGGCGAGCCGTCGACCCAGCACTTGATGCCGACCTGACGCAGCATGTCGTCACCGTCGCCTGGCGCGGCGGTTGTCGACAGCTGGGCGTTGGAGACCTCGTAGGTGCGCAGCCGGACCGACAACTGGCCGCGCAGGTGCTCGACCAGCGGACGGAAATTCGGGTCGAACGCCATCTCCGAACACATGGTCAGGCCCGCGCGGTTGAGCCGGGCGCATTCGGCCACCAGCATCGCCGGGAAGTCGTTCGGCGCGATCGCGCCGCCCAGCAGCGGGAACACCGCGCCGATCTCTTCGGCGGTGCCGTCGAGCTCACCGTTCGCGTCGCGGCCGTATTTGGCGCCCTTGGGGTCGGGGGTGTCGCGGTTCAGGCCGTTGAGTTTGGCGGCGTGCGAATTGAAATAGGCCTTGTGCCCGGAGTTGTGGATGATGACCAGCGGTCCGTCCGGCGCGACGTCGTCGAGCCAGGTCAGCGTCGGGGCCGGCAGGCCGGGCTGGAGCAGCGGGTCCCAGCCGTTGAGGTAGGCGCCGGCAGACCCGCGGCTGGCGACTTCGCGACGGACCGCGTCGACGACATCGTCGACGCCGCGCATCGTGACCGGCCGGATGTCGACGATGCGGTCCGACAGGGCGATCGCCTCCATCAGCGGATGACCGTGCGCCTCGATGAATCCCGGCATCACACAGCCGTCGCCGAGGCCGATGACCTGGGTGTCGGGACCGACGAACGCTTCGACGTCGGACCGGTCGCCGATGGCGACGATCCGGCCCTCCGCTATCGCGAGCGCCTCAGCCGTGGGCTGGGCGTCGTCGACGGTCAACACGGTTCCATACATGACGACATCTGCGGCGGCCATGGGCAGAAATACTAGTGATGACAGGGTGCGCCAGACAGAAATTGCAACACGTTCTAGTCTGGCCCCATGAGTGACAGTCTGTTGCGCCATCCGACCCACAACGGCCATCTTCTGGTGGGGGCGCTCAAGCGCCATAAGAACCGCCCGGTGCTGTTCCTTGGCGACACCACGCTGACCGGTGGTCAGCTCGCCGAGCGGATCAGCCAGTACACCCAGGCGTTCGAGGCGCTGGGCGCCGGCACCGGCGTCACAGTCGGCCTGCTGGCGCTGAACCGGCCCGAGGTGCTGATGATCCTCGGCGCCAGCCAGACCCAGGGCTATCGGCGCACCGCCCTGCATCCGCTGGGGTCGCTGGACGACCACGCCTACGTACTCTCCGACTGCGGCGCCAGCTCGCTGATCGTCGACCCCAACCCGATGTTCGTCGAGCGCGCGCTGGGGCTACTGGAGAAGGTGGACTCGCTCAAGCAGATCCTCACCATTGGCCCGGTGCCCGAAGGCCTGAAAGGACTTGGAGACCGAGCGGTCGACCTGTCGGCCGAGGCGGCCAAATACGAGCCCAAGCCGTTGGTGGTCGCCGAGCTGGCACCGGACCACATCGGGGGCATGGCCTACACCGGCGGTACGACGGGGAAGCCCAAGGGCGTCATGGGCACCACCGGGAACATCGCCGCCATGACCCAGATCCAGCTCTCCGAATGGGAGTGGCCCGAGCACCCGCGGTTTTTGATGTGCACTCCGCTGTCGCACGCCGGTGCGGCGTTCTTCACGCCCACGGTGGTCAAGGGCGGCGAGATGGTGGTGCTGAGTAAGTTCGATCCCGCCGAGGTGCTGAAAACCATTGAGGAGCAACGGATTACGGCAACCATGTTGGTGCCGTCGATGCTCTATGCGCTGATGGACCACCCGGATTCGCACACCCGGGACCTGTCGTCGCTGGAGACCGTCTACTACGGCGCCTCGGCGATGAATCCGGTGCGGCTGGCCGAGGCGATCCGGCGGTTCGGTCCGATCTTCGCCCAGTACTACGGCCAGTCCGAGGCACCGATGGCGATCACCTACCTGGCCAAGGCCGATCACGACGAGAAGCGGCTGACGTCGTGCGGGCGGCCGACGCTGTTCGCCCGGGTGGCGCTGCTGGGCGAAGACGGCAAGCCGGTGCCCCACGGCGAGCCCGGCGAAATCTGCGTCAGCGGAACGCTTTTGGCGGGCGGCTACTGGAATCTGCCGGAGGCGACGGCGGAGACGTTCCGGGACGGCTGGCTGCACACCGGCGACATGGCCCGCGAGGACGAGGACGGCTTCTACTTCATCGTCGACCGGGTCAAGGACATGATCGTCACCGGCGGCTTCAACGTGTTCCCCCGCGAAGTCGAGGACGTCATCGCCGAGCACGCGGCCGTCGCGCAGGTGTGCGTGGTCGGTACCCCGGACGACAAGTGGGGCGAGGCCGTCACCGCGGTGGTGGTGTTGCGCGCCGACGCCGCGACCGACGACGCCGCGATCGAGGTGATGACCGCCGAGATCCAGGCCGCGGTCAAAGAACGCAAGGGCTCGGTGCAGTCACCTAAGCGGGTGGAGATCGTCGACGCGCTACCGCTGACCGGCTTGGGCAAGCCGGACAAAAAGGCTGTGCGCGCGCGGTTCTGGGAAGGCGCCGGCCGAGCCGTCGGCTGACCGCTCGGCGAGTGTGCGACTGGACGCACACTCGGGGCTCAACGTGCGACTGGACGCACAGTCGGCCAGGTCGGCTAGGAGCCTGCTGAATTAGGGGTGTTTGGGGGCGGGGCGCCTTGCGGCGTTCTCTAGCGCTGAGTTGAAAGCCAGACCCTTGGGGTCGACAAGAGGTCGCCCCGCCGTTTCGGGCGTGACGTTGGATGTTGCCGGGGACAGGGTCCGATATTGCGGTGGCGTTAGGCGATGGCCCAGGTGGTGCCGGTGTGGGTCAGGCCCATCGTGATCAGGCGGC
>JBAWAV010000288.1:0-2421 GCA_049589475.1 Mycobacterium sp.
CTTCGTCGAACCCGACGCCGGCCCAGCCTTCGCCGACGAAGTGCCGGCCAAAGCTGGAAAGGTCGCCGGCGTCCAACCAGCTTCGGACGGCCGCCTGGTCAGCGCGTTCGGCCAACCACTCGCGCAGCGAGGTAACGAACAGCTCCTGCTCTTCGGAGAGCTCCCATCGCATCGGCGTTGTCTCCTGCCAACCTTGTGAGTACCGAGCCTGGTACGGCGAACAAAATAAATGGTACTTTAGGTCTGACCATAAACCATGAGGGACATGTGATGGAAGCAGCGGATGCCGCGACCACACCGTCGCGGTCCGACGTGAAACTCAGCCCGTTCGATGTTCCCAAGGCATCTGATGTGCTCGCCGGCGAGCTTCGCGAACGGATTCTCAGTGGCGAGCTCGTCGAGGGTGTCCCCCTGCCGGCGGAGCGTGACCTGGTCAAGCAGACGCAGATGAGTCGGGCCACCGTGCGAGAAGCGCTGCGAATCCTCGAGGTACAGAATCTGGTTCGCGTCAAAGCGGGACGAGCGGGCGGCGCATTCGTACAGCGGCCGACCACGAAGTCGATGGCCAGTTCGGTGAGCATGCTCATCAGGGGCAGACGCATCAAACTCGTCGACTTGATGGAGACGAGAGAGGCCTTGGAACCGTTCTGCGCCGAACTCGCCGCGCGCAACCGCACCGACGCGGACCTGACCGAGCTCGACCGGGCCAACGAAGCGATCGCCGACCCCGAGGCCAATCTCGAGCAGTTTCTGCAAGCCAACCTCGACTGGCATGTCGGTGTCGCGGTCGCCGGTCACAACGAGCTGCTGATCGGCTTCATGACCGCTCTCTCGCAGGCGATCTATGCCGGCACACAGAACGAAGCCTTCGTCGACGCCGAGGTTCGTGCTGTGACAAGCCAGGCACACCAGGCGATCACCGCAGCGATCCGGGGCCGTGACGCCATGGCGGCAGCGCGACGTATGCGTCGGCATGTCCACAGTTACGCTGCCGCTCTGGCCGAATCCGACGAGCGCGACGCGATCGATGTCGGCGACGGCGTCACGGGTCGGTAGCGCGCCTCTACGACACCCATCGCGCTGTCGTCGGTGCCTCAAACGGGGGGCAAAAAGCGCCCTTTCGGGGGAAGCCCCAATGGTGTGCATCAGCGACGATGGTGATGCCGTGATAAGCATGGCGGTCCCGGACTGCCATGTGCTTCGCAAATCCTCGATCTAAGGAGCCGGTCCGATGGCAACATATGCCGAACCCGTCACCTCCGTACCGGTTGCCTCATCGCCGCACCGGACCGATTACACGACCTGGAAAGTTCTGGCCTGGACGGGACCTGTGTTTCTGTTCGCGGTCTTCGTCTTGTGGGGGATCGTCGCTCACAACATGCCGCCCTTCCCGCCCAGTGCGACGCCCGACGAGGTCAAGGCGCACTTCCACGACTTCAGACTGCCGTTGATGATCGCGTTGAGCATCTGCGTCACGATGACCGCTTTCTACATGTCATTCAGCGTCGCGGTCGCCCGCGTGATGGAACGTGTCGAGGGTCCTGGCGGCTTGTTGTCGAAGCTCGAGATGATGGGCGGCACGATCACCTGTGCTCCCGTCATGGTGACCCTGGCGATTTGGCTGACAGCAGCGCACGAAGTCAACAATCTCACTCCCGGCGTCATGCACATGCTGTACTGGATGGGCTGGCTGTTGTTCGACTTGGCCTACTTCGTCACCTCGTTGCAGATCGCCGCGATCAGCATCGTGTTCATGCGGGACAAGCGCACCAAGAAGCTGGTTCCGGAGCCTGTTATCTGGTGGGGCTGGGTCACTTTCGCGTCATTCTTTGCCGTCAGCGCGATCCCGTTCGTGACAACTGGTCCGCTGGCCTTCAATGGAGTGATCAGCTTCTGGATCGCCTTCTTCACATGGTTCATCTGGATCCCGTCGCTCTCGTACTTCATCATCAAAGCTGTCGACCGAATCAAAGCTGAGGACGAGGCCGCTGGGCGTGTCAACGCTTAGTCGCAGGGAGGCCGTCACCGCCGACCGCGTGACGCCCAGACGCCTTCCCGGTGTGGATGGCGTCTGGGTCGCAATCGGCGCTGACTCAGTCATATTCGCTGTTCTGTTCGGCAGCTTCATGCAGGCAAGGCTGCACAATCCAGCCGTGTTCGAGGCCTCGCGGCACACCCTCAACATGAATCTGGGTGGAATCGACACGCTGATCCTGCTGACCAGCTCGTGGTCGGTCGCGCTTGCCATCCAAGCCCTGAAGCGCGGTCTGGTCGAGCGGGTACCGCGCTATCTCCTCGGCGGCGCGCTCACCGGTCTGATGTTCATGGTGTCCAAGTCGATCGAGTACTTCGAGAAGTTCACCCAGGGAATCGCGCCGGCCACCAACGACTTCTACATGTGGTACTTCACCCTGACCGGGA
>JBAWAV010000289.1:0-8648 GCA_049589475.1 Mycobacterium sp.
ACGTGTCCTGGCTCGATGAGATCTTGTTGGTATTCCTGTTCGGTGGTGCGTTGGTAGAGGTAGGCGCTGTTGGTGTGGCGGCCGCGGGTAAGAGCGACGTAGGACAGTGCGCGGGTGGCGTTTTCGCCCAGGACGGCGTGGGTGGTGTCGGCGGTGACGCCTTGAGCGGAGTGCGCGGTGACGGCGTAGCCGTAGGTGATGTGTTCGCGGACGTAGTCGCCTGTGAAGGCGCCGAGGGTGTGGTCGTCGAGTCGGCGGGCTGCGAGCCGGTTGTTGTCGGGGTTGATGTGGGTGACGTGCCAGCGTTGTCCGTTGCGTACCGGGTTTTGCTCAGCTGTGGGGTCGTCGGTGTTGTGCAGCGGGATGGCGGTGTCGTTGCGGCGGCTGAGGATGAGGTCGCCGACCGCGACGCGTTGTCCGCGGGCGCCGGTGACGGTGGGTGCGTGTGCGGTGATGGTGTCGTGGTGGATGCGCTGGTTGAGGGCATCGGTCATCTCGGTGGTGTCGCAGACCAGCAGTGCGTCTTTGCCGGCGGCGGTGTCGGCTCGGTATGCGGCCAGCGCGTCGGCGGCCATAGTGACCTGGTCACCGCAGTGCAGGCGGTCGTGGGTGCGATACCAGCCGATGGCGCGGCGCACCGACGCCGGTCCCCCGTTGCGCAGGGCGAGGGAGGAGGCGCGTTCGTCGGGTCGCGCATCCGCCACACCGCCGAGAGGTGTTGGGTCCAAGGCAGATCGGTGCACAGTTGGGCGAACATGCCTCCACGGGCTTTGACCGGCGCGAGCTGATGTTGATCGCCGACCAGGACGGTTTTGGCGCCAGCCTGCGTAGTGGCGGTGAGCAATTGACGTAGATCGCCGGTGCCGACCATGGCGGCCTCATCCACGATAACCAGCGTGTGCGGTCCGAGGTCTAATTGGTTGTCGCGCAGCAGGTGTAGGGCTTTAGCGGTGGTGTAGCCCTGGTCCCCGGCGCCCTCGCGGACGGCGACGTCGACAGCCTTGCCGGTCGGCGCCAACACCAGCGTGGTGCCGTCGACGCGCGCAACGACCGCGCCATGCTGTGGATCACCGACCACGACACCGCGCATCTCGACGCCATCCTGCGCGAGGAGGCCGCGGTCCTCGATCGATGTAGTAGTTGATCGACCACCGCTTCAGCTTGGAGATCGTCAACACCAAATCCACCCACCCACGATGACTGCGGCGCACCGGTTTCAGCGACCGCTGTTGCGGCACTTACTGTGCCACAACCATTCTCGTACCTTTGTGCAAATGTGCCGTGCAGTATTTTTGGGATTGACGGCAGGCGTGTTCTTGTAATCATAAGGGGTGTAGTGGTTTTGGGGAAAGGATGGGAAGTAGTAGGTATTAGGAGTGGGAGAGTGAGAAAGACTGAGACAGGATGTGGATCATTTGGGGGCTGTGGATTCTGCGTTGGCATCGAAGGGCGCGAGCGGTCGCGGGACTTCGCAACGGCGGCGCGAAAATTCCGGACGAGGCGCCGCTGTGGCGGGCTTACAGTTTTGTTATCCCGCCGAACGAGGCGGACCGAAGGGAAGCCACCACTATGGAGGACCACGCCGAGGACAAATGGTCAGCCGCCAGGAGCTCGCCGAGCGCTATGGATTGCCGGTAAAGACGCCGGCAGAGTGGGCGTCCAAGGGAACGGGACCGCGCTACGCCAAGTTCGGCCGGCACGTGCGCTACCGTCTCAGCGACGTAATGGACTGGGAACGAAAGCAATTCGCCGAGGAAAAACGTCACCCGGCCTGACTAACATGGCTGGATGATCGCTTCACCACTAGAACCAGGCACCGTGGCCGCCAAGCACCCGCAGGGATAGCGCTGTGGCGGGCAGGCCTTCGCTGCGGATCGGCGAACACGGAAAGATCACCCGAACACGGATTGGCAACGGATCGTGGCTTGCCAAGTGCCGGTACCGGGACCGGATGGCGTCACCCGCATCGTCCAACGGGTCGGGCCGCCCGACGATTACGACCAATACGGCAAACTCGCCGTGGATACCCTGAAGGAAGCGCTCTCCGCGCGACGACTGCCAACCCAGCCCGATGCCATCGGCTTCAACACGGTGATCTCCGTGTTGCTCGACGAGCACTTGGCGCGGCTAACCGAGGACGGTCGAGCCGCGCGGACGCTCGACACCTACCGCTCCGCGACCGCCAAACTTCAGAAGTTCATCGGCGGAGTACGAGTAGGCGAGGCGACACCGGCCCGCATCGACGCAGCCCTTCGGTCAATGCGCACCGCGCACGGCGCGACAACCGCGCGCCAATCGAAGACTGTTCTGCGCGGCGCGTTGCAGCTCGCGGTTATGGCGAATGCACTGGGCAGCAATCCCGTACATGACGTTGAAGCGATCAAATCGAAGACTCGACCGAAGGGTGCTACCGCGTTGACGGCCGAGCAGCTGCGCGCGCTGCTTGCGCGACTGCGGGCTTCGGACGAATGCCGCACCCTCGATCTGGTCGATCCGATAACCCTGTTTATTGCCACGGGCCTTCGTGAGTCCGAGCTCCTTGGTCTCTTGTGGAGCGACTTCAACGCAGACATTGGAACCCTGTCGGTCACCGGCAAGGTGTTCCGAGCGACCGGGCAGGGGCTTCAGCGCCATGACACCGCCAAGAGCGAAGCCGGTTTGCGTACTTTGCCGCTGCTCGGCTTCGCTATCGACGTCCTCGCTGCGCGACATCAAGCGCCGTTCCTCGGCGAGCAGCGGATGATCTTTCCGTCGACGGCCGGAACACTGCGCGATCCCAACAACTTCAATAAGCAGTGGCGAAAGGTTCGGGACGGACTTGGTGCGGCCGACGTCACCACGCACAGCTTCCTTAAGTCGCTCGCCACTTTGATCGACGATGAAGGACTGTCCGCCCGCATCGGGGCCGACCACTTGGGTCACACAAACGTCTCCATGACCCAGGACAGGTACATGAGCCGCGGCCGGGTTCACACGCAAGTGGCCGACTTGCTCGATCGATTGGTCCGCGAGCCCGATGACCACGCAAAGGATAACGTCGGTCGATCTTGCGCAATGAGTATGCGTTTCGTACTCTACAACGATACGATTTGCATACCCAAGGAGCGATCATGGCGCAGAATCGGAACACTCCGATACCGCCCGATCTTGCCCGGGCGCCAATGAAGACCATCCGTCCGCGCGATGCCGACAAAATCTATGCCCATCCGCGGGCTCAGTTGGTCCGCCTCAGCGAGCGCGGTCTGCTTCATCGGGTCGCCGACGGCTACTACGTCGTCGTCCCCCAGGACATGGTGGGCCGTGCGTGGACGCCGGGCTTGGAAGCGACTGCCGCGGGCATCGCCTCGGCGATCTACGGAGCAGACAATGTCATCGTGATGGGCCCGAGCGCAGCCCGCCTGCACGGAGCGGTCCCTCGCGCCCTCGCGACCGCAACGGTCGCCGTGCCCAGCCAGCACCGCGAGATCGCACTCTCGGATCGGCCGGCGGTAGTCCGATTCGTCAAGCGCGACACCGCCCGCCTGGACGCCGAGCGCATCGACACACCGCTGGGACCGGCATTGGTGACCACACCGGAACAGACGGTGCTCGATCTTGCCCATCGCCCAGAATTGGGCGACGTGGCAGTCGACGTTCCATCCGCCGTTGCCGTGCTCTATGCGCGCTGCGACCAACAACGAATCGCCACACTCGCATCCGAACAACGACGAACTGCTTCACTTCGTCGCGCCCAAGCCTGGGCCCAGGCGTGAACATCGATGAACGCGACTCGGTTGCAACACAATTCGGCGTATCCACCGAGCAAGTCGAACGCGACCACCTCATTTCACATGTGCTCGCCTTTCTTAGCTCGAGCGTCGGAGATCAGGTTCAATTCATCGGCGGCACCGCGTTGGCCCGCACGCACCTACCAGCCGGGCGGCTCAGTGAGGACATCGACTTGATCGCCATCGGCGATCGCAAGTCCGTGGCTGCCACCCTCGACTCGGACCTCCCTCGCGCGTTGTCCCGTTCGCATGGCCGGCTCACTCTTGATCCAATGTTGGGCAGCGTCGCGAGCGCCCAACCGGCTAATCTTCGATCGCCGGGCGGCCTGTCCGTGCGAATTCAGCTGCTCTCCGCGCACGACCGAGTGGTGTGGCCATCCGAGCGGCGCGTCATGGTTCAGCGCTACACCGACGCACCTGCAGCAGAGTTGCTCGTTCCGACACTGCCTGCCTTCGCCGCGTCGAAGACCTCGACCTGGGCCGACCGGCACGGCGCTCGCGACCTTTGGGACCTGTGGGCGCTCAGCCACCTCGGCGCGATCAACGGCGATGCCTTCGGCCTGTACCAACGCTACGGCCCTACGAATCGGCCGCCCGCGTCCTGGCTGTTCGACGCGGCGCCGTCAGACACCGAGTGGCAGGCGCAACTCGCTGGACAGACCCGAATCACGGTCTCGGCGCGTACGGCTCTCGACACCGTGCGGGCGGCTTGGCACGCCGCCGCCAAAATCTCAGATGGCCAGCATGGCAGCCGGGACCTCGGCCCTATAAACGATGAATAAACGGTGACTCAGTACCGAAAACCCGGAAAAATAGGCTCTGACGTGGGGCTCTGACGTGGGGCGGGCGGGGCTCGAACCCGCGACCTACGGATTATGAGTCCGCGGCTCTAACCAACTGAGCTACCGCCCCTGGATCAACAAGCTGCAGATATACGCTCCGGCTTCTCAGGATCGGAATCTGAATACCGCAGAGATACCGCAACACTGTCGACGGCCTTGCCCAACGCTTCGGCGACTCCAAACAAATCGTCGTTAAGCAGATGCCCATAGAAATCCAGGGTCATGGCAGCTGTCGCGTGACCAAGCATGCGTTGCACGACCCTGACATTAGCGCCCGCACTTACAACGAGGCAGGCCGTGGTCGCCGCAGACCATCCAGAACCAAGCCCTCAATGCAGACCTCGGTGCACCCGTGTCGAATGCTGCGGTACTCCTCGATGGGCGGCAAACCGCCTCGCTGCCAAGGGCACCAATACGTTCGGGTCGTGGTGACTCACCCTTGAGGTACCCGGGCGCGGCAGGTTAGCCCGAACCCTTCAAATCAGCGAGACCGTCGTGGATCCCGTCATTGATTTGGTCCGACACAGTAGGTCCGCCGACGGCGGTCTTGGGTCCACCCCCGCAGCTACAGCTAAGGACACCGAACGCGCTGGGGTCTGCGCTGACCGGTATGGCTACCCCGACCGCAACGCTGAGCGCAACAGTGGCGCTGATCAAAACTCTCGTGATCACCAGATGCCGCGCCGTTGGTCGCGGTACATGTTGCGCTTCCAGTGCTCCCTTGCCGCCGAGCGTGTACCAGTGCCGGCGCACTGGGTCTGGTCGGGCGATGGAGTGGGCGGCGTGCGTCATGTCCTGATCGTTGCCTTCAGGCGGGGCCGCGTCAGCCATGCCAGCGCAACACCGGGCTATCTGCTACCTGCAAACTCTCGGCCAGTAACGCGATCTCCTTTGCCAACCGACGACACACCAAGGGTTCCCTTACTTGTGTGTTACTGGGTTGCACAGATACATTACCTGCAACCGGCATACACACATACATCGGAGGCGACGTGGCCACCACCCTGACCCAGCAACAACTTCTGCAGGAGCTCGAGCCCACGGCGGAGCAACTCATGAACCGCCACATCTCGATGTTCAAGGATTGGAATCCGCACGACCTCATCCCGTGGTCGGAGGGCAAGAACTTCAAGACTCTGGGCGGCCAGGACTGGGAACCCGAGCAGTGCCAACTCTCCGACGTCGCCAGGGTGGCGATGGTGCAGAACCTGTTGACCGAGGACAACCTGCCGTCGTATCACCGCGAGATCGCGATGAATTTCGGCATGGACGGTGCGTGGGGCCAGTGGGTCAAACGGTGGACCGCCGAAGAAAACAGGCACAGCACCGCGCTGCGCGACTATCTGGTGGTGACTCGCTCAGTCGACCCGTTCGCGCTGGAGAAACTTCGCATGGAGCAGGTCACGCGCGGCTTCAGCCCAGGCCAAAACGGCCAGGGCAGCCTGTTCGCCGAGAGCCTGTTCGACGCCGTCGTCTATGTCTCGTTCCAGGAATTGGCGACCCGCGTCTCACACCGCAATACCGGCAAGGCCTGCAACGACACGATCGCCGACCAGCTGATGGCGAGGTTGTCGCACGACGAGAACCTGCATATGATCTTCTACCGCGACATCACCGAAGCAGGCCTGGAAGTCGCACCCAACCAGGCGATGGGGTCGATCCATCGAGTGCTACGCAACTTCCAGATGCCCGGCTTCACAGTCCCCGAGTTCCGCCGCAAGGCCGTAATCATCGCCGTCGGCGGTGTGTACGACCCTCGCATCCATCTCGACGAAGTGGTGATGCCGGTCTTGAAGAAGTGGCGGATCTTCGAACGCGAGGATTTCACCGGCGAAGCCGCCCGGATGCGCGACGACGTCGTAGTGCTGGTCAAAGAGCTCGAGCAGGCGTGCGACAAATTCGAGGTGTCCAAGCAGCGCTACCTCGATCGAGAGGCCCGCAAGGCCGAAAGCATCAGCGCCGCCAAGGCCCTCAAGCCCGAAGGCACGCTCACCCAGAGCCGACATTGACGGCGAACGCTGAGACCGATCTTGGGGACGAATGGCCCTAGGGCGGTGCGGGGGGGCTCGAAAGACTTGGCGAGCTGACAAATCTCGACCGGTCCAGATCCCGTGGAGGTAATGCATGACGGCCGAAGCCCCACCCGCCGCTGAGCTCGAGGCACATCGACCGTATCCGCCTCGGCTCGGACCCAAGGGCAGCTTGATCTACAAGGTCATCAGCACCACCGACCACAAGATGATCGGCGTCATGTACATGGTCGCCTGCTTCATCTTCTTTTTCATCGCCGGCCTGATGGCGTTGTTGATGCGCGTCGAGCTCGCCAAACCCGGCCTGCAGTTCCTGTCGAACGAGCAGTACAACCAACTCTTCACCATGCACGGCACGGCCATGTTGCTGTTCTATGCGACTCCGGTCGTCTTCGGGTTCGCGAATCTGGTTCTGCCACTGCAGATCGGCGCACCCGACGTGGCTTTCCCACGCCTGAACGCGCTGTCGTTCTGGCTGTTCGTCTTCGGCGCGCTCATCGCGCTGAGCGGGTTCATCGCCCCCGGCGGCGCAGCCGATTTCGGGTGGACCGCCTACACCCCGCTCTCGGATGCGGTGCACAGTCCCGGTGTGGGTGCCGACCTGTGGATCCTCGGCCTGGCCGTCGGTGGGTTAGGCACCATCCTCGGAGGGGTCAACATGATCACCACCGTGGTCTGCATGCGCGCCCCGGGCATGACGATGTTCCGGATGCCGATCTTCACCTGGAACATCATGGTCACGAGTGTGCTTGTGCTGATGATCTTTCCGCTGCTGACCGCGGCGCTGTTCGGTCTGGCCGCCGACCGTCGCCTCGGCGCGCACATCTATGACCCGGCCAACGGCGGGTCGATTTTGTTCCAGCACCTGTTCTGGTTTTTCGGCCACCCCGAGGTGTACGTCATCGCGCTACCGTTCTTCGGCATCATCTCCGAGATCATCCCGGTGTTCGCCCGTAAACCGATCTTCGGCTACACCACCTTGGTCTACGCGACGCTGTCGATCGCGGCGCTGTCGGTGGCGGTGTGGGCGCACCACATGTTCGCCACCGGTGCGGTGCTGCTGCCGTTCTTCTCGTTCATGACGTTCCTGATCGCGGTGCCGACCGGAATCAAGTTCTTCAACTGGATCGGGACCATGTGGCGGGGCCAGTTGACGTTCGAAAGCCCGATGCTGTTCGCGATGGGCTTCATGGTCACCTTCCTGCTCGGCGGCTTGACCGGTGTGCTGCTGGCCAGCCCGCCGCTGGACTTCCATGTCACCGACAGCTATTTCGTCGTCGCGCACTTCCACTACGTGCTGTTCGGCACGATCGTGTTCGCCACCTACGCCGGCATCTACTTTTGGTTCCCGAAGATGACCGGCCGACTGCTCGACGAGCGGCTGGGCAAGCTGCACTTCTGGTTGACGTTCATCGGCTTTCACTTGACGTTCCTGGTTCAGCATTGGCTGGGCAACTCCGGCATGCCGCGTCGCTACGCCGACTACCTGCCCACCGATGGATTCCAGACGCTCAACTTCGTCTCCACGGTCGGGTCATTCGTCCTCGGCGTCTCGGTCCTGCCTTTCGTGTGGAACGTGTTCAAGAGTTGGCGCTACGGCGAAGTGGTCACGGTCGACGACCCGTGGGGCTACGGCAACTCCTTGGAATGGGCCACAAGCTGCCCGCCGCCGCGACACAACTTCACCGAGCTACCCCGGATACGTTCGGAGCGACCGGCTTTCGAGCTGCACCACCCACACATGGTTGACCGGATGCGCGCCGAATCCTACGTCGGCCGCCACAAGGCTGAACTGGTCAGTCAGGTGAACACCGTCTGACCGTCGGCGTCGAGCAAGTACTGCTCGGTGCCGTGTTCGACCCGGGGAGCATCGCCGCCCAGTGCCACCGCGATCTTGTTGCTGGCGTTACGCATCACGTCGAACGTCAGCTCGACCGCCTGGGCGCCGGAAAAGTGCGCCCGCACCCCGGCGGCGATACCGTCGTCGATCTGAGCAGGCGACCAGACCA
>JBAWAV010000290.1:0-5742 GCA_049589475.1 Mycobacterium sp.
TGGGTTTGTCCCTCTAGCTGATGCCAGGGTCCGGGCCGAGGGCGCTCCCGGTCTGACAGACACGCAGTCGCTTAGGCAGCGAGTGCGTAGTCGCGCTGATGTGAATCGGCGCTTATATGGTTGCAACGACGCTTACGGTGGTCTCTTGCCTGCACCGGCACGCTTCCCTTGATTCGATGCGCGAAGTCGAAACCGTTCAGCCCCTCGCATCCCCGCCGATTTTCGGCAGGACAGTTCATGGTACGCGCTTTTCAACGGCAGGTCAGCGACCATTCATCCCGAGTCAGATCACAAAGTTCAGGTGCTCGACGATGCGCGAGCCGACCTCGGTGTCACCGCCGAGCTCAACACTGGCCGCATTGTCGGTCCGCCCGCCGGCCAATCGGGTGAACAGCAGCCCGTCGACGCGGATCGTCGAGGTCGCGTCCTGCCCGCCGAAGTCATCGACGACCTGCGCGCGGCCGTCGACGGCGACCCGGATGGTCCTCGCCAGCGGGCCGGTCAGCTCGACGGCCACCCGGGATCCCTCGGGCGCCTTGCCGAGTTTGCCGACCACAAAACCCATGGTCGCGGCGATCTCGTCGATCGACAGCCGGCCTTGCGGCTCGCTGAGCTCGGCATCGGAGGACGGCCGGCCCAGCCCGTCGCGAATGTCCTGTTCGTGCATCCAGCAGTCGAAGAGCCGCACCCGCATGAACCGCCCGAAGCTGTCCGGACCGACCGGAGTCGCGGTCGGAGCGTCCCAGTCGTCGGCCGACATCTCGGTCAGTTGCTTGCGACGGTCAGCGGTGATCGAACGGAACCGGTCATGCAGCTGCGCGCCGGACAGCGCGCCGAGGTGACGGACCCAGCACTCGTTGGCGACGCCGACGCCGTTGCGGACATGGTCCAGCGTCGAGACGTCGATGTCGGCGTCGGGCGTGCTCAACCCGTGCAGCATCGACTCCGTCCCGATGATGTGGGCGATGACGTTGTGTACCGACCAGCCCGGCAGCGGCGTCTGCGTGTGCCATCCTTCGTCGGACAAACCGGTCAGCAGTTGGTCGAGGCTGTCCCAGGTCCCGAAGAGACCGGACAAGACGTCGGATTTGTCGACTTTGGTCACTGGCCGCGACGGGCTGCTCATGCGGCCTGATGCTAGACCGGCGTCAAGCGGCGGCGATCATCGACACCGACACGCCTGCCAAAATCATGCCCATTGCCTGCCAGCGCGTCACGCGCTCGCGCAGCACGATGATCGCCAGAATCACCGTGGTCGCCGGGTACAGCGAGATCAGGATGCTCGCCAGCGAGAGCATCCACTTCTGGATCGCCAGCAACATGGTGATGTTGGCGCAGGTATCGAGAATCGCCGCGGCGATCGCCAGCCGCAGCGGCGTGCGAGATGGAAGCGCGAAATTATCGCTCGCCGCGCACACGGCGAACACCAGCACGGTCGCCGCAGCGCGGGCGAAAAACAGTGGCCACAGTCGGCACTCGACCGGAGCCTGGTGCAGCAGAACGAAATCCAGCCCGAAGGCCACTCCGGAGCCGACCGTCAACCAGGCGACTTTGCTGGTGAATCGGTGGGTGCGAACATCCTCGTCGGCCGGCGACTCCCGGCTCACCAGGATCACCGCGACCATGGCCAGCACCACTCCCACCGACGCCGTCTCGCCGGGTCGTTCGCCCAGTGCCACGCCGACCGCAACGGGCACTGCAGCATTGAGTACTGCGGCCAGCGGCGAGACCACCGAGATCGGACCGGCACTGACGGCCGCATAAAACCAGTAGACGCCGATCGCCTGGCTGATCCCGTAGAGCGCACCCCACAACAACGCGCCCGGGTGAACCGGCCCGCCGGCCGTCACGGCCACCACACCCAGCATCACGGTGGCGACCGGATAGGTCACCAGCATGACGCGGAGCGCAGCCGCCCGCCGGGAAGCTACACCGCCGACGAAATCACTGACGCCGTAGCTGACCGCGGACAGCTGGGCGTACGCGGCGCCGATCAGCTCATGCCCTTGGCGCGCCGACCCAATTCGCGAAGCACTTCTCGCTGCGCGTCGCGACGCGCCATGTCCTGACGTTTGTCGTGGGCTTGCTTACCACGCGCTAATGCAAGCTCCACCTTGACTTTTCCTTCGAAGAAGTACAGCGACAACGGGACGAGCGCGAGGTTACCATCCTTGATTTTGCCGATGAGTGCGTCGATTTGGCTCCTGTGGAGAAGCAGCTTCCGGTTACGGCGCGGCTCGTGGTTGGTCCAGGAGCCATGGTGATATTCCGGAATGTGCAGGTTACGCAGCCAAACCTCGCCGTCGTCGACGGTTGCGTACGCATCCGCCAGCGACGCTTTGCCCTCGCGCAGGCTTTTAACTTCAGTGCCGAGTAAAACCACTCCGGCTTCGAACACATCCAGAATCGAGTAGTTGTGCCGGGCTTTGCGATTGGATGCCAGGATCTGCCTTCCTGGCGCAGCTTTGCCGGACGGCTTTTTGGCCATCGCTACCGCCGTACGTAAAGGCGCAATGTTGCGTACGACGTGACCCCGGCCATCGCGACAGCCACCAACAGCAACAGCGGTGAGATGTAAAGGATGTCGGCGTAGTCGACCGGCGCAATGAGATGGGCTTGGTAGAACTGCTTGAGTGCGCTGTCCAGGAACAGCGCTCGCACCACGATCAACCCGACGATCGCGATGATGACGCCGAGGGTCGCGGCCACGATGGCCTCGACCAGGAACGGCAACTGGGTGTACCAGCGGGTGGCGCCGACCAATCGCATGATGCCGATTTCGTTGCGGCGCGTATACGCGGCGACTTGAACCATGTTGGCAATCAACAAGATTGCCCCGATCGCCTGCACCAACGCGACGGCGAACGCGGCGTTGCTCAAGCCGTCCAGAACGGCGAAAAGCCGGTCGATCAGCTCCTTCTGGTTGAGCAGATGGTCGACGCCGGGCTGGCTCTGCATCGCGGCGTCGAACTCGGCGTGCTGCTCGGGATGCTCCAGCTTGACGACGAACGACGCCGGGAAGGCATCCTTGCTGGCCAAATCCTTGAACTGCGGAATCTTGCGAATCGCGTCGTTGTAGGCGTCTTGACGGTTCAAGAACCGTACCGATTTGACGTCGGTGCGCTTCTCGATCTTCTCCCGCAGCGCTTTGCACGCCGGGCTCTCACAGGTCGCATCGCCGGCCGAGATGTCGTTGGTGAGGAAGACCTGCGTCTCGACCCGGTCGAGGTAGATGTTGCGCGAGTGGTCGGCCAGTCGGACCACCAGCAGGCCGCCGCCGAACAGCCCGATCGAGATCGCGGTGGTCAGGATCATCGCGACGGTCATCGTGATGTTGCGACGAAAACCGGTCAGGACCTCGTTGAATAAGAAGCTGAAGCGCACTTAACGGTCCATCCCGTAGATGCCGCGTTGTTCGTCCCGGACCAGCCGGCCCAGCGACAACTCCACCACCCGCTGCCGCATCGAGTCGACGATGTGGTGGTCGTGGGTGGCCATCAGCACCGTGGTCCCGGTGCGGTTGATGCGCTCGAGCAGATCCATGATGTCGTTGCTGGTTTCCGGGTCGAGGTTTCCGGTGGGCTCGTCGGCCAGTAAGACCAGCGGTCGGTTGACGAACGCGCGCGCGATGGCCACCCGCTGCTGCTCGCCGCCCGACAGTTCGGTCGGCAGTCGGCCGGCCTTGCCGGACAGACCGACCATCTCCAGCACGTCGGGCACCACTCTGTTGATCACATCAGCGCGCTTCCCGATCACCTCGAGCGCGAACGCGACGTTGTCGAAAACGGTCTTCTGCTGCAGCAACCGGAAGTCCTGGAACACGCAGCCGATGACCTGACGCAGCTTGGGGATGTGCCGTCCGGGCAGCGTGTTGACGTGAAACTTCGACACCCGCACATCGCCGTTGGTCGGCGTTTCGGCCCCCAGCAGCAGCCGCATGAACGTGGACTTGCCGGAGCCGGACGGGCCGATCAGGAAGACGAACTCACCCTTGTCGATCTTGAGGTTGACGTTGTCCAAGGCAGGACGCGCCGACGATTTGTACTGCTTGGTGACGTGGTCGAGGGTGATCATCACGGGTCGCCAGTGTAACCGCGAGTTTGAGTGGTCCGGACTACGCGACGCGCTGACGGGCGAGAGCGCCTCATCCGGGCAGTCCCGGAAGGCCCGGTAACGCGGGGCCGGGTGCCGGCGCCGGAGTGGGTCCGGGAGGAGCCGGCGCCGTCGTACCCGGTCCGAACGGCGGCGGCAGTACCGGCAGCTGGAACAACGGAGGTGGCGTCGTCGTCGGGGGTGTGGTGGTTGTGGGCGGCGGCGTCGTTGGAGGCGTCGTGGTCGGCGTCGGCGTGTCATAGCTGGGCGGCGGTTGCACCCGGCTGCGCGGCACCCAGGTGTACGCGGGGTCGGGAACGAAGCCCGGCGGCACGACCTGCGGCGCTGCCGGCGGAGTCGGCACAGGCCGGTAGGTGTCGTAGGTCCACCACACGGCGAAGAACGCGACGATCAACACCAGTGTCGACGTCCGGAGCCGACCTCCGAACATGTAGCTCGGCCAGTGCCGGTCCGTAGCCCGGCCGCGGTTTTCGAGAACGTTGAGTGTGAGCTTCATCAGCGCTGCACCGGCTCGTGGGTTTTCTCGTACTCCTGCTGTTCGGCCGTAGCCGCCTCGACTCCCGGACCGCCGACGACGCCGACCTTCGCGTCGGCCGCAGTCCCGATGCCCGAGTGGGCCAGCGCTCGGACGACCAGGACGCGAAGCTGGCGGCCGGCTTCGAACTGCTTACCGGGCAAGGTGCGGGCCACCATCCGCAGGGTCACGGTGTCGACTTCGATGCTTTCCACACCCATCACGGTGGGTGCGTCCAACAACAGCTCACCTAGGACGGGGTTGTCCAGGGCGCGCTCGCACTCCTCGCGCAGTACCTCGCCGACCCGATTGAGGTCGGCCGACGTCGAGACCGGAATGTCCACCACGGCGCGTGCCCAGTCTTTGGACTGGTTGACGGCCTTGATGATCTGGCCGTTCGGAATGGTCAGCACCTCGCCGTTCGGCGAGCGCAGCCTGGTCACCCGCAGCGTCACGTTCTCGACGGTGCCGCTTGCCTCGGCCGTCGACACTATGGTGAGGGTGACGAGATCACCGAAGCCGTACTGCTTTTCGACGATGATGAAGAACCCCGAGAGGATGTCCCGGACCACCTGCTGAGCACCGAAGCCCAACGCGGCACCGATAACGGTGGCAGGCGCAACCAGACCCTTGACGGAAAAGCTGAGGACTTCGGCGATCTGCACGATGCCCCAGATCGCGATCAGGACGATGGACACCCACTGGATCACCGACGCCACGGCCTGGCGGTGTTTGGTCGCCTCCGACCGCACCAACGCGTCGCTTTCCACGAATCGTTCGTCGAGCTGCTGGCTTATCTGATCAGTAACCCAGGTGACAAACCGGATCGCCAATATCGCGAGGATCACCAGCATGATCACCCGCAGACCGCGAGTGATGATCCATTGGCCGATCTCGCCGTGCCAGAAGTCGTGCCAGCGCTGCGCCGTGCTGATCGCTAAGTACGTCGTTTTAGTCGTCATCTTTTCGATTGCGCCATCGGATTCCAGCTTCCAGGAACCCATCAATGTCTCCGTCGAGAACGGCAGCCGGGTTTCCTACTTCGTATTCCGTACGCAGGTCTTTGACCATCTGATACGGATGCAACACGTAGGACCTCATCTGGTTACCCCAGG
>JBAWAV010000291.1:0-27894 GCA_049589475.1 Mycobacterium sp.
TGCGAGTGGAGACCGTTGCGCTGGCACTTCTGACCTATGTCGAAGAACACACCGACGGATTCCGGATCATGATCCGCGACTCACCGGCCTCGATCAGTTCGGGTACCTACTCCAGCCTGCTCAACGATGCCGTGAGCCAGGTCAGCTCTATCTTGGCCGGCGACTTCGCCCGCCGCGGCCTGGATTCCGACCTGGCCCCGCTGTACGCCCAGGCGCTGGTCGGATCGGTCTCGATGACCGCGCAGTGGTGGCTCGATACCCGCGAACCCAAGAAGGAAGTGGTGGCGGCGCATCTGGTCAACCTGGTCTGGAACGGGCTGACCCATCTCGAAGCCGACCCGCACCTGCAGGACGAGTAATGGCGGCTACCTGACGGTCCTCGGCCGAAATTGACGACCGCGTAACCCATACAATGGCGGCATCATGACCGCACCGGGGCCGGATCGCGTAGTTACCCCGATCGCGGGGTTGGTGGAGTTGGCGCTGCGCGCGCCGACGCTGCAGCAGCTCGTCGATCTTTCCGCAGCTCAACCCGATGATTTGGCGTTGGTCGGGCCGGCGAGCGCGCGGCTGTTCGTCGCCTGCGCGCTGGCCCGGCGGGGCCCGTTGCTGGTCGTCACCGCCACCGGGCGCGAAGCCGACGACTTGGCCGCCGAATTGCGCGGTGTCTACGGCGACGCCGTCGCGATGTTCCCGTCGTGGGAGACGCTGCCGCACGAACGTCTGTCGCCGGGCGTCGACACCGTCGGTGCACGAATGATGTTGGTGCGCCGACTCGCCCACCCGGACGACGCCCGGCTGGGTCCGCCGTTGCAGGTCGTCGTCACCGCGGTCCGTTCGCTGCTGCAGCCGATGGTCTCGGGATTGGGTCTGCTGGAGCCGCTCACCCTGACCATCGGTGACGAGGTGGTCTTCGAAGACGTCATCACCCGGCTGGTCGAGCTGGCCTACACCCGGGTGGACATGGTCGGTCGCCGGGGCGAATTCGCGGTCCGCGGCGGCATTCTCGACATCTTCGCGCCGACCGCCGAGCATCCGGTGCGGGTGGAGTTCTGGGGCGACGAGGTCAGCGAGATGCGGATGTTCGCGGTGGCCGACCAGCGGTCGATCCCCGAAATCAGCATCGACACCGTGATCGCGGTGGCCTGTCGCGAAGTGTTGCTGACCGATGACGTACGGGCGCGAGCCGCCGCCCTGGCCGAAGGCCAGCCCGCGCCCGAACACGGCGTCACCGGTGGCGTCGGCGACATGCTGGCCAAGCTCGCCGAGGGCATCCCGGTCGACGGCATGGAGGCCCTGCTGCCGGTGCTGCGTCCCGACGGCGTGGCGCTGTTGACCGATCAACTGGCCGACGGCACCCCGGTGCTGGTCTGCGACCCGGAAAAGGTCCGCACCCGCGCGGCCGACCTGATCAAGACCGGCCGCGAATTTCTCGACGCGTCGTGGTCGGTCGCGGCGATCGGCGGTGATTCGCCCATCGACATCGAGCAACTCGGCGGATCGGGCTTCCGTGAACTCGACGAGGTGCAGGCCGCCGCGCGGGAATCCGGGCACCCGTGGTGGACGCTGAGCCAGCTGTCCGACGAGTCGGCGATCGAGTTGGACATCCGGACCGCGCCATCAGCCCGCGGACACCAGCGCGATATCGACGAACTCTTCGCGATGCTGCGCGCACACGTGTCGACCGGCGGAGTCGCCGCCGTCGTCGCGCCCGGCACCGGAACCGCGCACCGCGTCGTCGAGCAGCTGGCCGAATCTGACACTCCCGCAACGATGTTGGAGTCGGGGGCGGAACCGCAGCCCGGGGTCGTCGGGGTGCTCAAGGGCCCGCTGCACGACGGTGTGGTATTCCCGGGCGCCGGCCTGGTGATCGTCACGGAGACCGATCTGACCGGCAATCGGATGGCCGCCACCGAGGGC
Source organism: Mycobacterium sp. (assembly GCA_049589475.1). Lineage (GTDB taxonomy): Bacteria > Actinomycetota > Actinomycetes > Mycobacteriales > Mycobacteriaceae > Mycobacterium. The sequence goes on from JBAWAV010000291.1 coordinate 1,921, forward strand.
AAACGCCTTGCCGCCAAACGCCGCAACACCGTCGACCCGCTGGCACTGACCGCGGGTGACTTGGTGGTGCACGACCAGCACGGCATCGGACGGTTCGTCGAGATGACCGAGCGCACCGTCGGCGGAGCGCGGCGCGAGTACCTGGTGCTGGAGTACGCGTCAAGCAAACGGGGCCAGAACCAGACCGACAAACTCTATGTGCCAATGGATTCCCTGGACCAGCTGTCGCGCTACGTCGGCGGCCAGGCCCCGGCGCTGAGCCGGCTCGGCGGCAGCGACTGGACCAACACGAAAACCAAGGCGCGCAACGCGGTCCGGGAGATCGCGGGTGAGCTGGTGTCGCTGTACGCCAAGCGGCAGGCCAGCGCGGGCCACGCGTTCGGTCCCGACACTCCGTGGCAGGCCGAGATGGAGGACGCCTTCGGCTTCACCGAGACTCACGACCAGCTCACCGCGATCATCGAGGTGAAGTCGGACATGGAGAAGCCGGTGCCGATGGACCGGGTGATCTGCGGCGACGTCGGCTACGGCAAGACCGAGATCGCGGTGCGGGCGGCGTTCAAGGCGGTGCAGGACGGCAAGCAAGTCGCGGTGCTGGTGCCGACCACGCTGCTGGCCGATCAGCATCTGCAGACCTTCACCGCGCGGATGGCCGGCTTCCCGGTCCGGATCAAGGGCCTGTCCAGGTTCACCGAGGGTGCGCAATCCCGTGCCGTCCTCGACGGTATGGCCGAAGGCACGGTCGACATCGTGATCGGCACGCATCGGCTGCTGCAGACCGGGGTGCGATGGAAAGACCTCGGCCTCGTCGTCGTCGACGAGGAGCAGCGCTTTGGGGTCGAGCACAAGGAACACATCAAGTCGCTGCGGACCCACGTCGACGTGCTGACCATGAGCGCCACCCCGATTCCCCGCACGCTGGAGATGAGCCTGGCCGGAATCCGGGAAATGTCGACGATCCTGACCCCGCCCGAGGAGCGCTACCCGGTCTTGACCTACGTCGGGCCGCAGGACGACAAGCAGGTCGCCGCGGCCCTGCGCCGGGAACTGCTGCGCGACGGACAAGTGTTCTACGTGCACAACCGGGTCAGCTCGATAGACCAGACCGCGGCGCGGGTCCGTGAGTTGGTGCCGGAGGCCAAAGTCGCTGTCGCGCACGGCCAGATGCACGAGGAGCTGCTGGAGACCACCGTCGAAGGATTCTGGAATCGGGAGTTCGACATCCTGGTCTGCACCACGATCGTCGAAACCGGCCTGGACATCTCCAACGCCAACACGCTGATCGTCGAGCGTGCCGACACTTTCGGGTTGTCGCAGCTGCACCAGCTGCGCGGGCGGGTCGGCCGCAGCCGGGAACGCGGCTACGCCTACTTCATGTATCCACAGCACGCCCCGCTGACCGAGACCGCCTACGACCGGTTGGCGACGATCGCGCAGAACAACGAGCTGGGCGCCGGCATGGCCGTGGCGATGAAGGACTTGGAGATCCGCGGCGCGGGCAACGTGCTGGGCGTCGAGCAGTCCGGGCATGTCGCCGGCGTCGGTTTCGACCTGTACGTCCGACTGGTCGGCGAGGCGGTCGAGGCGTACCGCGCCGCGGCCGACGGGCAGACCGTCCTGAGTGCCGAAGAACCCAAAGACGTCCGGATCGATCTTCCGGTCGATGCGCACCTGCCGCCCGACTACATTCCCAGCGACCGGTTACGGCTGGAGGGTTACCGTCGGCTGGCCGCGGCGAGCGACGACGCGGACGTCGATGCCGTCGTCGAAGAGCTGATCGACCGCTACGGCGCGCTGCCGGAGACCGCCGAGCGGCTGATCGCCGTCGCGCGACTTCGACTGAAGTGCCGGGCTGCCGGCATCACCGAAGTGTCAGCGCCGTCGGCCGCCACGGTGCGGCTGGCTCCGATGACATTGGCCGACTCGGCGCAGGTGCGTCTGGCGCGGATGTATCCGGGTGCGCGTTACCGCGCCACCACGTCGACGGTGCTGGTACCGATTCCGCGCGACGGCGGCGTCGGCGCACCACGAATTCGTGATCTCGAATTGGTGCAAATGGTGGTCGATTTGGTGTCGGCGCTGGATGCTAAACGGGGGGAAGAAGCAAGTACGGCGACGGGGAGGAGGAGCTCTTGACGGTCATCCTGGTCGACCCGCGCCGCCCGTCGCTGGTTCCGGTCGAAGCGATCGAGTTGCTCACCGGTGAGGTGCAGTACACCGAGGAGATGCCCGTCGCGGTGCCCTGGTCGCTGCCGGCGGCGCGCTCGGCGCACACCGGGGAGGATGCACCGGTGCTGCTGTCATCAGACGCCGACCACCCGTCGGTCACGGCGCGGCTGGCCGCAGGCGAGCGACTGATCGCCGCGCCCGGCCATCAGCCCGGGGAGCGGCTGGTCGACGCCGTCGCGATGATGGACAAACTGCGAACCGCCGGCCCCTGGGAAAGCGAGCAGACGCACGATTCGCTGCGCCGGTTCCTGCTCGAGGAGACCTACGAGCTGTTCGATGCGGTCCACAGCGGCGACGTCGACGCCTTGCGGGACGAGCTCGGCGACGTGTTGCTTCAGGTGCTGTTCCACGCCCGGATCGCGGAGGACGCGCCGCAACATCCGTTCACCATCGACGACGTCGCCGACGCGTTGCTGCGAAAGTTGGGCAACCGAGCTCCGGGAGTTCTTGCCGGCGAGTCGATTTCACTCGACGAACAGCTCGCCCAATGGGAGGAGCGCAAAGCGCTGGAGAAGCCCCGCAACTCGGTGATGGACGACGTGCCCACCGGGCAGCCGGCTTTGGCGTTGGCACACAAGGTGGTTCAGCGTGTGACGCGGGCCGGGTTTCCGATCGATTTGATTCCGGACGAGGTCACCTCGATCACGGTCACATCTGAGATCGACGCCGAAAACTCCTTGCGCACAGCGGTTCTGGAGTTCATGGACACCGTCCGCAGCGTCGAGAAGGCAATTGCGGCCGGCCGGCGGGTTGGCGATATCGCGGCGGAATTGGATGTCGCCCCCGCCGGCGGGATCACCGAGGAGCAGTGGCGGGATTGTTGGCCGGCGGCGGACGGCGCTGAACCTGAATGTGCGCTCGCAGCTGACGACGATGCCGCCGGGGTTACAGACGTCGAGGCCGAAGACTGACAGTGATGTTCGACACGCCCGGCGGCGCGTGCAAACCGGGGTCCAATACCGCCCGGGCGCTGATCATCGTTGCTGGATAACCCGGCATATCGCCGACATCCGGCGCGGGCGTGAGGGTGACCTGCTCGCTTCGCGTGGGACCATGGTCGAGGAATCGTGTTTTAGGGGTGTTTGGAGTGTCGCCGGTCCGTTGGCTGCGCACGTTGGCCGTCGTAGGTGCAACGGCGCTGCTGCTGGCATCCAGTTGCATCTGGCAGCTGGGCCCCTATATTCCCAAAGGAGTCCCGCCGCCGGCGGGCGCCGCGGTCCCGCCGGTCGACACCCACGCCAAGGGGCGGCCCGCCGACCAGCTCCACGCGTGGGCGGTGGCTCATGCACCGGCCATGAAGATTCCGGTGACCGCGCTCGAGGCCTACGGCTACGCGGCCCGGGTCGCCGAGGTGGAGAACCCCAACTGCCACATCGCGTGGACGACGCTGGCCGGCATCGGCCAGGTCGAAAGCCATCACGGCACCTACCACCACGCCACCTTGTTTCCCAACGGCGACGTGCGTCCGCCGATCAGGGGGGTGGTGCTGGACGGGACCAACGGCACCATGCGCATCATCGACAGCGACCCGGGTGCGATGGGCAGCCCGTCGGACACTGTCCGGGCGATGGGACCGATGCAGTTCATTCCGGAGACCTGGCGGGAATACGGCGTGGACGCCAACAACGACGGCACGGTCAGCGTGGACAACCTCGACGACGCCGCGCTGTCGGCTGCGGGATATCTGTGTTGGCGAGGCAAGGATCTCGCGACACCGCGGGGCTGGACAACCGCGCTGTGGGCCTACAACGACTCTGACGAATATGCCCGCGCCGTTCGCGACTGGGCTACCGCCTACGCGGCGGGGCACCCCCTCTGACGCGCAGGCCTTAGGCTACTGGTTGCAGTTACGGACGACGCAAGGAGAACCAGTGCCGATTATCGAGCAGGTCGGGGCCCGCGAGATCCTCGATTCGCGCGGCAACCCGACGATCGAGGTCGAGGTGGCCCTGATCGACGGGACGTTTGCAAGGGCCGCGGTGCCGTCCGGCGCGTCGACCGGTGAGCACGAGGCCGTCGAGTTGCGCGACGGCGGCGACCGGTACGGTGGCAAGGGCGTCAAGAAGGCCGTACAGGCGGTGCTCGACGAGATCGCTCCGGCCGTGATTGGGCTCAACGCTGACGATCAGCGTCTGGTTGATCAGGCCCTGCTGGACCTCGACGGCACCCCGGACAAGTCCAGGCTGGGCGCCAACGCCATCCTCGGTGTCTCGCTGGCGGTGGCCAAGTCGGCCGCCGACTCGGCCGAGCTGCCGCTGTTCCGGTACCTGGGCGGACCGAACGCGCACATCCTGCCGGTGCCGATGATGAACATCCTCAATGGCGGTGCGCACGCCGACACCGGCGTCGACATCCAGGAGTTCATGGTGGCCCCGATCGGGGCGCCGAGTTTCTACGAAGCGCTGCGCTGGGGCGCCGAGGTCTACCACGCGCTCAAGGCGGCGCTGAAGAAGAAGGGCCTGTCCACCGGACTGGGTGACGAAGGTGGATTCGCTCCCGACGTGCCGGGGACCAAGGCCGCGCTCGACGTGATCAGCCAGGCCATCGAGTCCGCGGGTTTCAAGCTCGGCGCCGACGTGGCGCTGGCGCTCGACGCCGCGGCCACCGAGTTCTACACCGACGGCACCGGTTACGCGTTCGAGAAGCAGACTCGCAGCGCCGATCAGATGTCGCAGTTCTACGCCGAGCTGCTCGACTCCTATCCGCTGGTGTCGATCGAAGATCCTCTCGCCGAGGATGATTGGGACGGATGGGCCGCTCTGACGACTGCGATCGGCGACCGGGTGCAGATCGTCGGTGACGACATCTTTGTCACCAACCCCGAGCGGATCGAGGAGGGCATCGAACGGGGGGTGGCAAATGCGTTGCTGGTCAAGGTCAACCAGATCGGGACGCTGACCGAGACGCTCGACGCGGTGGCGCTGGCGCACCACAGCGGATATCGGACGATGATGAGCCACCGCAGCGGTGAGACCGAGGACACCACGATCGCCGACCTGGCGGTCGCGGTCGGCAGCGGACAGATCAAGACCGGTGCGCCGGCGCGCAGCGAACGCGTCGCGAAGTATAACCAGTTACTGCGGATCGAAGAGGCCCTCGGCGACGCCGCCCGCTACGCCGGCGATCTGGCGTTCCCCCGGTACGCGCCGTAAGCCGACAGCCCCGAAAGACTTCGCCCCCATGCCCGAATCGAAACGGCCAGAACCGAAGCGGCGCTCACCGGCGTCGCGGCCGGGTCGGGGCGGCGATTCGGTTGCCGGGCGGCCGCGCAAGTCGACGGCTGGCCGTCGTGCGCCGGGCGCCCCGCGTGCCATGCCGGAGGTCGTCGAACCGGTCAAACGGGCGATCGTGGAATCGGCTGAGCAGCGATCCGATCAGCGACTCGGCCTGACCGCGCGGCGGGCGGCGATCCTCGCGGCCGTCGTGTGCGTGCTGACGCTGACCATCGCCGGCCCGGTCCGGACCTACTTCGCGCAGCGCACCGAGATGAAGCAGCTGGCTGCCTCCGAAGCGGCGCTGCGTGGTCAGATTACCGACCTCGAGCAGCAGAAGGTCAAACTCGCCGACCCCGCTTACGTTGCGGCGCAAGCCCGCGAACGCCTCGGCTTCGTGAGGCCGGGGGAGGTCCCGTATCAGATTCAACTGCCGCCCAACGCCGCCTTGCCCGCCGAGCCGGGGTCGACGCCGACCGCGGCGACCACGAACGACCCCTGGTACACCTCGCTGTGGCACACCATCGCCGACAACCCGCACGGGCCCCCAACGGCTCCCGCACCCGTTGCGCCGCCGTCACTGGCGCCCTCGCCACCGAATCCGCCGCCCGGTGGTTGACCGTGCTGACCTCGACGCGGTGGCCCGCCAGCTCGGCCGCGAACCGCGAGGAGTGCTCGATGTCGCCTACCGGTGTCCTGACGGCGAGCCCGGCGTGGTGCGAACAGCGCCGAAACTGCCTGACGGAACGCCGTTTCCGACGCTGTACTACCTGACGCATCCGGCGCTGACCGCCGCGGCGAGCCGGCTGGAGTCGACCGGCATGATGCGGGAGATGACCGAAAGGCTGCACCACGAGCCCGAACTGGCCGCCGCGTATCGGCGGGCCCACGAGTCGTATCTGGCCGAGCGCGACGCGATCGAGCCGCTGGGCACCACCGTCTCCGCGGGCGGAATGCCCGATCGGGTCAAATGTCTGCACGTGCTGATCGCGCATTCGCTGGCCGCAGGACCGGGAACGAACCCGTTCGGCGACGAGGCGCTGGCGGTGCTGGCCGCGGAACCTGCGATGGCAGGAATTCTGATGCCGGGGGAGTGGACACCGTGAGTCGAGTCGCGGCAATCGACTGCGGTACCAACTCGATTCGGCTGCTGATCGCCGACGCGGTCGACGGGCAGCTGCGCGACGCGCATCGCGAGATGCGTATCGTTCGGCTCGGTCAGGGTGTCGACGCCACCGGCCAGTTCGCCCCGGAGGCGTTGCAGCGCACCCGTTCTGCGCTGGTCGACTACGCCGCGCTCTGCCTCTCCCACGGCGTCGAGCGGATACGCATGGTCGCAACCTCGGCCACCCGGGACGCCGCCAACCGTGACGTCTTCTTCGCGATGACGGCCGACGTGCTCGGCGACGTGGTCGACGGTTCGGTCGCCGAGGTGATCACCGGCCTCGAGGAAGCCGAGCTGTCGTTCCGTGGCACCGTCAACGAATTGGACTGCGCTGCGGGACCATTCGTTATCGTCGACTTAGGTGGCGGATCGACCGAGGTCGTACTGGGCACCGACACCGTCACCGCGAGCTTCTCGGCGGACATCGGCTGTGTGCGGCTGACCGAGCGGTGCCTGCACTCCGATCCGCCAACGGCCGCCGAGGTGGCTGCCGCTCGCGAGGTGGTTCGCGAACGGCTCGGCGAGGCGTTGCGGGTTGTTCCGGTGGAGCAGGCCCGCACCTGGGTCGGGGTGGCCGGGACGATGACGACGGTTGCGGCACTCGCGCAGGACATGGCGACCTATGACTCTGCGGCCATTCATCTCCTCCGTGTCAGCAGCGAGCGGCTGTTGGGAGTCTGTGATGGTCTGATCGGCATGACCCGGGCTCAGCGAGCCGCACTGGGGCCGATGCACGAGGGCCGGGTGGACGTGATCGCCGGCGGCGCAATCGTGATCGAGGAACTGGCGTTCGCACTACGCGAGCGGGCCGGCATCGACGCGCTGACCGTCAGCGAGCACGACATCCTGGACGGCATCGCGCTCTCGATCGCTGACGGTTAGCCCAACGGCCGGTGCCGGACTGAGATGTCAAGCAGCCGCTTCTTCTGCTCGATGTACTCCTGCTCGCTGAGGTGTCCTTCGTCGCGCTGCTTGGCGATCAACCGGATCGCTGCCGCTACTCCGGTGACCACGGTCCGGGGTGCGGGTGACGCCTCGACGTCATCATCGGATGTACCGGTCTTGCGTTCTCCGACAACGTGATTAGTCAGACGCGCGTGGGTCACCGCCTTACCGTTTTTCTCTGCAGCGGCGGCGGGAGCCGGGTTGCCGGCCATGGCCTGCCCGGCCATACCGCCAATGCCCATCTGATTGAACGTGTTCGCCGCACCGGCTTCCGCTGCCGGGGCTGCTGCTGCGTTCGCGGTGGAGAGCGGCGTCGTGAACGCGGTCGGCCGCACCTCAGGTGCGGCCGTGGTCCAGCCGGACGGCACTGACAGCCCGCCGATCGCTTCCGCATCGCCCACGCCCGCAGACACCGTAGATGCGGCGCTTTGGCCGGTATTGCCAAGGGTGGCCGGGAATCCGTCGACGGGGGCAGGGTTCGCCCCGTACAGCGACGGCGTCTCTCCGTTCCAGCCGCTGACGATCCGGTCGGTGTGCACACCGCTGAGGGCACCCCACACGCCGTAGGGAAGGTCCACCGGCCCCGCCGCGATGTCCGAAGGAATGATCGCGCCGAAGAAGGTCAGGTCGGACGGGAGGCTGACAAAGATCGAGATCAGGTTAGCCAGCGTGTTCAGTGGGCCGGTGGCGGCTGATCCAGTAGCCGCCGGGCCAGAAGTCGCCAAGCCCTGCAGTGCGCTGGGCACCGCTGAAAAGGCTTGCTGCGCAGAGGAAACCGCGCTCTGCGCGTTGCCGGCCGAGGTGCTGGTGGCTTGGGAGACTGCGGCTGCCTGACTGGTCGACGCGGCGGGGTTTGTGTTCTGTTGGGGTTGGGTGAACGGTGAGAGCGTCGTCGCCGATGCCGAAGAGGCTGCATAGCCATACATCGCGACGGCGTCCTGGGCCCACATCTCCGCATAAAGTGCCTCAGTGGCCGCGATCGCCGGCGTGTTGATTCCAAGGAAATTCGTTGCCACCAGAGTCGCCAAAAGGCTTCGGTTAGTGGCGATTTCCGGCGGCGGCACCGTAAGGGCGAACGCCGCCTCGTAGGCTGCGGACGCGGCGCTCGCCTGGGTGGCGGTCGTTTCGGCCTGCGCCGCAGTGGCACTGAGCCATTCGACGTAGAGTCCGGCGGCCGCCGTCATCGACGCCGATGACGGACCCGACCATGTCCCGGACGACAGCTCTGACACCACCGACTGAAACGCGCTGGCCGCGGTGTACAGCTCGTCAGCCAGCGCTCCCCACGCCTGCGCAGCGGCCAGCATCGGCCCTGATCCCGGACCGGTATACATCCGGCCGGAGTTGATCTCCGGCGGATAAATCCCGAAATCCATTGCTGCGCATTCCTCTTCCAGGCATTCGGCACTTCCGCGGCGCGGCGGCAGATGATTTAGCGACCGAGCAGGCGGTTCTTCTGCTCGGTGTACTCTTCGTCGGTCAGAATTCCTTCGTCACGTAACTTGGCGAATTCGCGTAGCTCGCTGGCAACCCCGGTGACCACGGCCCGTGGTTTTTGTTTCGACACATCGTCGTTGTCGGCAGTGGACTTTCGGTCACCCGCCGGTGCTGCGTCTACGGAGCGAGCCGATGCATTGGCCCCCTTGGACGACTTTCCCGCGGTCCGGCCGACGCCGGTGCCGACAGTCCCGGCCATGGCCCGGCCCGCCATACCAGCCAAGGCCATCTCGCTGAGCGCGCTGCTCGAGCCGGCCGTCACCGGCTCTGCCGCGATGGCGCCGACGGCGGATTCCGGTAATGCCGGCAACGTGAAGGCGGTAGGACGTACCGCGGGTGTGGCGATTGTCCAGGTCGGCGGCACAGACAAGCCTCCGACCCCATCGGCCTCACCTAGCGTGGCGGCGATCCTCGGCGGGGGCACCGTGCCTGCAGGGAGGTTCAGCAGCTGCGCTGGGAATGGCCTCACCGGCGCGGGGCCCTCGCCGGGCCAGGCTTGTTCCCCGTTCCAGCCGCTGACGATGTCGTCGGTGTGGGTACCGGTCAAAGCACTGACGACGTCGAAAGGCAGCGCCACCACCCCGAGACTGCCCAGCGGGATGTCGGCCGCGAACGTCGCCAGACCGGCCGGCAGGTCGATGAAGATGGAGATCAGGTCGCTAATGGTGCCCAGTGGATCGCCGGCGGCAGCGGGCGCCGTGGCCGCACTCTGCAGCGCGCCGGGCACCGCTGAGAAAGCCTGCTGGATCGTGCTCTGGGCATTGCCGGCGGCAGTGCCGGTCGCTTGGCTGGCAGCGGCCGACTGACCGGCCGCGCCGCTCGGGTTGGTGTTCTGTTGCGGCGGACTGAACGGTGTCAGCGTCGTCGCCGACGACGACGAGGCCGCGTACCCGTACATCGCGGCGGCGTCCTGCGCCCACATCTCGCCGTATTGCGCCTCGGTGGCCGCGATCGCCTGCGTGTTCCGCCCGAAGATATTGGTGGCCACCAAGGTCATCAGCCGACTGCGGTTGGCCGCGACCAACGGCGGCGGCACGGTCGATGAGAACGCGGTCTGGTAGGCCGCGGCGGCGGTCCTGGCCTGAGCGCCGGTCTCCTCGGCCTGCGCCGCGGTGGCACGAAGCCACGTCGTGTACGAGGCCGCAGCGGCGCTCATCGACGTCGACGCCGGGCCGAGCCACGGTCCTGCGATCAGGCCGGATACAACCGACTGGTACGAGTTTGCTGCGGAGTGCAGTTCGGCGGCCAGTCCGTCCCAGGCCTCAGCGGCGGCGAGCATCGGTCCGGACCCCGCGCCCGCATACATGCGGGCCGAGTTGACCTCCGGCGGATAACTCCCGAAATCCATTGCTCGCCAACCCCTCTAAATCACCACGATCGAGGTGGCCCGGAACCAGGACCCGGCCACGCCATTGACCGTCGTGTGAATGGTTGCACGCGTTACATATTTTGTCGTTTGCGGGCGCGGCGCGTCGTCTGCTGAGGTTGACGTCGTCGCGGACGTACGGCTGACCACGTCTGGGCCGTTCAATGCGGCGTTGGGTGTTAGCGGAGTCACCGACCGACGACCGCGACATTCGGGTTGAACGGTTTCAGACAGCATTGCTTTCCCTCCCGATAATGGTTGAGCAAGCCGCACAATTCGTAGCGTTAGGTTATTGCTTAGGGCATCCACCAGCTAAGTGTCGACCAGCAGACGAACGCCATTATCGGTGTTCAACGAGAGCAATACAATTCGTTACCCCTGCTCAAGAGCAATGTGTGGCAGCAATCACCTATATTTCTCAGATTAATCACGCGTATTTCTCAGGTTTACCGGTCTGTCGGCGTATGTTTCCGCCCCTCGTCGACAGCTCCGGACGATTCTAAGCGGTGACCGGTGCCGTCTCTTGGTGGGAACCCCGTCTCCAGGTATTTGCCAGGTATCCACAAGCATGTTGTACGCCTAGCGTGATCTTGGGTCCCGCTATCCGGTCTTTGCTTGGCGACCAACGTCCGCTCGGTCGGCGGACTGCTTCTCGCGAGCCGCGGATTCCTTGGGCGGCAGCCCCCTGCGCAGCATGTCCAGCAGCTCCCGGTGCGGGCCGACGAGGTAGACGGTGTCGCCGGCACCCAGCCGCGCGTCGCGGCGAGGATGCAGCTGGATCTCTACGTCCGGTCGGGTGACCGCAATGACTCGGGTGTTGCTCTCCACGTCGGCCAATTGCTGCCCGTCGAGCTCGCTGCCCTGGGCGACGCACATCGCACCGATCATGAAGGAGCTCTGCCGGATCGAGAACGTGCCGAGCACCTCCAGGCCCATCGCGGCCCCGACGAACCACGGCGCTGCGAGCGCGACAGTGGAGCGGACGTTCTCGAAACCGAATCGCTGTGCGACCGCGAGTCCGAGCGCCCGGTCGTACACCCGGAGCACCAGCGAAACCTCGGCGCGGCGATTGATCTTGGGCACCACCCGCGGTCCGAGCAGCTCGGCCAGCACGATCGAGGCTTCGATGTTGATCATGTCGTCGCGGGTCAGCACCGCCACCGCGCGGGCGCGCTCTACGCGCGCCAATTGCAGTGTCTGCACCAGCGTTGCGTCACCGAAAATCACCGGCACGTCGAGTTCCTGCGCCGCGGACAGGAACCGATTGTTCTCATTGATCTCGATGACGGCGACGTCGTAGCCGGTGGCCACCAGGTCGGTGACCACCCGCATCCCGAGCGCGCTCAATCCGACGACGATCACATGGTTGCGCAGATGGCGCACCCGTGGCCGCGCGGCAGCGAAGACGAAGCGACGCGACAGCAGCACGTCGGCAATGAACGCGACCAGCAGGGCAATGGTCGTCGCGCCGCCGAACATCAAGCCTGCCGAGAACAGCCGCAGCCACGTCTCCTGGTGGGCGAAGCTGAAGTCGCCGTATCCCGTCGTCGTGATCGTCTCGATGGTGAAGTACAACGCGTCCACCCAGGTCATCCGCGGGTGTCGGTAGTTGTAGTGCAGCAGCAGCATGGAGATGACGATCAGCGTCGTGGCAGCCGCCAACGCCGGATAGAAGGCCGGGTTGAAGTCGTTGACGACGGTCCGTACCGCATCGAAGATCCGCCGTAACCGGGCTCGCCGGGACCGCGTTCCCCGGGGACGCCGGGTCCTGATCCCGTGCTGCGACGATTCCTCGGCGGTGCCGATCAGCACGGCCTGGTCACCGGCGTGCACCTGTTGCTCCCGGGAAGGGCAGACATCCATCTCGCCGGGCGTCGGCGAGTCGTTTCCGTGAATCACCGCGACCGGGGTGAGCTCGCCGAAGATCTCGCGTAGCGTCGCATCCTGCGGTGCCTCGCTGCCCGCGACCACGAACTGGATACCGGCCGCCTCGAACGGGTGCGTCGGCTGTGCCAGACATGCTTCGACGACCGACGACGCGGTCAACTCGGCGACGTCGAGGATTGCGCCGGGCCCGTTGTCGGCGGCCACCGCCATCCGCAACACATCATTCGAGATCCGCGCGACGACGCGCACAGTGGGATTGGCTCTTCTTGCCAGCAAAGCGATTTCGAGGTTCGCGGCATCGTCATCGCCGGCGCATATGACGGCTTGCGCTTTGGAGACCTCGGCGCGGCCGAGCTCGCGGGCAACCCCGGTGACCTCGGTGCTGGCCAGTCTGACGACGCTTGCGCCAGCGCTTTTCAGTTCCCCGATGATCGTCGTGGCCAGCGCATCGTCACCGCTGACAATGATGTGCTGATGCATTCTCTCGTCCGCCACTCGGGTTACCTGCTCGCGATCGAGTCCGAGACTCCGCGCGGGTAGGCACCCGCTTTGCCGATGCCGTTAGTGTTAGAGGTTACACCACGGCTTACTGCATTCGGTCGCTACGCTTAATTTTGCTGGCACGGAAAGCTACTCGTTGCATCGCCGTTGCCATCCGACATTCCCGAACCGCCGAGACCGCTGAGAATCGCTCTCGCGCACCGGGTTTGCGCCGGTCGCACCAAGTCATCCGGGCGGTCATTGCTCGAAGCGATAGCCCATGCCCGCCTCGGTCAGCAGATGGTGGGGATGCGACGGGTCGTCTTCGAGCTTGCGGCGCAACTGCGCGAGAAAGACACGCAGATAATGGGTTTCCCGCGCGTACTTCGGTCCCCAGACCTCTTTGAGTAAATCCTCGCGGCTGACCAGCTTGCCGCGATTGCGCACCAGCATTTCCAGCATCCCCCACTCGGTCGGGGTCAGATGCACCTCCGCGCCGTTTTTGATCACTCTTTTCGACGCGAGGTCGACGAGGAACGACTTGGTCTCCACCACGGGATTGTCCGCGCCGGTGGCCGCCGTGGCCCGTCGCACCGCGGCGCGCAACCGCGCCAGAAGTTCGTCCATGCCGAAGGGCTTCGTCATGTAATCGTCGGCGCCCGCATCGAGCGCGCCGACCTTGTCCGATGAATCAGTGCGGGCCGACAGCACGATCACCGGAGCCGTCAGCCAGCCGCGCAGACCGGCCAGCACGTCGATACCGGGTATGTCGGGCATGCCCAGGTCCAGGATCACCGCCTGAGGTGGGTGCTCGGCGGCGGCTGCCAAAGCGCGTGACCCGGTGTCCGCGGTGATCACCTCATACCCCCGCACCGACAAGTTGATGCGCAGCGCGCGCAGCAGCTGGGGATCGTCATCGACCACGAGTACGCGATTCATGGGTGCTGCTCCTCGTCATCGCCGCGTTCGTGTTGCGGCGCCGCCAGGTCGACGACGATGGTCAGCCCGCCCCCGGGGGTGTCGCTCGCCGTCACGGTGCCGTCCATCGCCTCGACGAATCCCTTGGCCACCGACAAGCCAAGCCCCAGGCCGGTCGTCGTGTCGTAGTCGCCGAGCCGCTGGAACGGCTGGAACATCTGCTCGGCGGCACCTTTGGAGACTCCCGGTCCTTCGTCGACGACGTTGATCAGCACCCGCGTCCCGACCTGGCCCGCGTTGATCCGCACCACGCTGCCCGGCGCGTAGCGCAGAGCGTTGTCGATGAGATTGGAGAGCACCCGTTCCAACAAACCGGCGTCGCCCATTGCGATCGTTCCGCCGACCTCGACCTTGACCCGGTCCAAGTTTCCGCGGCCGAACATCGTGCTGCGTCCGCCGATGCCGACGAGTGCGCGCTGCACCACCTCTTCGAGATAGACCTCGGTCAGCACGGGTCTGACCACGCCGGCGGCCAGCCGTGACGAGTCCAGCAGGTTGGCCACCAACAAGGTGAGCTGATCGAGCGACTCTTCGACGGTGGCCAGCAATTCGCTGGTGTCCTCCGGTGAGAACCACACGTCTTCGGCACGCAGGCTGGACACCGCGGCCTTGGCGGCGGTCAACGGAGTTCGTAGATCGTGGCCGAGCGCGGACAGCAGGAGGCGGCGCAGTTCGTCGGCTTTGGCAAGTGATTGCACCTTGCTCGCCTCTTCGGCGAGCTCGCCTCGTTTGACCAGACCTGCGGCCTGCGTCGCGACGACGGAAAGCACCCTGCGGTCGCGGCCGGTCAAGCCGCGCCCGGACATCAGCAACCAGAATTCCTCGTCGCCGACTTTCACCGCAGTGTCCGCGGAATCGACTGTCATGCAGGGGTTTACGCCCACTCCCGCGACCGCCTCGGGGTGACCGTCGACGTCACGCACCAGGCACACCGCCCGCTGGGAGTAGGCCTCCCGCACCCGCTCCAGCAGCGTGTTGAGATCGGCGCCGCGCAGCACCGAAGCGGCGAACAGCGACAGCAGCTCGGCCTCTTGGCTCGCCCGCCTGGCTTCGCGGGCCCGGCTGGCTGCCGCATCCACCAGAACGGCGATTCCCATCGCGACCCCGAGCAGAATCACGATGGTCAAGGCGTTGCTCAGGCTGGCGACGGCGAAGGAATTGCGCGGCTCGGTGTGGAAATAGACCAGCAGCGCACCCGACAACAGCCCCGACAGCACGGCGGGTGCGACACCGCCGAACAACGCGACGGCGATCACCCCGGCGAAGAAGATGGCGGTTTTGCCGCCGACGTCGAGCGTCGGGTCCAACCAGCGCGACGTGATCGCCAGGATCGCCCACGGCAAGGTGAGCGCCGCCAGCCAGGACACCACCTGGCGAGCACGCGGCGAGATCGACGAGAACGGCAAGCCGCGGTTGGCCTGCTCGTGGGTGACCATGTGGACGTCGATCTTGCCCGAGTCCTTTATGGTGGCCGCGCCGATTCCCTCGCTGAAAATGCTCGCCCATCGCGACCGTCGAGAGCTGCCGAGCACCAACTGGGTGGAATTCGTCTCGCGGGCGAAGTCGAGCAGCGCCGTCGGCACGTCGTCACCGACTACGACGTGCACCGTGGCGCCCAGGCTGGCCGCGAGCTCGCGGACCTTGCCCATTTCGCGCGGGGATGCTCCCGACAGCCCGTCGCCCCGCGCCACGTGCACCACCATGAGTTGCGCACTGGACTTCGATGCGATGCGAGATGCCCTGCGCACCAACGTTTCCGACTCCGGGCCGCCGGTGACCGCGACGACCACTCGTTCACGCGCCTCCCAGGTGTCGGTGATTTTCTTGTCGGCGCGGTATTTCGCCAACGCCGCGTCGACCTGGTCGGCGAGCCAGAGCAGTGCAATCTCGCGTAGTGCCGTGAGGTTGCCGGTGCGGAAGTAATTGGTCAGCGCCGCGTCGATGCGCTCCGATGGATAGACGTTGCCGTGGGCGAGCCTGCGCCGCAACGCTTCCGGCGTGATGTCGACCAACTCGATCTGAGCCGCGTTTCGGACGATTTCGTCGGGTACGGTCTCGCGCTGTTCGATGCCGGTGATCTGCGCGACGACGTCGTTGAGGCTCTCCAGGTGCTGGATGTTCAGTGTCGAGATCACCGTGATCCCGGCGTCGAGCAGCGTTTCGATGTCCTGCCAACGCTTCTCGTTGATGCTGCCCGGAATGTTGCTGTGCGCGTACTCGTCGACCAGCGCCACTTCCGGCTTACGACGCAGCACCGCCTCGATATCGAGCTCGGGGAACATCGATCCGCGGTAGGAGATGTAATGCGGCGGAATGACTTCGATGCCCTTGATGAGCTCGCCGACTTTTTTGCGACCGTGTGACTCCACCACCGCCGCGACGACGTCGGTACCACGCTCCAGCCTGCGATGCGCCTCGCCGAGCATGGCGCAGGTTTTGCCGACGCCCGGCGCCGCGCCGAGGTAGATGCGCAACTCACCGCGCCGCTGCGCCCGGTGGGCCAGCGGATCGTCGGCGCTAGCGGCTTTCTCGTCGGTAGAGGTCACATGGACATCATCCACCGCAGAGTTCAAGACTTCACCGGGGACTCACGATCCAGCTCGAGATTGACGGCCAGCACGTTGACCACCGGCTCGCCGACGAAGCCGAGCAGCCGGCCGTGCTGGTTGTGTCGCACCGCGTCGCGCACCTGTCCGAGGCTGATCCCCCGTACGCGGGCTATGCGGGCCACCTGTATTTCGGCGTAGGCCGGGGAGATATCGGGGTCCAGGCCACTGGCGCTGGCGGTCACCGCGTCGGCTGGCACCTCCGGTTGATCTGGCGCCGAGCCGCGAATCGGAACGAGCTGACCGACCGAGTAGTCCTGGCCGTACTGCGCGCACTGCACGCGCACACCTTCGAAGAACTGCTGGAAGACCGCCGCCGACGTGCTGCCGGGCGTCGAGCAGGGTTCGTTGATGGAGACGACCTGGGTCGGATGCGCGACACGGCCGGAACGGTCGCGCGGCCCGATGGCTGAGAGCACGGCTCCGACTCCGCCGCCGGTGCAGAACGGGCGTGACCCGTCGACCTTCTCGAGACGGCCGATCGCGACGCTGCGCGAGCACACCTGGGTGAGCAAGCTCGGTTTGAATCCGGCGGTGGACGGATCGGCGCCCGGGGACAGCTTGGCCGGATCGGCCGGCGTGTCGACGATGCTCTCCGGCCCCAAGTTGGTGGCGCCCGACGAGGTGGGGTCGTAGCCCGCTCCGGCCGCCGAGGGCCTGCTCTGGAAATACCGCGGCAGTGGGTTGCCGTCCTTGTCGGTGAACAATTGCCCAATCAGCTTGCTGCCGACCGGCCTTCCAGAACTGGTCGGTTTGATGATCGAACCCTCTGCCTTGGCGTGCAATCCGGGAAGAAACGCAATTCCCCAGATTATCAGCGGGTAGAGGAAGCCGGTGATCACCGTCAGTACCAGCAGCGCCCGCAGCGCGGCCCAATGTTGGCGGATCAGATTCGATAGGTCCATATCAGCTCATCCCGGGAATGAATTGTACGAGGAGGTCGATCAGTTTGATGCCGATGAACGGCGCGATGACGCCGCCCAGCCCGTAGATGTAGAGGTTGCGGCTAAGGAGTTTCGATGCACTGCTCGGCGTGTATTGAACGCCGCGCAGCGCCAACGGAATCAGCGCGACGATGACCAATGCGTTGAAGATCACCGCGGACAGAATCGCCGACTGCGGACTGTGCAGTCGCATCACATTGATCAGGCCCAGTCCGGGGAACAGCCCGACGAACATGGCCGGGATGATCGCGAAGTACTTGGCGATGTCGTTGGCGATCGAGAAGGTGCTCAATGCGCCGCGCGTGATCAACAGCTGTTTACCGATTTCGACGATCTCGATGAGCTTGGTGGGATCGGAGTCGAGATCGACCATGTTGCCGGCTTCTTTGGCGGCACTGGTGCCGCTGTTCATCGCGACCCCGACGTCGGCCTGGGCCAACGCGGGCGCGTCGTTGGTGCCGTCGCCGGTCATGGCGACCAGGCGGCCACCCTCCTGCTCGCGCTTGATCAGCGCCAGCTTGTCTTCGGGCGTCGCTTCGGCGAGGAAGTCGTCGACCCCGGCCTCGTCGGCAATCGCCTTGGCGGTCAACGGATTGTCGCCGGTGATCATCACCGTCCTGATACCCATTTTGCGCATCTCGTCGAAGCGGTCACGCATGCCGTGCTTGACGATGTCCTTGAGGTGGATGACACCGAGCACGTCGGCTTTCTTGGCGGCAACGCCGTCGTTGCCGTTGGTGACCACGCCGACGACCAGCGGAGTGCCGCCGGCGGCCGAAATGCCGTCGACGACCTCGCCGAGCCGATCGGGAATGATGCCGCCCTGCTCGCGAATCCAATTGGTGACGGAGTTCGCCGCGCCCTTCCGCAGTTGCCGTCCGTCGAGGTCGACGCCTGACATCCGGGTTGTCGCGGTGAACTCTATCCACTGCGCGTGGTTGAGTTCACCGGGCGAGCGCTGCCGCAAACCGAAGGCCTGCTTTGCATAGACGACGATCGAGCGGCCCTCCGGGGTTTCGTCGGCCAGGCTGGACAGCTGAGCTGCGTCCGCCAGCTCTTCAGGCGTAACTCCTTCAACCGCAATGAATTCCGACGCCTCGCGGTTACCCAGCGTGATGGTGCCGGTCTTGTCCAGCAGCAGGGTGTCCACATCGCCGGCGGCCTCGACCGCGCGACCCGACATGGCCAGCACGTTGCGCTGGATGAGCCGGTCGATGCCGGCGATGCCGATCGCCGACAACAACGCGCCGATCGTGGTGGGGATCAAGCACACCAGCAATGCCACCAGCACAATGCCGGCGACGCCGTTGTCGGTCAGAGCGGAGCTGTCGTGCACACCGGGGTTGCTGATCTTGGAGTAGATCGCCAGCGGCTGCAGCGTCGCCACCGCGAACACGAAGATGATCGTCAGCGCTGCGAGGAGAATGTTCAGCGCGATCTCGTTCGGGGTCTTCTGCCGGTTGGCGCCCTCGACGAGAGCGATCATCCGGTCGATGAAGCTTTTGCCGGGTTCTTGGGTGATCCGGACGACGATGCGGTCGGAGAGCACGGTCGTGCCGCCGGTCACCGCGGAGCGGTCGCCGCCGGATTCCCGTATCACCGGCGCTGATTCACCGGTGATGGCCGACTCATTCACCGACGCAATGCCTTCCACGATGTCGCCGTCGCCCGGGATCGTCTCGCCCGTCTCGACGACAACGATGTCGCCCTTCTGCAGTTCTGGTGCGCGGACATCTTCTTCGGTGCCCGGATTGTCGGGTGACCAGCCGCGCAGCCGGCGGGCGATGGTGTCGGCCTTCGTTTTGCGCAACGTGTCGGCCTGGGCCTTGCCCCGGCCCTCGGCGACCGCCTCGGCGAGGTTGCCGAAAAGCACAGTCAGCCAAAGCCAGAACACGACAAGCCAGCCGAACCACGACGAGTCACGGGCCGTCAGCACGGTGGACCAGAGCGCACCGACCTCGACGATGAACATCACCGGGTTGCGCCACAACGTACGTGGATCGAACTTGCGGAAGGCGTCGGGCAGCGCCTTGGCCAACATGGCGGGGTCGATGAGACCAGCCTGGACCGGAGCGTGGCCGCCGCGCTGGCGGCGCGGTGGCTGGATGGACGAGGCCTTGGGGGCCGTCGATGTCGTCATCTCAGTGGATTCCTTCAGCGAGGGGTCCGAGCGCTAGTGCCGGCAGGAACGTCAACGCGCACAGGATCACCGTGACGGCCGCGACGAGACCGACGAACTGCGGCCGGTGAGTGGGAAGAGTGCCGGGTGACTCCGGCGTATGTCCTTGGCGGGCAAGGGAACCGGCTAGCGCAAGCACCAGGATCATCGGCAGGAATCTGGCGAACACCATGGCGAGGCCCAGCGCGGTGTTGTACCAGGTGGTGTTCACCGAGAGGCCGGCAAAAGCGGAGCCGTTGTTGTTGGACGCGGAGGTGAACGCGTAGAGCACTTCGGAGAGACCGTGCGGTCCGGTGTTGTTCATCCCGGCCCGCGGGCCTGGCAAGGCCATCGCGACTCCGGTGCCGAACAGCACCAGCAACTCGGTCACCGGGAAATAGCTCGCTGCGAGCTTCATTTCGCGCGGCCGGATCTTCTTGCCGAGATATTCCGGTGTCCGGCCGACCATCAGGCCGGCAACGAAGACCGTGATGATAGCCATGATCAACATGCCGTAAAGGCCCGAGCCGACTCCGCCGGGGGCCACCTCGCCGATCTGCATGTTGAACATCTGGACCAGGCCACCGAGGCTGGTGTAGGAGTCGTGCGCCGAATCAACGGCACCGGTGGAAGTGAGTGTGGTCGCGTCGGCGAAAACCGCGGAATTGGCCACGCCGAAGCGTTGTTCGACTCCCTCCATGGCCGCGCCTGCTGCAGTCGGCACGGTTCCGTGGTGGCTGACCTGGAACAACTCGCTCATGGTGAGGCTGGCCACCGCCAAGAGTCCCATCACCGCGGCGATGGCGTAACCCTGCTTGGTGCTCTCGACCATGCGGCCGAACGTGCGGGGTAGCGAGAAGCTGATGGCCAACAACAGGAATATCTCGACCCAGTTCGTCAGCCTGGTCGGGTTCTCGAACGGGTGCGCGGAGTTGGCGTTGTAGAACCCTCCGCCGTTGGTGCCGAGTTCCTTGATGGCCTCCTGGCTGGCGACCGGACCGCCGGTGATGGTCTGCTGCGTGCCACCCAGGGTGGTGACGACCTGGTCGTGCAGGTGGAAGTTCTCGATCGCGCCGCCGGCGATCAGCACGATCGCGGCGATGATCGAGATCGGCAGCAGGATGCGGACCGTTCCGCGGACCAGATCGACCCAGAAGTTGCCGACTTCGTTGGTCCGGTTGCGGGCGAAACCGCGAACCAGGGCGATCGCCACGGCGATACCGGCTGAGGCGGAGACGAAGTTTTGCACGGTCAGTCCGGCCATCTGCACCAGGTGGCCCTGGGTGGACTCACCGGAATACGCCTGCCAGTTGGTGTTGGTGACGAAGCTGATCGCGGTGTTCCACGCCAGCGAAGGCGTCATCTTGGTCGACGGATCATGCAGATGCAGCGGAAGTTTGTCCTGGACGAGTTGGAAGAAGAACAAGAACAGCACGCTGACCGCCGAGAATGCCAGCAGGCTGCGGGCATAGGCGTACCAGGGCTGTTCGGCTTGCGGGTCCGCGCCGACGATCCGGTAGACAAACTTCTCGATTCGCCAGTCGCGGTCCGACGTGTAGACGCGGTACATGTAATCGCCCAGCGGCACATGTACGGCAACGAGTGCCAGTACCAGCAGCGCGATCCCCGCGGTGGCTGTGCTCACCTAAAACCTCTCCGGAAAGTACAGGGCCGCAACCATGTACACGGCGAACACAGCCGCCAGTGCGAGGCCGATGGAGTTATCGAGACTCATTTGCGCGGCCCCTTCTGATCGCTGCGCTCTTCATCGGCACGGTGCGGCTCACAGTTTTTCGACCAGCTTCTGCGCAAGGCCCAGGACGGCGAACACACCCACCGTCAGCAGGACGTAGGCGACCACTGCCATCACGTCTCCGTTCGTGACAATCCGGTCAGATCGATCGGCGATCGGATCTTGGTACCGGCATGCAATTTAGCCCTCTCGACGAGGTCTGGAAAGAAGTTAAGCGCCCCCCGGGCTGAAAGGGCCATCCCTGACGCTTTCTTTACAGCCACGTAGCTTTCCCTGCTTTGCCGAACAGACCAATCATCAGCGTATGGGTACCGATCTATCCAGTTCAACGCCCAGAGATGACTGGCAAGTGAATTGTCTTCACTTTGCTCAGCCAAGTGTGACGCAGCCTACTCAACGAGCGGAAGGCGCACTATGAAAGTGGTTTGACCGTGCCCGGATTCGGCTTGCACCGAACCGCGGTGCGCTTTGACGATCGAGTCGACGATGGCCAGACCCAGTCCATTTCCAGATCCGTCATTCGCAGCGCTCGTCGCCCGTACGAACCGGTCGAAAAGGTGCGCGAGCAGATCGGGATCGATATCGGGACCGTCGTCGGCCACCGTCAATTCCGCGAAGGACGGGTCGCCCTTGGGGTGATGGCAGGTGATCGCCGTCGTCACCGTCACTCCGGGTGGGGTGTGCACCCAGCCGTTGGTCAGCAGATTGCTGACGAGTTGGTGCAGCCGGTCCGGGTCGCCTTGCACCCACACCGGTTCGTCGGGCAGATCTCTGACCCAGTGGTGGTCCGGTGCCGCGACGGCTGCGTCGTTGACGGCGTTCAGGACGACGTCGCCCAAGTCGACATCTTCGGTGCGCAGATCTTCGCCCTCGCCCAACCGGGATAGCAGCAGCAGTTCGTCGACGAGCGAGGTCATCCGTCTGGCTTCTGACTCGATGCGGGCCAATGCGTATTCGGTCGTGGGTGGAAGATCGGCGCTGTCCTGCCGGGTGAGTTCGGAATAGCCCTGGATGGCGGCCAGCGGAGTGCGCAGCTCGTGGCTGGCGTCGGTGATGAATTGTCGCATGCGCCGGTCGGATTCGGCTCGATGCGCGAGGGCGCTGTCGACGTTGTCCAATAGTTGGTTCAAGGTGTGTCCCACGATGCCGACCTCCGTGTCGGGATCGGTGTCGGCCGGCTGCACCCTCGTGGTGATGCGATGATCGTCGCCGGTGAGGTGCGTGCCGGCCACCTCGGCCGCGGTCGCCGCGACCCGGCGCAACGGGCGCAGCGCGTAACCGACCACCAGCGCGGTGAGGCCACCCGTCACGAGCAACGCGGCCACCAAAAGCACGACGGTACTGAGGATTCGGCGGTTGATCGTTCTATTCGCCAGATCCAGCGGAACCCCGACGACGAGTTGGTCGTCGGCACCGACGTTTTGGCTACTGACCCGAAATGAGCCGAGTCTGGAAAGCTTCACCGTGCGAACCTGACCGTCACGCCAGGGCTGCGCTCTGATCGCCGTGACCACGTCGGGTGAGGCGGGGCGTGGATCATCTTGGAAGAAGACGGCCGAGCCGATCACGTCGCCGCGGTGGATCACGGCGATGATGTTGCCCGCGTTCTGTCCGGTGAATCCCAGCAACGCGTGTTCGATCTCGCCTCGATGGCCCGGTTCGCTGTTGTGATATCGGGCGTATGAATGAACAAGTGCGTCAAGCGATTCGTCGACCTCGGCGTCGTTCATCACGTTGAAATAGGTTCGCAGGCTGAGCACGGAGACGATGCCAACAGCCAGCAGCACGACCATGACGACCGTCGAGACGCCGATGACCAGTCGCCGGCGCAATGTACGCCCGCGCCACCACGAAGTGATTCTGGGCTCGGTCATTTGGCAGTCATCTCGGTTGCTATGCCGGCGGGCGCAGCATGTATCCCACACCACGCACGGTGTGGATCATCGGCTCTCGGCCGGCGTCGATCTTCTTGCGCAGATACGAGATGTACAGGTCGACAATGCTTGTGCGACCGGCAAAGTCGTAGTTCCACACCCGGTCCAGGATCTCGGTGCGGGTCAGCGCGCGGCGCGGATTGCGCATCAGGAAACGCAGCAGCTCGAATTCGGTTGAACTCAGCGAGATCTCCGCGCCCGCGCGCGATACTTCGTGGCTGGCGCCGTCGAGCTTCAGGTCGCCGATCTTGATGCTCTCTTCCGCGGGCGGGCCGAGCTGGGTGGACCGGCGCAGCAGCCCGCGCAACCGAGCGACCAACTCCTCCAGGCTGAATGGCTTGGTCATGTAATCGTCGGCGCCCGCCGTCAAGCCGGTGACCCGATCCATCACCGAGTCGCGCGCGGTCAGGAACAGGGTGGGCGTGTAAGGCTCTGATTCGCGGATCCGTTGCAGGATCTGCAGCCCGTCGACGTCGGGCAGCATGATGTCGAGGACGAGCACGTCGGGCCCGACTTCGTCGAACTTGCTGACCGCCTCTCGGCCGTTGTGTGCGACTTCGACTGTCCAGCCTTCATAGTGCAGCGCCATCTTGACCAGGTTGGTCAACGCCGGCTCGTCGTCAACGAGCAGAACCCGGATCGGCGACCCATCGGCCCGGCTGATCCGGGGCAGCTGACCGAGGATGGCCTGCCGCGGCCGCTGTTCGCGCGCAGTTCCCGACACAAATGACACGCTTCCTCATTCTTCCCGGCGCATACGCGGTTGTCACGATGCTCATACCGTTCTCAAATGTTTCGCTATCTGGCGGACGACGCCCGAGGCGGTCAAATATGCGTTTTCTATGCATCCCATCTTTGTGCTTGATATGTGTCGGCACTGCGCAGAACCTGGACATCAGACCAGTTGGCATGGCTCGCAGAAAGGAGTGGCGCGGTATAGCTAACCACTTGTGTCTCAATGCTTTACATGCCTTCGCCGTAATAAGGATCAACATGAACAGCGTCCGCGACCTTCAGACGTGCGGGCAACTCCTTGTTCGACAATTTTGGAGAGATCAATGTCTTTGTCGTCGTTCGTGACCACGCATCCGGAGATCCTGTCGGCGACCGCCAACGACCTGGCCGGCCTTGGTGCCGCGATGTCGGCGTCCGATGCGGCCGCCGCGGGCCCCACATGCGGGGTCGTCCCGGCGGCTGCCGACGAGGTGTCCGCGCTGACGGCAGCGCAGTTCGCGACACACGCCGGGCAGTATCAGGCGGTGAGCGCGTCAGCGGCCCAAATTCACTCATTGCTGGTCAGCACGCTGCAGACCAGCGCGCTGTCATATGCGGCCACCGAAGCGGCCAATGCCGCCGCAGCCGGTTAAAGCAGACCCGACATACGACGAAGAAGGGGACGGGGCAATGGATTTCGGGGCGCTTCCACCAGAGGTCAACTCGGCTCGAATGTATGCGGGTCCTGGAGGGGGACCGATGCTGGCGGCAGCCGCGGCGTGGGACAGCCTCGCCGCTGACCTGCAGTCCACGGTGTCGTCCTACGACTTGGCGATTTCCGGGCTCACCGATGGATCGTGGCGAGGTGCTGCATCGGCGTCGATGGTGGCTGCGGCGACGCCATATCTGACGTGGATGGGCGCGACCGCCGTCCAGTGCGAGCAGGCCGCCAGCCAGGCCCGGTCGGCAGCCGCAGCTTACGAGGCGGCGTTCGCGATGACGGTGCCACCGGCCGTCGTCGCGGCCAATCGGGCTCAGCTGCTGGCGCTGATCGCGACGAACCTGCTAGGGCAGAACACTCCGGCGATCATGGCTACCGAAGCCCAGTACACACAGATGTGGGGCCAAGATGCCGCGGCGATGTACGGCTATGCCGCCGGCTCGGCGGCCGCCACCAGGCTGACGACCTTCACCGCGCCGAAGTCCACCACAAACCCGGCGGGTGCCAGCAGCCAGACGTCCGCGGTGGCGCAGGCCGTGGGCAGTTCTGCGGGTAACCACGCGCAGACCGTCGGTTCCTCGTTATCGACGGTGCCGCAGACGCTGCAGGGACTTTCACAGCCGACGCAGACGGCATCCGGTCTGTCGCAACTGACGACGGGAAGTGGTGCCGCAGTTGGGTCCTCGGGCACCTCGGGAGTTGCGGGATCGTTGAGCACGCTGTCGAGTCTGGCCGGGTCCACGACCAAGAGCGTCGGAAAGACCACGAGCACGGGCGCGTCGGCGAGCTCTGGCCTCAGTGGCCTACTCGGGCTGGCGGGCGGCGAAACGGGACCGGGTGGATTAGCGGGTTATCTGGCAGACGCTGCCGGCCTGGGTGCCGATGGCCTCGGCCTGGAAACCGATGCCGGCGGCTTGGGCACCGACTTCTTTGGCGTCGGACTGGATTTTCTGGGCGCCGACTCGCTGTTCCAATCCGAGGGCATCGGGTCATTCGACGGGCTGGGCGGCTTGGGTTTGATGCCCGGTCTCGGTGGCTCGGGCCATCTCGGACCTCTGAGCTTCGGCGGCCTGGCTCCGGCGGGAAGTATCGGGCAGGCGAGTTCGGTGGGGGGCCTGTCGGTGCCGCAGGGCTGGGTCGACGCAAGCCCGGTGGGAGCGGTGAGTCCTGCCGGTCCGATACCGATGCCTGGCAACGGCTTGGGCGCGGCACCGGCCGCGACGCCCGCCGGGTCGACAAGCCTGACCGCGCCGAAGCTCACATTCCCGAGTTTGATGGAACGCGAGGCAGACGGGATGCAGCGAATCGGGTTGCGCAGCAACATGCTTCCGCGCCCACTGGTTGGATAGCTGCCAGAAATGGTTGTGGCCCGCACACCCATCGGG
>JBAWAV010000292.1:0-4876 GCA_049589475.1 Mycobacterium sp.
GAAGGGCCCGACCGCACGCGGGGTGGGCGGCTCGGCGATGCCCATGTCGCCCGCGGGAATGCTGGGGCGCGGCGAGGGCGGCTCGGAAAAGGACAAGGACGACGTCACGCACGCACGCATAATTGTCAACGGTGACAATACAGATTCCCAACGGCGGGACATTTAGTACACATCGCGCAAAACACGAAAGCCATTGATGCGAATGGGACAATTGGGACAATTGGATATTCGGATCAGGCCGGATAAAGGTGATTAGACAGCTACCGGATAACCCCTAGACTCTCGTTAATGCCCCAGCCCGGGGCGCCGACATGAAGGAGAAGAAGTAGATGGCCGACGCAGGAGGATCGTTCCCCCGGATCCCGCAAGATGTTGCGCTCCAGGTCAAATCGAAGATCGAGGACCTGATGGAGCACGCGACCATCGCCGCCAACCAAGGTTTGGCGGCCGTCGAGGAAATCGTCGCGGCCGGCGCGCACAGCGGTACCGCCGCGGTGGTCTCGCAGCAGAAGGCGATCGAGATCAACACGGATCTCACCCGGATAATCCACGGCTGCACCGAGTTGTCCCACAAGCTCGGCATCTCCGTCGCGCAATTCGCTCAGCACGACCACGACGCGAGCAGCCAGCTCCAGGCGATCACCCCGTCCTGATCATCAGCCGTCGACCTCCATCAGCTCTCGAGGAATAGGAAACCGAAATGTCGGACCCGAACACAATCACTTATCAGGCCGGGGCGATCGAGCACGCCACCGGCACCCTCGCATCGGCATCGGCGTCGTTGGAGCAGTGCAAAGCTGATCTGACGAACGTCAACGCGCTGCTGGCCAGCCACATGGGTGGTCAGTACCACGCGGCGTACCAGGAAGCGATGCTCCACATCGAGCAGCCGCTCCAGCATCTGGCCGAGGTCGTGGGCATGCATGGACAGGTGTTGAACTCCATCACCGCCGACGCGATGGCACTGGACGCCTCGCTCGCGGCAGGCTGACGTAGAAGGCAGGCTGGGGCGCACGCGAAAGGGGTGCGCCCCAGCGGCTTTCATGAGGACTATGTGTGCTGACCACCACCGTTGATGGCCTGTGGGTTCTGCAGATACTCACCGGAATTGAGACAGTCGCGCCGGAATTGGGGCTACGCTCCATTCGTCCCAGCGTCGAGACGCGCCACGCGGCGCTGGCTCACCCGATCATTGCCGAGTTGCGCAACGCGGGTGTCATCGACGAGTCAGATACCGTCGACCGCGCCGTCGTGGAATGGCTGACCGTGCTCTCCCGCCGCGACGTCGCGTTGCTGGTCAGCGTGCGCACGCCGGACAATCGCGACAGGCCGAGCGGGGCGTTGCTGGCACGCTTCGCAGAGTGGTGGGTCATCATCGAGCGATCGGAGGATGTCGTCCGCATCGCAGGCGCCGGCACCTCGACCGCCGAGGGCGCGGCGAACGCCGTGATCCGGGCGCAGATCGAACGGCTGTGTGGCGCAAACACTCCGGCGCGGCTGCGACCGGTCACGCTCGACGCCGATGCGCTGCGGGAAAAGGCGACCAGCGCGCAGGCGCTGGACGCGTTTCTGCTGACCCAACGACTGGACAACGATCAAGTGCAGATCCTCAAGATGGCCGCCGACCCCGAACGGTCGGCCCAGGCGGGAATCGTCGCGCTTCAGTCGGGCCTGGCGCTGGCCGGGCCGACGCGTACCTACGTCGAACAGAGCGCGGTGACCGTCATCGACACTCCCGAGGGCCGAATCGTCGCCGAGCACGAGCCGTCCGGCGGCAAAAGCTGGATGATTCTCGCACCCGGTACAGCGAGCAACATCGCCACCGCGGTGAACCGGATGATGCGCCGACTTCCCGCTAATGAGGAATGGTTTTCCTACCGAAAGGTTGTGTAAGTGAGGGATACGGCGCGCGTGTTAGCATCTGCCTCGTGACAAATCCGTGGGCACCGAATTCACCGGAACAACCGCGGCAAACGCCCGGGCCAGCTGCCGGTTCGCGATCCCAGCATCCAGACTCTGTTTCGGAAACTCTGCGTATCTCCGATATGGTCGCTCCGCGCAAAATTCCACCGGGGTCCGGTTGGCGCAAATTCATTTATGGCGCGTCTTTCCAGACGATTAATCTCGGCGAATCGCCCGCCGAGCGCCATTTGCGGGAATTGCAGGGCCGCATACGCAGGCACATCCGCAAGCAGTACGTCGTCGGTGTGGTCTCCGGCAAGGGCGGCGTCGGTAAGACCACGCTGACGGCCTGCATTGGTGCGGTGTTCCGGGAGTGCCGGCCGGAGAACGTGGTCGCCATCGACGCCGCACCCGGGTTCGGAACACTGGCCGGCCGGATCGACGAGTCTCCGCCCGGAGACTACTCGGCAGTCTTGAACGACACCGATGTCCAAGGCTACGCCGACATCCGGGAACACTTGGGGCAGAATAGCTTAGGGCTCGACGTGCTGGCCGGAAACCGCGCATCGGACCAACCGCGGCCGCTGGTTCCGTCGATGTTCGCCGGCGTGCTGTCGCGGCTGCGTCGCACGCACAACGTGATCGTGGTGGACACCTCCGACGACCTCGAGCACCCGGTGATGAAGGCTGTGTTCGACGCCTGCGACACGCTGGTATTCGTATCGGGCCTGACCGCAGACACGTCGCTGCCGGTAACGCGTGCGATCGATTTGCTGCGCTCGATGGGTTACCACGAATTGGTGTCGCGCAGCATGGTCATATTGAATGACAGCCGCAACAAATACGACACGGATGCGCGCGCATATCTCACCGAGCGCTTCAGTCAGTCGGGTGCGAAGGTCGAATTCATGCCGTATGACCCGCATTTGGCCAAGGGTGGCATTATCGACACCCGCCACGAATTGCAGAAGAAAACACGACTGCGGCTATTCGAGATCACTGCGGCGCTGGCGGACAAATACGTTCCGGACGCCGACAGGCCACGGTAATGGCAAAGGTCGCATTCCCGGCGCGTTGCGCAGTTGCGGTGGTATGTGGCGAACACCTTGTCTCGCAGGTTTATCCGGCATCGGTGCCGGTGGAGGTCTTCGTCGACAACATCGTCGAATTGCTCAACGATGAACTCAAACGGCGCGGACTGACCGGGCTGGAATCCGGCGTCGGCTACGAATTGCACAAAGCCAACGGTGTGCGGCTCGACGTCACGAAAACCCTGGACGAACTCGGCGTCGAGGACGGCGCCACGCTGGTGCTGGTGCCCGCGCAGGAGGGTGACTCGTTCGAGCCGCAGTACGAGTCGCTCTCGACCGGCTTGGCCCGGATCGGCAAGAAGCTGTTCGAGCCGGTCACCGCCGCCACCGCGGCACACACGTCGCTGGCGATCCTGGCGATGATCTCGGCGTCGGTACTGGCGCTGGCGGTGCGTAACCGCACCGCGGGCGACTCGCTGGTGCCCAGCATCGTGACGGGCGTACTCGGCCTGCTCACCATCGGCGGCGCCGGCACCGTTGCGCGCTGGTGGCCGCATCGCGCCGACCTGCTCGGCGGTTTCGCCTGGCTGGCGGTGCCGCTGCTGGCGGTGAGTGTGGGCGCGGGCGCTCCGGGAGCCCTCGGCGCGGCGCATCTGTTCATCACCGTTCTGGCCGCCGCGATGCTCACGTGCGGGCTGGCGGTGACGACCCGCCGCGACCTCAACGTGGCGGCGACGGTCGTAACGCTGTGCGGGATCGGCGGCGTGATCGCCGCGGCACGGATGTGGCGCCCGGTGCCCGCTCAGTGGCTCGGCATGATCACCCTCGTCATCCTGCTGTTCCTGTTGACCTTGGCGCCGACGTTCGCGCTGTGGTCTGCGCGAATCCGGCCACCGTACTTCGGATCGGTGACCGGTCGCGACTTGTTCCGCCGCAACGCGGGGCTACCGGTCGACGCGGTGTCACCCGTGGACGAGGCCGCCGAGGAAGAGCTGAGCCCGGACACCACGCCGCGCGGTGCGCAGATCGCCGCGTCCGCCGTCCGCGCGAACAGCGTGCTGACCGGAATCTGTGTCGGCGCGAGCCTGGCGCTGCCCGCCGCGGTGTGGGCGACGCTGATCCCGGGCCAACACCGCAGTGGCCACGCGGTCCTGCTGGCCGCGTTGTTCGTCCTGATCTTCATCAGCAGGGGACGAGCATTCGCCGACAAGCGGCAGGCCGTCGCGCTGGTCTGCGGGGCCGCGGCCGCGACCTGTGTCGGCGTCATCAAATACGGCTGGCACGCGCCGCCGGCGTCGTCGACCGCGGTGCTGTGGGGAGCGCTGGTGCTGGCCGGGTTCGGCGCTGCCGGTCTGGTGGCGGCGCTGCTGGTGCCGATCACCCGGTTCACCCCGCTGGTGCGGATGATCGCCGAATGGCTGGAGATCGCGGCGATCATCGCCGCGCTACCGCTGGCCGCGTGGATCGGTGGGCTGTTCAACTGGGTGCGCATGCGATGACGGCGCCGCGGCGGATCTCCGCGCTCATGCTCGTCGGCCTGATGGTCGGCGTTCCCGCCACTCTTCCTGCGGCACAGGCGATTCCGCCGCCCGCTGTCGATCCCGGCCGGGTGCCACCGGACGGCAAGCCGGCACCGGAGCAGCCGATGCGGCAAAGCAACATCTGCGCACGGACGATCACCGTGGCCGAGCCGAATGTCGCCGTCATCGCGCCGGGCTTCGCGCTGCTCAACGTCGCCAAGGCGTGGCAGTACTCGACCGGCAACGGGGTGCCCGTCGCCGTGATCGACACCGGGATCAACCCCAGCCACCGGCTACCCGTGGTCCCCGGCGGGGACTACATCATGGGCGGCGACGGCCTGATGGACTGCGACTCGCACGGCACCGTGGTCGCCTCGCTCATCGCCGCGGCGCCGCAAGGCATTCCGATGCCCGCCCCGATGC
>JBAWAV010000293.1:0-13115 GCA_049589475.1 Mycobacterium sp.
CCGTGGCCCCCGTCGCCACCCGGTGGCGGTCCCGGAGCGGCGCTGGCAGCACCGGCGCCGACGCCCAACGCCGCCGCCCCGAAGGCGCCGGCGATGGCGGCTCCGGCCATCAGTTGCTTCAGTCTCATAGTCCTTCACCTGTCTACTTGGGTATTCAGCGGACACTCGCCCCCGACGTAAAGAAACGCTAGATAGGTTGGCTATGAATCCGCTGTTAGCGGCCTCTGCGAATCATCTGCACGTTTGCTCGCGCCGGCTCAACCCTCCGGGCTTCCGGTCAGTGAGCCGTGGCAATAACTTCGGCGAAGTGGTGGTTCATACTGGACACAACACCTGAGGGCTTCGGGTGGGTTTGTCTTACGAGGTGGCAGCGATGACGAGGTTGGACTCGGTCGAGCGCGCGATCGCCGACATCGCGGCTGGAAAGGCCGTCGTCGTCGTCGACGACGAGGACCGGGAAAACGAGGGCGATCTCATCTTCGCGGCCGAGAAGGCCACCCCTGAGCTGGTGGCGTTCATGGTGCGATACACGTCGGGATATCTCTGCGTGCCGCTGGACGGGGACATCTGCGACAAGCTCGGCCTCTTGCCGATGTACGCGGTCAATCAGGACAAGCACGGCACCGCTTACACCGTCACCGTCGACGCCAAACACGGTGTGGGAACTGGTATTTCGGCATCCGATCGCGCCACGACGATGCGGCTGCTCGCTGACCCGGGCAGTGTTGCAGAGGATTTCACCCGGCCCGGACACGTAGTTCCGTTGCGGGCCAAGGATGGTGGCGTGCTGCGGCGCCCCGGCCACACCGAAGCAGCCGTCGACCTGGCCCGGATGGCCGGGCTCTCGCCGGCCGGCGCGATCTGTGAAGTCGTCAGCCAGAAAGACGAAGGCGCGATGGCTCAGACCGACGAACTGCGGGTCTTCGCCGACGAACACGACCTGGCTCTGATCGCGATCGCCGACCTGATCGAATACCGCCGCAAACACGAGAAGCACATCGAGCGGATCGCCGAGGCCCGGATTCCAACCCGCCACGGCGAATTCCGTGCCGTCGGCTACAGCAGCATCTACGAAGACGTCGAACACGTGGCGTTGGTCCGCGGCGAGATCGCCGGACCGACCTACGACGGCGACGACGTGTTGGTGCGGGTGCACTCCGAATGTCTGACCGGCGACGTGTTCGGTTCCCGGCGCTGCGACTGCGGCCCGCAATTGGACGCCGCGATGGCGATGGTCGCGCGCGAAGGCCGAGGCGTCGTGCTCTACATGCGCGGTCACGAAGGCCGCGGGATCGGTCTGATGCACAAGTTGCAGGCCTATCAGCTGCAGGACGCCGGCGATGACACCGTCGACGCCAATCTCAAGCTCGGATTGCCTGCCGACGCAAGGGATTACGGCACCGGCGCGCAGATTTTGGTCGACCTCGGCGTCCGCTCCATGCGACTGCTCACCAACAACCCCGCAAAGCGTGTTGGTCTGGACGGATACGGGCTGCACATCATCGAGCGGGTGCCGCTGCCGGTGCGGGCCAACGCGGAGAACATCCGGTACCTGATGACCAAGCGTGACCGGATGGGCCACGACCTGGTCGGCTTGGACGACTATCACGAATCCATCCATCTGCCAGGCGAATTCGGGGGAGCTCTGTGAGCCGTGCCGCCGACGATAGACAGAGCAGTGCGATCCGGAACGGGCAGGAGGAGCGGCACAGATGAGTGGTGCCGGTGTGCCCGACATCGCACCGATCGACGCGTCCGCGCTCACACTGGCGATTGTGGCGAGCACCTGGCACGAGAAGATCTGCGACGCGTTGCTCGACGGAGCCCGCAGAATCGCCTCGGAATGGGGTGTGGGCAACACGACGATCGTTCGGGTGCGAGGCGCGATCGAGATCCCGGTGGTGGCACAGGCCGTTGCCCGCAGTCACGACGCCGTGGTGGCGCTCGGTGTGGTAATCCGCGGCGAGACACCGCATTTCGACTACGTCTGCGACGCTGTGACGCAAGGGCTGACCCGCGTCTCGCTGGACGAGTCGACACCGGTCGCCAACGGTGTGCTGACAACCAACAATGAGCAGCAGGCGCTCGACCGCGCCGGGCTGCCGGGATCGGCCGAGGACAACGGTGCCCAGGCAACGGCGGCGGCGCTGAGCACCGCGCTGACCCTGCGAGAGCTGCGCGCAACGTCGTGACCGTGCAATCTCACGGCGACTGGGATGCTCAGCTGCGGCCCCACCTGACGCCTTACTTCGCGTACGCCGGTGCGTTCATCCTCGTCGCGGCGCACGTGGCGATCGGGCTGCTGCTCAAGATCAAGTCCAGTGGCGTCATCTTCCAGACCGCCGACCAAGTGGCGATGGCGGGGCTGGGTGTCGTGCTGGCCGGACTCGTGCTGCTACTCGCCAGGCCACGGCTGCGGGTGGGCCCCGCCGGGCTGTCGGTGCGCAATCTGCTCGGTGACCGGCTGGTGCCATGGTCGGCCGTGGTCGATGTGTCGTTCCCAATCGGCGCACGCTGGGCGCGAATCGATCTGCCCGACGACGAGTACATCCCGCTGATGGCGATCCAGTCCGTCGACAAGGAGCGCGCCGTGGCCGCAATGGACACCGTGCGCGTACTGCTGAAGCGCTACCGACCGGATCTGTCGACGCACTAGATAGCGCCCGGGTGCGCTTCGGTCACTCACAGCGCCGATCTGGATGCGAACTCGTGTCACCCGGGCGCGGTAGTATAGAACACATGTTCGAATCGTGGTATGCCTCGCGCCGCACTCCGGAGTCCGATGCGCTGCTTGATCGAGTCAGCGAAGCGGGTCGGTCGGAGGCTCAGGCTGCCGCGCGGCGGTTGGTCGCTGTGGGCGAGTTGTTTGTGTTGCGTTGCCGGGATTCGGGGGAACAAGCCGATTGCGCGATGGACACCTGGGACGCGGTCGCCGCGCAAATTGCCGCCACACTGCAGTGCAGCATTGGATTGGGCTCGAGTTATCTGCGCTATGCGATGGCGTTGAGAGACCGGTTACCTGAAGTGGGTAAGGCATTTCAGGCCGGCGATATCGACTATCGCGCCTTTCAGACCGTCGTGTTCAGAACTGATTTGATGACCGATCCCGACGCGCTGGCGCGGGTTGATGCGCGGCTCGCGGCCCGTCTTTCACGGTGTCCGTCGTTGACACGCGGCCGGTTGGCCGCCGAGGTCGACCGGGTGGTGGCAGCGGCCGACCAAGACGCCGTGCGCCGGACGCGCGAGAGCGTCAGGGACCGCTTTGTCGACATTGTCGACAGCACTGATGCGCAGATGGCGTTTGTGACGGGAAACGTGCTGACCACTGCTGGGCAGGCCCTCGACCGTCGGCTGAATGAGCTGGCAGGCACGGTTTGCGACGCCGACCGACGTACTCGCGAGCAGCGGCGGGCCGACGCACTGGGTGCGCTGGCCGCTGGCTCCGATCGGCTGGTGTGTGGGTGCGGATCTTCCGACTGCGCGGCCGCGGTGCGCACGTGCAGTCGCAACGTGGTGATTCATGTGGTCGCCGAAGAGGCGACAGTTGACGGCAGCGGAACCGCGCCCGGCGTTGCTCTCGGCGCCGAAGGCTTGATCCCGGCGCAGATGATTGCCGATTTGGCCAAGTTCGCGCGGCTGCGGCCGCTGGTCCCACCGCCGGATGCTCCTGAGCCGCGGTACATCCCGTCGACGGAGCTCGCCGACTTCGTGCGATGCCGTGACCTGACCTGCCGCGCCCCAGGTTGTGATCGTCCTGCTGTGGACTGCGACTTGGACCACACCGTCGCATACCGCGATGGTGGCTGGACGCATGCGTCGAACCTGAAGGCCCTCTGCCGAAAACACCACTTGCTGAAGACCTTCGGCGGCTGGCACGACACGCAACTGCCCGATGGCACGGTGATCTGGCTGCTTCCTGACGACCGCACCTATGTGACCACCCCCGGCAGCGCGCTGCTGTTCCCGAATCTCTGCGCGCCGACCGGCGACATGCCGCCTACGCCGGCGCGCGTCGTCCGGTGCAGCCAGCGTGGAATGCTGATGCCGACCCGGAAGCGCACCCGCAGGCAAGTCCGCGCTCAACGTGTCGAAGCAGAGCGCCGGTTGAATCGCCGCGCCCGGGAGGCTGTCCAAGTCCCGCGCGCACTCAACGCGGATCCGCCGCCCTTCTAACGGCGACTAGCCTTAGACACCGTGGCTGATCCAGCGACATACCGCCCTGCTCCCGGGTCCATCCCGGTCGAGCCCGGCGTCTACCGCTTCCGGGATCAGCACGGACGAGTGATCTATGTCGGCAAGGCCAAAAGTCTGCGCAGTCGGCTGACGTCCTACTTCGCCGACATCTCGGGCCTGCACCCGCGGACTCGCCAGATGGTGACCACCGCCGCCAAAGTCGAATGGACGGTGGTCAACACCGAGGTCGAAGCGCTGCAACTGGAATACAACTGGATCAAGGAGTTCGACCCGCGGTTCAACGTCCGCTACCGCGACGACAAGTCCTATCCGGTGCTGGCGGTCACCCTCAACGAGGAATTCCCAAGGCTGATGGTCTACCGCGGTCCGCGTCGCAAAGGCGTCCGCTACTTCGGGCCCTACTCGCACGCGTGGGCGATCCGGGAAACCTTGGATCTGCTCACCCGCGTCTTCCCGGCGCGCACCTGTTCAGCCGGAGTGTTCAAGCGACACAACCAACTCGACCGCCCGTGCCTGCTCGGCTATATCGACAAGTGCTCGGCGCCGTGCATCGGACGGGTCAGCGCCGAGCAGCACCGCCAGATCGTGATGGATTTCTGCGACTTCCTGTCCGGCAAAACCGACCGGTTTGCGCGCGGTCTCGAACAGCAGATGCACGCCGCGGCGGCCGACCTCGATTTCGAACGGGCCGCCCGATTGCGCGACGACCTGGGGGCGCTCAAGCGGGCGCTCGAAAAGCAGGCTGTGGTCCTGGGCGACGGCACCGACGCCGACGTGGTCGCGTTCGCCGACGACGATCTGGAGGCGGCCGTCCAGGTGTTCCACGTCCGCGGTGGCCGGGTTCGCGGGCAGCGCGGCTGGATCGTCGAAAAGCCCGGCGATCCAGGCGATTCCGGCGAGGCGCAGTTGGTCGAACAGTTCGTAACGCAGTTCTACGGGGACCAGGCCGAACTCGACGGCGCCGCCGACGAATCCGCCAACCCGGTGCCCCGCGAAGTCCTGGTGCCGTGCCTGCCGCCCAACGCCGAGGAGTTGACGACGTGGCTGTCCGCGCTGCGCGGTTCACGGGTGGCGCTGCGGGTGCCGCGTCGCGGCGACAAGCGGGCACTGGCTGAAACCGTGCAGCGCAACGCCAAAGAGGCTCTGCAGCAGCACAAGCTGAAGCGGGCCGGTGACTTCACCGCCAGATCCGCTGCGCTGCAGAATATTCAGGAAGCACTGGGTCTGGCCGACGCCCCGCTGCGGATCGAATGCGTGGACATCAGCCACGTGCAGGGAACCGACGTAGTGGGCTCACTGGTGGTTTTCGAAGACGGGCTGCCACGCAAATCCGACTACCGGCACTTCGCGGTCCGAGAGGCCGCCGGCGACGGCCGGTCCGATGATGTCGCATCGATCGCCGAGGTGACCCGCCGGCGCTTCGTGCGACACCTGCAAGACCAGGAGGACGCGAAAGTCTTGTCGCCGGAAGGAAAATCACGGCGCTTCGCTTACCCGCCCAACCTGTACGTCGTCGACGGCGGTGCTCCGCAGGTCAACGCCGCGAGCGCAGTCCTGGAAGAACTGGGTGTCACCGACGTCGCGGTGATCGGCCTGGCGAAGCGGTTGGAGGAGGTGTGGGTGCCGTCGGAGCCCGATCCGATCATCCTGCCGCGCAACAGTGAGGGTCTGTACCTGTTACAGCGAGTGCGCGACGAAGCCCACCGTTTCGCGATCAACTATCACCGCAGCAAGCGGTCCAAGCGGATGACGGCGTCGGCGCTGGACTCGGTTCCCGGGCTCGGGGAGCATCGCCGCAAGGCTCTGGTTACCCATTTCGGATCACTGGCGCGCCTCAGAGAAGCTACGGTCGAGGAGATCACATCCGTGCCGGGTATCGGCGTTTCGACCGCCACCGCGGTGCTCGAGGCGCTGCGGGGTGGCGGCGCCGGCTCGGATGAGCAGGCGCAGGACAAGGTCGCTGAGCGGGCATCGGGATGATAGGCGAGGGGATGGACGGAGCCGAAAACCACGATGGCGCAAATGGATCCGGTATCGACGTGGTGTTGGTCACCGGCTTGTCGGGTGCTGGCCGCGGCACCGCCGCCAAGGTCCTCGAAGATCTGGGCTGGTATGTCGCCGACAACCTGCCACCTCAGCTGATCACCAGGATGGTGGACTTGGGGCTCGATGCGGGATCACGGATCACGCAGTTGGCTGTGGTGATGGACGTGCGTTCCCGCGGATTCAACGGCGACCTGGATTGGGTGCGCAGCGAGTTGGCGACCCGCCACATCACCCCGCGGGTGTTGTTCATGGAGGCCTCCAACGACATGCTGGTGCGCCGATACGAGCAGAATCGTCGCAGCCACCCGCTGCAGGGGGAGCAGACCCTCGCCGAGGGCATCGTCGCCGAGCGGGACATGCTGGCCCCGGTTCGGGCGACCGCTGACTTGATCATCGACACCTCGACGCTGTCGGTGCGTGAGTTGCGGGAAAGCATCGAACGGGCCTTCGGTGGCGAGACCGTCGCGCAGACCAGCGTCACCGTGGAATCCTTCGGATTCAAATACGGCCTGCCGATGGACGCCGACTCGGTGATGGATGTGCGGTTCCTGCCCAATCCGCACTGGATCGACGACCTGCGTCCGCACACCGGGCAACATCCCGCGGTTCGGGACTACGTGCTCGGCCAGACAGGCGCGGCGGAGTTCTTGGAGACTTACCATCGATTGCTGGCTCTGATTCTCGAGGGCTACCGCAGGGAGGGGAAGCGCTACATGACCGTGGCGATCGGCTGCACCGGCGGTAAGCACCGCAGTGTTGCCATCGCCGAGGCGTTAGCGGGGCTGCTCGAGTCCGACGAGCAGCTGTCGGTGCGGGTGCTGCACCGGGATCTGGGTCGCGAATGAGCTTACGAATTGTCGCCCTCGGCGGCGGGCATGGTTTGTATGCGACGCTGTCGGCCGCCAGGCGACTCACCCCGCACGTCACCGCCGTCGTTACTGTCGCCGACGACGGCGGGTCGTCGGGTCGGCTGCGCAGCGAGCTCGACGTGGTGCCACCCGGTGATCTACGAATGGCATTGGCGGCCTTGGCTTCTGATAGCCCGCAAGGCCGGTTGTGGGCGACGATCATGCAACATCGCTTCGGTGGCAACGGTGCGCTGACGGGTCACCCGATCGGCAACCTGCTGCTCGCCGGCATCAGCGAAGTGCTGGCCGATCCGGTCGCCGCGCTCGACGAAGTCGGGCGGATCCTCGGTGTGCGGGGCCGGGTGCTGCCGATGTGCCCGATCCCGCTGCAGATAGAGGCCGACGTGTCCGGACTCGAGGCCGATCCGCGGATGTTCCGGGTGATCCGCGGACAGGTGGCGGTTGCCACCACGCCGGGAAAAGTGCGCCGGGTGCGGCTGTTGCCCGGCAATCCACCGGCCACCCGGCAGGCCGTCGACGCGATCATGGCCGCAGACCTGGTGGTGCTGGGCCCTGGCTCGTGGTTCACCAGTGTGATCCCACACGTGCTGGTGCCCGGCCTGGCCGCGGCGCTGCAGGCAACCACGGCCCGTCGGGCCCTGGTGCTCAACCTGGTCGCTGAGCCAGGGGAGACGGCGGGTTTCTCGGTCGAGCGCCATCTGCATGTGCTCGCCCAGCACGCGCCGGACTTCACCGTGCACGACGTGATCATCGATGCCGATCGGGTGCCTAGCGAGCGTGAGCGCGAGCAGCTGCGGCGGACGGCAACTCTGCTTCATGCCCAGGTTCAATTCGCAGACGTGGCCCGGCCTGGTACACCTTTACATGACCCGGGCAAGCTGGCCGGGGCGTTGGATGGGGTAAGCGTGCGCGACACGGGAACGCCGCCGCCTTCGGCGACGACCACTGGTTCGGTGGCGATAGAGCAGGAACGTCAGCAAACCGGCGCAGAGGGATCGGGTCGCAACGGACCGAGGGGTGACGACGCGTGGCGATGACGGCCGAAGTCAAAGACGAGTTGAGTCGCCTGGTGGTGAGCTCGGTGAGCGCCAGGCGCGCCGAGGTTACATCGCTGCTGCGGTTCGCCGGTGGGCTACACATCGTGGCCGGCCGTGTGGTCGTCGAAGCCGAGGTGGATCTGGGCAGCATCGCGCGGCGGCTGCGCAAGGACATCTTCGACCTGTACGGCTACAACGCGATCGTGCATGTGTTGTCCGCCAGCGGAATCCGCAAGGCGACGCGATACGTGCTGCGGGTTGCCAACGACGGCGAAGCGCTGGCCCGGCAGACCGGTCTGCTCGATCTGCGCGGACGTCCGGTGCGCGGCCTGCCCGCGCAAGTGGTCGGCGGCAGCGTCGGCGACGCCGAGGCCGCCTGGCGCGGTGCGTTCTTGGCCCACGGTTCGTTGACCGAGCCGGGACGGTCGTCAGCGCTGGAAGTCAGCTGCCCCGGTCCAGAGGCGGCGCTGGCGTTGGTCGGTGCGGCCCGCCGGCTCGGTATCAGCGCCAAAGCCCGTGAGGTGCGCGGTGCCGACCGGGTCGTGGTGCGCGACGGCGAGGCCATCGGGGCGTTGTTGACCCGGATGGGCGCCCAGGACACCCGGCTGGTCTGGGAGGAGCGGCGGATGCGCCGCGAGGTCCGGGCGACGGCGAACCGGCTGGCGAATTTCGACGACGCCAACCTGCGGCGCTCGGCTCGCGCCGCGGTGGCGGCCGCCGCCCGCGTCGAGCGGGCCCTGGAGATACTGGGCGAAGGTGTACCCGAGCATCTGGCCGCGGCGGGCA
The DNA here is from genome assembly GCA_049589475.1 of Mycobacterium sp. Taxonomy (GTDB): domain Bacteria; phylum Actinomycetota; class Actinomycetes; order Mycobacteriales; family Mycobacteriaceae; genus Mycobacterium. The sequence continues at coordinate 8,933 of JBAWAV010000293.1, forward strand.
AACTGCGCGTCGAACACCGGCAGGCCTCATTGGAGGAACTGGGTCGGCTGGCCGATCCGCCGATGACGAAAGATGCTGTGGCCGGCCGTATTCGGCGACTGCTGTCGATGGCCGACCGTAAGGCCAAGGTCGACGGCATCCCCGACACCGAGTCGGCGGTGACTCCCGACCTGCTGGAAGACGCCTGAGAATCCCAAACTCGTCACGATCTCAGGGACGTCGCTTAAGAATAAGCCGCATGCGAAATTAACGTTGCAGTCGAAATTATTCGCACGTTTAACGAGCCTGGTCTGATGTATTAAAAGCCCAGTTACAGGCACATTGTGTGGTCAGCTATCGATTCATGGGTCAGAGTAAATTACGAAGGATTTCGGTCGGATCTAGCGGTCACTTTAGCTGAGAACTACATTAGATAATCGTAACTGAACGATTTCGAGAAACGGTTCCACCGGTAGGGGGCGGTGGCCATTGCCAGGGAAGGACGAACCATGCTGAACATCGTCGCGGTTGGTCGCATTGGCATCCTGGGAGTGGGTTTGGGAGTCGGGACAGCGCTGGCTTCCATGCCGGGAGCAGCGTCGGCCGATCCGACACCTGATCCGACTCTCGTGAGCTCGATCGACGTGTCGCCGCTGGTGCAAGACGGTCTAACCGCCCTCAGCGCTGATCCCACGAACATCGCCATCTCGGTCGACGGATTCACCCTGTTCCAGGAAGGCACGGCCTCGGCCACCTCGGGTACCGGAGACTTTGCGATTGCGGTCGGCAACGACAGTTCCGCCACCGCCACCGGTGGCTTGTTCGACGTCGCAAGCGCTTACGGCACCGGCACCGCCGCGACCGCCACCGACGGCAACTTCGACTATGCCTCGGCCAACGCTGTGCTCAGCAGTGCCGGCGGCACCGCCACGGCCGGAGACGGCTCCTTCGACGTGGCCCGAGAGGGCGGCCTGAACGGTGTGGCAGTGGCGGACAATGGTTCCTTCGATCATGCTTTCGCTCTTACCGGTAACTCCGGCACCGCGCTTGCTCAGTTCGGCAACGGCGATATCGCTACCAATATTGCCGACGGCTTTACCCGCGCGGGCGGCACGAGCGACAGCCTTCTCGGCAACGCCGATTTCGCCGAAAACCTGGGCAGCCTGATGAGCGCAATCGCCGGCTCCAGCGATACCGCCTCCGGCAGCTTCGACATTGCCGCAATCCTGGCTCAAGGCACCGCCGACGCAAATGCCACCGGCGCCAATTTCCTGGTTGAAATTTTGCCCAGCTTGTTTTGACAAAAGCAGTTCCGCATCGCGGATCCCTCGGCCCATCGTCGGCTAACCAATCAGCATGCAATAACTTGCTATTGGTCCGCTGACGGGGCGCTGGCGGGCAGACTGAGGTCACCCGCAGCGAAACGAGGCCGTCATGGGATTCATCACCCCGGACCTTCCGGACGTCGACCCCGAGACCTGGCACGATCTGCCGGCGTCCGAGAGGCTGCAGGTGGTCACCCGGCATTGGGTGGAGCATGGTTTCGGCACCCCGTCGGCGATCTATCTGCTCTACGTGGTCAAGATGGCCGCCTATGTCGCCGGTGCTGCCGCTGTCGTCTCGCTGACCCCGGGACTGGGCGGGCTGGGGCACATCGCGGCGTGGTGGACGCAGCCGATCGTGTATCAGAAGGTCATCATCTTCACTCTGCTGTTCGAGGTGCTGGGCCTGGGCTGCGGGTCAGGTCCACTCACCGCGCGATTCTGGCCACCGATCGGCGGCTTCCTATACTGGTTGCGGCCCAAGACGATTCGCCTTCCACCGTGGCCTCGCGAGGTGCCGTTCACCAGTGGCGACAGCCGCACCTTCCTGGACGTCGCCCTCTACGCAGTCGTCCTGGGGTCCGGCGTCTGGGCACTGTTGGCACCCGGTCACGGCGGATCCGGTACCGGGACAGGCGATGTCGGTTTGATCGATCCCATCCGGGTGGTGCCGACGATCGTCGCGCTGGCACTGCTGGGTCTGCGCGACAAGACGATCTTCTTGGCTGCGCGCGGTGAGCACTATTGGCTGAAGCTCGTGGTGTTCTTCTTCCCGTTCGTCGACCAGATCGCGGCGTTCAAGATCGTCATGCTCGGGCTGTGGTGGGGGGCGGCGACTTCCAAGCTGAACCACCATTTCCCGTATGTCGTGGCGGCAATGACGAGCAACAACGCGTTACTGCGCGGCAGAGCATTCAACTGGTTGAAGCGCAGGCTCTATCGCGACCCGGTCAACGACATACGGCCGTCGTGGATCCCCAAGCTGATGGCGCACGTCGGTGGCACAACAGCGGAATTCATCGTTCCGGCGGTGCTGGTCTTCGCCGCGGGCGGTCATCCGTGGCGGTGGGCCCTGATCGGCTTCATGGTGATCTTCCACCTCAACATCATTTCCAATCTTCCGATGGGGGTGCCGCTGGAGTGGAACGTATTTTTCATCTTCTCGCTGTTCTACCTGTTCGGGCACTACGGCAACATCACGATCTACGATCTCAACTCACCGCTGTTGCTGGCTGTGCTGTTAGCGGCGCTGCTGGTGGTGCCGATCGTCGGAAACATGTTCCCGCAACAGATTTCGTTCTTGCCCGCGCTGCGATACTACGCCGGAAACTGGGCGTCGAGTGTGTGGTGCTTCCGCGACGGCGTCGAAGACAAGATCGAGGCCGGCGTCGTAAAAAGCTCAGCGTTGACCGCCAAACAAGTGGCCCGGCTCTACGATCCGGCGACCGCCGAGATCATCAGCGACAAGGCTCGCGCATTCCGGTCCATGCACGTGCATGGTCGCGCACTCAACGGCCTGGTCGCTCGCGCGCTGGACAACGAGGCGGACTACGCGCTGCGCGAGGGTGAGACCGTCGCCGGCCCGCTGATTGGCTGGAATTTCGGCGAAGGACACCTGCACAACGAGCAACTGGTGGAAGCCGTACAGCGGCGCTGCCAGCTCGACGAGGGCGATCTGCGGGTGATCATCCTGGAAGGCCAACCGATCCAGACGCAGAAACAGTGGTATCGCATCGTCGACGCGAAAACGGGGCTGATCGAAGAAGGCTTCGTGACCGTCAAGGACATGCTGGCCCGTCAGCCCTGGCCTGAACCCGGCGACGAACTGCCCGTCCACGTCGCGCCCGCGACCCACGCTTAGCCCGCTGTCCAGGCAAAACGGCAGCACATCGACCCGACTCGCTGTGATTCGCGGCACGTTCCCGCAGCTACTAGGCTGGCAGCGAGCATGTCGTCGGCAACGAAGGAGAGACACGTGACGGTCCGGGTAGGCATCAACGGCTTCGGTCGAATCGGACGCAACTTCTACCGGGCCCTGCTGGCACAGCAAGCGGGGGGCACCGACACCGACATCGAGGTGGTCGCCGCCAACGACCTGACCGATAACGCGAGCCTGGCGCACCTGCTGAAGTTCGACTCGATTCTGGGCCGGCTGCCCTTCGACGTCAGCCTGGAGGGCGAGGACACCATCGTCGTCGGCGACCGCAAGATCAAGGCGCTGGAGGTCAAAGAGGGACCAGCGGCTCTTCCCTGGGGCGACCTCGGCGTCGACGTCGTCGTCGAGTCCACGGGCATCTTCACCAACGCCGCAAAGGCCAAGGGCCACTTGGACGCCGGCGCCAAGAAGGTGATCATCTCCGCGCCCGCCACTGACGAGGACATCACCATCGTGCTGGGCGTCAACGACGACAAGTACGACGGCAGCCAGAACATCATCTCCAACGCGTCGTGCACGACGAACTGTCTCGGGCCGGTGGCCAAGGTGCTGAACGACGAATTCGGCATCGTCAAGGGTCTGATGACGACCATTCACGCCTACACCCAAGACCAGAACCTGCAGGACGGTCCGCACAAGGACCTACGCCGGGCCCGTGCCGCGGCGCTGAACATCGTGCCGACCTCGACCGGTGCGGCCAAGGCGATCGGCCTGGTGCTGCCCGAACTCAAGGGCAAACTGGACGGTTATGCGTTGCGCGTCCCGATCCCAACCGGCTCGGTCACCGACCTCACCGCCGAGCTGGCCAAGTCGGCCACTGCGGCGGAGATCAACGCCGCGATGAAGGCCGCCGCCGACGGCCCGATGAAGGGCATCCTCAAGTACTACGACGCCCCGATCGTCTCGAGCGACATCGTCACCGACCCGCACAGCTCGATCTTCGACT
>JBAWAV010000294.1:0-9671 GCA_049589475.1 Mycobacterium sp.
GTCCGGGGCCCGGCGGCCCGGGTGGGCCCGGCGGCCCGGGTGGGCCTGGCGGTCCAGGTGACCCTGGCGACCCCGGCGGCGGACACGGCGGACATGGCCCTGGGGGACATGAGCCTGGCGGCCCCGGTGGTCATGGCGGTCATGGGCCCGGCGGTCCTGGCGGGCCAGGTGAACCGGGTGGCCCCGGTCAGCCTGGCGGACCAGGTGAGCCGGGTGGCCCCGGTCAGCCCGGCGGTCAGGGACCCGGGGGATCAGGCGAGCCAGGTGGGCACGAACCGGGTGGTCCTGGTGGGCCGGGGTCGAGTGGTCCAGGGTCGGAAGGCCCGGGCCCCACGGCGCCGGGCGGATCGGGTTCTGACCCCGGTTCGGGCCCTGCGGGACCTGATGCCAACGCTCCCGGAGCGGGCGGACCCGGACCCGATGCCAGCGGTCCGGGACCCGATTCGGGCGCATCCGGACCGTCGGCGGGAGCAGATAGTTCCGGCGGAGGCGGTATGTCCGGAGGCGCGGATTCCTCGGCTGGAGGCGATTCCTCGGCTGGAGGCGATTCTTCGGGTGGAAGCGGGTCCTCGGGCGGTGGCGACTCATAGGCGGTTTCGGCCGGCCGTTGGGGCTGCCGCCGATCACGTTCGCCGGCTAGGTCTGGTCGCAACGGGCAGGCTTAATTGCCGAAAGTATTGCAATTCGGCCAGTTTGGCGTGCAGTCAGCCCTTCTCAACGCCAAGCGCCGCGTAGATCTCGTCGCTCATCACGACGCTGCGCGGGTCGGCGTTCGCTTTGGTCGCGTCGAATTGGTTCATCACGTAGGCGTATCCGATCCGGTGCTCCAGGTCGACGAAACCGAATGAGCCGCCAAGGCCGCCATGGCCGAAGATCCGCGGGTTGGGCCCGTTGACGCAGCGTTGGTTGAGCATGTAGCCCAGTCCCCATCCGTGGTCGGCGACACGAGGGCCGAGCACCAGATCTGTTTCGAGACCACCCTGCGAGACGCGCACCAGATCCATCTGCCGGCGGCTGAGCAGCTGCTCCTGCGCCAAAGCGTTGTAGAACGTCGCCAGTCCCAGCGCCGACACCTGCCCATTGGTGCCGGGGAATTCCAGCTCGCGCCACAGTTCCAGGTCGTTCGAACCGACTTCGTCGTCGGGCGCGAAACCCATCGACACGGCCAGGCCCGCCTTCGGGTGTTCAGCCAGCGTGGTGGGGTACGCGGGAGCCTTGACGTCGGCCAATATCTCGCGGATGTGCGGCTTGGCCACCCGGTCGGCGCAACGGTGTTGTTCGGTGCGGGGCAACCCGATGTGGATCTGCGCACCGAGCGGTTCGGCGATTTCGGTGCGCAGATATTGGCCCACCGTGCCGCCTGTGACCCGGCGGAACACCTCGCCGAGGATGAAGCCGAACGTCGTCATGTGGTAGCCCTGCGCGGTGCCCGGCTCCCACCACGGCTCGGCGGCGGCAAGCCGGTCGCACACGAGATCCCAGTCGACGACCTGCGTCCAGTGCAGCCGCTGGCGCGGCCCGATCACCCCCGATCGATGGCTCATCACCATCCCGACGGTGATGTCTGCCTTGCCCGCCTGCGCGAACTCAGGCCAGTAGCGGGCCACCGGCGCGTTGAGGTCGATCTCGCCACGCTCGACGAGTTGGTGCACGCAGGTGCTGGTCAGGCCCTTCGTGCCGGACAACACGGTGGACAGCGTGTCCGCCTGCCACGGCCGGGTGCCTTCGGCGTCGGCCGTTCCGGCCCACAGGTTGACGACCAGCTCACCATCGACCCACGCCGCGACCGCTGCGCCAACTTCTTTGCCCTGCAAGAAGTTCTGTGCGAACGCCGCACGGACTCCGTCGAAGCGGGTCGCGCATGAGCCGTGGATGTCGACGTCGGCAGTGGCACCTGGATGCTGAATCGGTCAGCCTCCTCAGCTTGCCGGGTCGGCCTTGTCGGCCACCGGGCCGACGCAGGCGCATTACGCGTCCTCAGCCTAGTCCGCCTCGGGTTTCCGGCGCCTGTATCGAGCGGGCGACGGGAATCGAACCCGCGTAGCTAGTTTGGAAGACTAGGGCTCTACCATTGAGCTACGCCCGCGTGTTTCAGTCGAGCGCGACTGTACGTCGCGGCTGACATCCTATCCAAATGATGCCGTCCCGTGACCCAGTCGTGAGGCCGCTACGGGGACGACGGGCCTTGGCCGTAGGATTTCGTGGTCACCGCGGGGTGTAGCGCAGCTTGGTAGCGCATCCGCTTTGGGAGCGGAAGGCCGCAGGTTCAAATCCTGTCACCCCGACTGGCACGTCCCACCAACAGGCTTGAGTAGTACAGACCGTCAGCACAACCGAGGAGTACACGCGTGAAGAGCACCGTCGAGCAGCTGAGCCCGACCCGGGTTCGCATCAACGTGGAGGTGCCTTTCAAGGAGTTGAAGCCGGAATTCGACCGGGCCTACAAGGAGCTGGCCAAGCAGGTGCGGCTGCCGGGTTTCCGGCCGGGCAAGGCGCCGGCCAAGCTGCTGGAGGCGCGTGTCGGTCGTGAGGCGATGCTCGACCAGGTCGTCAACGAGGCACTGCCGAGCCGCTACGGCCAGGCGGTCACCGAGTCCGACGTGAAGCCGCTCGGTCAGCCCGAGATCGAGGTCACGAAGAAGGAGTACGGCGAGGAGTTGGTGTTCACCGCCGAGGTCGATGTGCGACCGGAATTCACCCTGCCAGACCTGAGCGCGCTGAAGATCACCGTCGACCCGGTCGCTGTCGACGACGAGGAAGTGGACGCTGAATTGCAGTCGCTGCGCGCCCGGTTCGGCACGTTGACCGGTGTCGAGCGGTCGGCCGCGTCCGGCGACTTCGTCTCGATCGACCTGTCGGCGACCATCGACGGCGAAGACGTTCCCGAGGCGGCGACCACGGGACTCTCGCACGAGGTCGGCTCCGGCCGGCTCATCGACGGTCTGGACGACGCGATCGTCGGTCTGACCGCCGGCGAGTCGAAGGTGTTCACCACTGAACTCGCCGCCGGCCCGCATGCCGGCAAGGAGGCCGAAGTCACCGTCACGATCGGCTCGGTCAAAGAACGTGAGCTGCCCGAGCCCGACGACGAATTTGCGCAACTGGCAAGCGAATTCGACACCATCGACGAGCTGCGTGAGAGCTTGGCCGATCAGGTTCGGCGGACCAAGCGGGTGCAGCAGGCCGAGCAGATTCGCACCAACGCGCTGGAGGCCCTGATCGAGCAGGTCGACATGCCGTTGCCGGAATCGATCGTGCAGGCCCAGGTGGACAGCACGCTGCACAACGCGCTGCATGGCCTCGACCACGACGAAGCGAAGCTGGCCGAGGCGCTGGAAAAGCAGGGTACGACGCGTGAGAAATTCGACGCCGACGCCCGCTCGGAGGCCGAGAAGGCGATCAAGACGCAGCTGCTGCTGGACGCGCTCGGCGACGACCTCGACATCCAGGTCAGCCAGGAAGACCTCACCGAACGCCTGGTGGTGACCTCGCAGCAGTACGGCATCGAGCCGCAGCAGTTACTCGGCTATCTACAGCAGAACAACCAGCTGCCGGCGATGTTCGCCGACGTCCGCCGCGGGCTGACGATCGCGGCGGCGGTCCGTGCGGCCACGGTGACCGACACCGACGGAACCGTCGTCGACATCACTGAGTTCTTCGGCCCGCGCGGCCAAGCCGACGCCGTGGACGCTGACGAGCCGGCCGCCGAAGCCGCCTCGTCCGAGGAGCCGTCGGGCGACACGAAGTGACGCTGTGAGCGAACGCGGGAGTTTCGGGGAGTGCGTCACGGCCCCGGTTGGTTAGTGTCGGTGAATACGCAACTCGAGAAAGCAGGTAACCCACTGTGAGCCGTGGGACTGAAATGCGCGCAAGCGCGCAGGGTCTGAACCTCGTCGACTCGGTGTATGAGCGTTTGCTCTCCGAGCGCATCATCTTCTTGGGGTCGCAGGTCGACGACGACATCGCCAACCGGCTGTGCGCGCAGATCTTGCTGCTCGCGGCGGAAGACGCCACCAAAGACATCGCGCTGTACATCAATTCCCCCGGTGGATCCATCAGCGCTGGCATGGCGATTTACGACACGATGGTGCTGGCGCCGTGCGACATCGCCACCTACGGGATGGGCATGGCCGCGTCGATGGGCCAGTTCCTGCTGGCCGCCGGCACGAGAGGTAAGCGTTATGCGTTGCCGCATTGCCGCGTCCTGATGCACCAGCCGCTGGGCGGGGTGACCGGCAGCGCCGCCGATATCGCCATCCAGGCCGAGCAGTTCGCGGTCATCAAGCAGGAGATGTTCCGGCTGAATGCCGAATTCACCGGCCAGCCGATCGAGAAGATCGTTGCGGACTCGGACCGCGACCGCTGGTTCACCGCCCCCGAAGCCCTGGAATACGGATTCGTCGACCACATCATCACCCGTGCCGAGACCAATGGAGTCACCCCGTCATGAACCCCGACATCCAGCCGCAGGGGCGCTACATCCTGCCGTCGTTCGTCGAGCACTCCAGCTGGGGTGTTAAGGAGTCGAACCCTTACAACAAGCTGTTCGAGGAACGCATCATCTTCCTCGGTGTGCAGGTCGACGACGCGTCGGCGAACGACATCATGGCCCAACTTCTGGTCTTGGAGTCGCTGGACCCCGACCGCGACATCACCATGTACATCAATTCGCCCGGCGGTGGTTTCACGTCGCTGATGGCGATCTACGACACGATGCAGTACGTGCGGGCCGACATCCAGACCGTCTGCCTGGGCCAGGCCGCCTCGGCCGCGGCGGTGCTGCTGGCCGCCGGGACGCCGGGCAAGCGGATGGCGCTGCCCAATGCGCGGATTTTGATCCACCAGCCGTCGCTGTCCGGGGTGATCCAGGGCCAGTTCTCCGACCTGGAGATCCAGGCCGCCGAGATCGAGCGGATGCGCACGCTGATGGAGACCACGCTGGCCCACCACACCGGCAGGGACGCCGCGACGGTCCGCAAGGACACCGACCGGGACAAGATCCTGACCGCCGCAGAGGCGAAGGACTACGGGATCATCGACACCGTGCTGGAGTACCGGAAACTCTCCGCGTCGAACGCGTAAGCCGCTAGGTCAGCGCGGCCGCCAACTCGGCGATGTCGTCTGGCCGGACTCGGCAGCACCCGCCGACTATCCGCGCACCCGCTGAGACCCACTGCGCCGCCAGTTGGGGCGAAAAGCTTGCCGGGCCAACCCAAGCGCGTCGTCCGGCGTCATAGCGCTCGCCGCTGTTGGGGTACACGATCACCGGCTTGCCGGTGGCCGAGGCCGGTCCGATCGCGGGCAGCACGTCGGCCGGTGCGCAGCAATTGACCCCAACCGCAACGATTTCCGGCACCCCGTCGGCCACTGCGAACGCATCGGCCAGCGGTTGGCCGGCCCGAGTGCACGTGCCGTCGACGGTGTAGCTGAGCCATGCGGGCACGCCGAGCGATCCGACGATGTTCACCAGCGCCTCAGCCTCATCGACGTCGGGAATGGTCTCCAGGGCCAGCACGTCGGCGCCTGCGTCGGCCAGCACCTCCAGGCGGGGCCGATGCCAGGCCTCCAGCTCGGCGACGCTTAGTCCGTAGCGCCCGCGGTACTCCGACCCGTCGGCCAGCGCGGCGCCGTACGGACCCACGGACGCCGCGATCCACCGCTGGGCCGCACCTACCTCGGTGCGCGCGCCGGCGGCCAGCTCGACGCTGCGCCGCAGCAAACCGACCGCCTCGCCGCGTCCGATCCCGCGGGCGGCGAAGGCGTCGAACGAGGCTTGATAGCTAACTGTGGTCGCGATTGTCGCCCCGGCGCGGAAGAACGCCGAGTGCACCGCAGTGATCTCTTGCGGCGCGTCGATCAGCATCCGCGCCGACCACAGCGCGTCGGACAGATCGTGACCGCGCGCCTCGAGCTCCGTTGCCAAGCCGCCATCGGCGACCAACACGGTATCCTCGGGCAAAGCGAAACCCATAGGCCTCAATGTAGGACTGTCGGAAACGTCGGCCTCTCAGTCGCATAACAGGCGCGACACGCCAGAGACACAGTGGCGCGTACAGGCGAGCTTGGGGCCGTCGCAAGCGATATGTTCAGGCGCACAACACGAATATCACCGACGCGATTCACCTCTATCGGTCGCATCGCCGTGGAGCAAGCGGGTAGCGTCGGGAAATACATGCGATAGCACGATCCACACAGTGAACAGGAAGTAGGCCCCCAGCACCATGGCGCGCATCGGAGACGGCGGTGACCTGCTGAAGTGCTCGTTCTGCGGAAAGAGTCAAAAGCAAGTCAAGAAGCTGATTGCTGGGCCAGGCGTTTACATCTGCGATGAGTGCATTGATCTGTGCAATGAGATCATCGAAGAGGAGCTCGCCGACGCCGACGACGTAAAACTCGACGAGCTGCCCAAGCCCGCCGAGATCCGGGAATTCCTGGAGGGCTACGTCATCGGACAGGACACCGCCAAGCGGACCCTTGCTGTCGCGGTTTACAACCACTACAAGCGAATTCAGGCCGGCGAGAAGGGCCGCGAATCCCGCTCGAGTGAATCGGTCGAGCTGACGAAGTCCAACATCTTGATGCTCGGTCCCACCGGCTGCGGAAAGACCTACCTGGCGCAGACCTTGGCCAAGATGCTCAACGTTCCGTTCGCGATCGCGGACGCCACCGCCCTGACCGAGGCCGGGTATGTCGGCGAGGATGTCGAGAACATTCTGCTCAAGCTGATCCAGGCCGCGGACTACGACGTGAAGCGCGCCGAGACGGGCATCATCTACATCGACGAGGTCGACAAGATCGCCCGCAAGAGCGAGAACCCGTCCATCACCCGCGACGTGTCGGGGGAGGGCGTGCAGCAGGCACTGCTGAAGATCCTGGAAGGCACTCAGGCGTCGGTTCCCCCACAGGGCGGCCGCAAGCACCCGCATCAGGAGTTCATCCAGATCGACACGACCAACGTGTTGTTCATCGTGGCGGGGGCATTCGCCGGGCTGGAGAAGATCGTTTCCGACCGGGTCGGAAAGCGCGGCCTGGGCTTCGGGGCCGAGGTCCGGTCCAAGGCCGAGATCGACACCACTGATCACTTCGCCGAGGTCATGCCCGAAGACCTGATCAAGTACGGGCTGATCCCGGAGTTCATCGGCCGGCTGCCGGTCGTTGCTTCGGTGACGAACCTGGACATGGAGTCGCTGGTCACCATCCAGTCCGAGCCGAAGAACGCGTTGGTCAAGCAGTACAGCCGGCTGTTCGAGATGGACAACGTCGAGCTCGAGTTCAGCCAGGATGCGCTGGAGGCCATCGCCGATCAGGCGATCCACCGGGGCACTGGGGCTCGCGGCCTGCGCGCGATCATGGAAGAAGTCCTGCTGCCGGTGATGTACGACATCCCCAGCCGCGACGACGTCGCCAAGGTCGTGGTGACCAAGGAGACCGTCGAGGACAACGTGCTTCCGACGATCGTGCCGCGCAAGCCGTCGCGCGCCGAGCGCCGCGACAAGAGCGCTTAGCGCTTCCTCGGGTCGGTAGTGCCGCGCGGTCCCTCTGACGGTTGATGTCAGATGCCGCTGACGCGGTTTCGGGCCGTATCTCTCGCGCGCTGGATTCGCTGAACTTTTTTCTGGCTGACGTGCGCGACGGCCTCGGCCCATACTTGTCGGTCTATCTCCTGCTGACGCATCACTGGGATCAGGCCTCCATCGGGTTCGTGATGGGGATCGGCGGCATCGCCGCGATCGTCGCGCAAACACCGGTCGGCGCGGCGGTAGACCGGACGTCAGCTAAGCGAGCGCTGATCGTCGCCGGGGCGATCACGGTCACTGTCGGCACGCTGGCGATGCCGCTGTTTCCGCACTTTCTTGCGATCTCGCTACTGCAGGTGTTGACCGGCGCCGCCGCGTCGGTCTTCGCGCCGGCACTGGCCGCGATCACGCTGGGCGTCGTCGGCAGCCGAGCGTTCTCCCGGCGGATCGGACGCAACGAGTCCTTCAACCACGCGGGCAATGCGACCGCCGGCGCCATCACGGGTGGACTGGCGTACTGGTTCGGCCCGGCGGTGGTGTTCTGGGTACTGGCGGCCATGGCAGCGCTGAGCGTGGTGGCGGCGTTGAGGATTCCGGCCGATGCGATCGACCACGGCGTGGCGCGCGGCATGGACCACCAGCCCGGCGATGCTCACCCGCAGCCGTCCGGGTTCGCGGTGTTGTTTCGCGACCGCAGATTGCTGATCTTCGCTGCGGCCATGACCGCCTTCCACCTTGCCAATGCCGCGATGCTGCCGCTGGTCGGGCAGGTATTGGCGTTGCAGAACAAAGACGTCGGCACTGCGTTGATGGCGTCGTGCATCGTCGCCGCACAGATCGTGATGGTGCCGACGGCGTACCTGGCCGGAGCGAAGGCCGACCGCTGGGGGCGAAAGCCGATCTTCCTCGTCGGGTTCGCCTTCCTCACGGTTCGCGGCTTCCTCTACACGCTGTCCGACAATTCCTATTGGCTGGTCGGCGTCCAGGTTCTCGACGGCGTCGGGGCCGGAATCTTCGGCGCGCTGTTCCCGCTCGTCGTGCAAGACCTGACGCACGGGACCGGGCGCTTCAATGTCAGCCTCGGTGCGCTCACTGCGATGTGGGGCGTCGGCGCGGCCTTGTCGAACATCGTCGCCGGCGGAATCGTGGTGGCCTCCGGCTACGACGCGGCGTTCATGTCGCTGGGGATCATCGCCGCGATCGGCTTGACTTTGTTCTGGTTCGCGATGCCCGAAACCGCCCCGAAGACACCTCACCCGGTCCTCCCCCGAACGGGGGAGACGGACCGCTAGCAAATGTTACTCACGCGTAACTTTTGATTCTTAGACTTCAACCGCCGCCGAAAGTGACGAACGCCACACTTCTGCTTCGCGGGAGTGGATGGCGTGTGTCTGACCTCGCGCTTTGGCAGGGCCGCGGTAGCGTGGTGACGTGCACCTGCGTCACTTGTTCCTTAAGAGAAGTGCAATAATCGGTACTGCCAGTGACATAAAAATCGACCGAGGGTGCACTCGGGCGAGCCGTGCCGGTATCGATCACATGCCCGTGCGGTGAACAGCGACGGAAGGCGGCGACGTGGGTCCGAGTGAAAACGGAGCCAGGTCAGGATCTGATTCAGATTCGCATCGACCCGATTCGGCGTTGCCCGAACGGCGAGCGCCCGAGAAACTGGAAAAGATTGTCATCCGATTCGCCGGAGACTCCGGTGACGGAATGCAGCTCACCGGTGACCGGTTCACTTCTGAGGCAGCGCTTTTCGGTAATGACCTGGCCACCCAGCCGAGCTATACCGCCGAGATCCGCGCGCCGCAAGGCACATTGCCCGGCGTCTCGTCGTTCCAGATTCAGATCGCCGACTACGACATCCTCACCGCCGGCGACCGGCCCGATGTGCTGGTGGCGATGAACCCCGCGGCGCTCAAGGCCAACATCATCGACCTGCCGATCGGCGGGCTGGTGATCGCCAACTCCGATGAGTTCACCAAACGCAACCTGGCCAAGGTCGGCTACGACGCCAACCCGCTGGAAACCGGCGAGCTGTCCGACTACAAGGTCGAAGCGGTCCCGATGACCACGCTGACGCTCGGCGCGGTCGAGGCCATCGGCGCGTCGAAGAAGGACGGTCAGCGCGCCAAGAACATGTTCGCGCTCGGC